>NC_015656.1:3560000-3870000 GCF_000177615.2 Candidatus Protofrankia datiscae | reverse complement strand
GATCCCATGCTGCCGAGAAAAGCCTCTAGCGAGTGTCAGGGCCGCCCGTACCCGAAACCGACACAGGTAGTCAGGTAGAGAATACCAAGGCGAGCGAGTGAACTGTGGTTAAGGAACTCGGCAAAATGCCCCCGTAACTTCGGGAGAAGGGGGGCCGTTGTCCGTGTAGGGGCTGTGCCTCCGAAGCGGATAGTGGCCGCAGAGACCAGGGGAAAGCGACTGTTTACTAAAAACACAGCTCCGTGCGAAGTCGTAAGACGATGTATACGGAGTGACGCCTGCCCGGTGCTGGAACGTTAAGGGGACGGGTTAGCATTTCGGTGCGAAGCTCAGAACTTAAGCGCCAGTAAACGGCGGTGGTAACTATAACCATCCTAAGGTAGCGAAATTCCTTGTCGGGTAAGTTCCGACCTGCACGAATGGCGTAACGACTTTCCTACTGTCTCAACCACAGACTCGGCGAAATTGCATTACGAGTAAAGATGCTCGTTACGCGCGGCAGGACGGAAAGACCCCGGGACCTTTACTATAGCTTGATATTGGTGCTCGGTTCGGCTTGTGTAGGATAGGTGGGAGACTGTGAAGCGGGAACGTCAGTTTCGGTGGAGTCACTGTTGAAATACCACTCTGGTCGAATTGGGTGTCTAACTTGGGTCCGTGATCCGGATCAGGGACAGTGTCAGGTGGGTAGTTTAACTGGGGCGGTTGCCTCCTAAAGGGTAACGGAGGCGCCCAAAGGTTCCCTCAGCCTGGTTGGCAATCAGGTGTCGAGTGCAAGTGCACAAGGGAGCTTGACTGTGAGACAGACATGTCGAGCAGGTGCGAAAGCAGGGACTAGTGATCCGGCGGTGGCTAGTGGAAGCGCCGTCGCTCAACGGATAAAAGGTACCCCGGGGATAACAGGCTGATCTTGCCCAAGAGTCCATATCGACGGCAAGGTTTGGCACCTCGATGTCGGCTCGTCGCATCCTGGGGCTGGAGTAGGTCCCAAGGGTTGGGCTGTTCGCCCATTAAAGCGGTACGCGAGCTGGGTTTAGAACGTCGTGAGACAGTTCGGTCCCTATCCGCCGCGCGCGTAGGAGACTTGAGAAGGGCTGTCCCTAGTACGAGAGGACCGGGACGGACGAACCTCTGGTGTGCCAGTTGTTCTGCCAAGGGCACGGCTGGTTGGCTACGTTCGGGAGGGATAACCGCTGAAAGCATCTAAGCGGGAAGCCTGCTTCGAGATGAGGTCTCCCACAGGGTGAACCTGGTAAGGCCCCCGAGTAGATGATCGGGTTGATAGGCCGGAGGTGGGCGTACGGTGACGTATGGAGCTGACCGGTACTAATAGGCCGAGGGCTTGTCTTCGAAGGTATTGCGCGTCCACTGTGTGGTTCTGGGGGTATGGCCGGTTTCCGGTTGTAGTCTCGTGGTGTTTCGGTGGTTATGGCGAAGGGGAAACGCCCGGTTCCATTCCGAACCCGGTAGCTAAGCCCTTCTGCGCCGATGGTACTGCGTGGGTGACTGCGTGGGAGAGTAGGTCGCTGCCGGACTTGTGTGTGGTGGGGAGGGGCTGCCCGGTTTCGGGTGGCCCCTCTTCGTCATGCACGAAAACCTGTCCTGCGTGAGGGCATCTCAGCCGAGCCTGACAGGGAGAGGGGCCGGAGCCCCTTGCCATGGAGCTGTCATGGAGCCCCTCGCGGCGGATTTCCCCGCGACGGAGCTCGTCGTACGGAGCTCGCTGTGATGAAGCCCCTCCTGTGGGCTGCTTCCGCCGCGTTCCGCTGTGTGAGGCGGCCGGGTGATGTTCCACGCTGGCATGTACCGGGAGCCGCGGGATGAGGGGTTGTCGGCGTGGTGGTGGATGATGGGGATGTGATGTCGGTGCAGGGAGGCGGCCAGATGCGGACGACTGGAGACACGGGGGGTCGTTCCGGCCGTCAGCCACGGGATGGCCGCGGCCACTCGGATGGTTCGGCCGCGACCGTGGGAGTGGGCAGGTCCGCCGGGCGGACAGCCGCTCGCCGTACGGCGAGCGGCCGAGGGAAGGCGCCGACGGCGGCCAGCGCGGCAGCAACGGAAAGCCTCGCGGAGAAACGGTGGCGTGAGGCCCGCGAGGCTCGCCGTGCCGCCGGTGGGCGTCAGCACGTCCGCCAGGATCGGCAGGCCCGTGGTCAGGCAGCCCGCGGCCAGGCGACGGCAAACACCCGCGGTGAGAACGCCCGCGGCGACAGAAGCGGCTACGGGAGCGGCTACGGGAGCGGCTACGGGAGCACGGGCGGGTACGGCCGGGCGGCTCGCGGCATCGACCCGGATCGCCGCCCAGGCTGGCACGGCTCGAGCGAACGGGGCTCAGGCGCGCGATCCGCTGGTGCTGCTCGAGGCGGGTCGGGAATCCGGCCGAGCCGTCCCCATGATGATTCCGATCGCCGTTCGGCCCGCCCCGCGGGTACACGCAGTGAGTCACGACAGGGTGAATCACGACAGCCAGCAGGAAACCGCTACCCGGATCGCGGGGCAGGCGGCGGGAACGACAGCCGGGCCAGCGGCAACCGGGCCAGCGGATTTCAACGGTTCCAACCGTCGGCAGGCGGATCGCAGCCGGCGGGCTCCCGCCCCGACAGGCAGTGGTCGGCGGCGAAGAGAACCGAGGGAACGAACGCCCCGCGAGCTTCCCGACAGACCTTCTCGGGCTCTTCCGCAGGGCGCTCCTCCGCGCAGCGCTCTTCCGCGCAGTGGCGGGATGCCGCGCAGCCGTCACGTTCCTCTGCTGACTTCTCCGGTCGACGTGAGCCGGGCCGGCTTGGGCGGCCGTCCGGAGCCGGCCGTACCGGCGGGCCGCCACGCGGCGATGCCGAGCAGCGCGGTCGCGGCTCGGCCGGGCGCGTGCCCGGTACGGGAGCCGGCACCGGGCGTTTCGAACCGTCTTCGCAGACGCCGTCGCGTGGCGACCGGTACGGGCGGCCCGACCGGCGCCGTGACGATCGTCCCTCCACCCACGGCCAGAGACAGGGCCGTGGCGGCGGCCACGACGTCAGTGGCCGTACCGTTGGTGGCCCGGCCGCTGACAGTTCGCGCCGGACGCCGCCGCGGGGCACCTCCCGTCCGTCGGCCTATTCGTCGGCCAGCTCCGATCGTCGCGACGACAGCCGGACGTCCCACGCATCCGGCGGCGCCGACCGGCCGCTGACCGACCGGCGCGACGGGCCCGGCGGCGGATGGCGGGCGCCCAGCACCGAGTCGCGACCTGGCACCGCCTCCACGCGGGAATCCCGGGAGCTCAGGGACACCCGGGCGCGGGACCAGCACGGTTATGATCATAATGCTCGGGATGTCGCCGCCCGGCACTCCGGCACGGCCGGGCCGGGACAGGCCGCGGCAGGCCCGCGGGATTCCGCCCGCCCCCGAGGCGCCGACCGTCCGGGCGCCGCCCACACCCGGTCCGGTGAGCAGGGCACTGGCCGGCAGGACCACCCCGGGAAGAGAACCCCGGGACCGGACCGGCGGACATCGGGCACCGCCTCGTCGGCATCAGGTGTTCCAGCGGGGCGCGGGGGCGGCTCCAGGCCGTCGGTGTCCAGGCCGGGACGTGCTGGCGGTGCGGCCGGGACGGACCGTCGTGGTGCGACCGGTGCCGCCCACCGCCGTCCGCATGCATCGGCGGGTTCCCCGACGTCCCCGCATGGTGACGCGGGCGCCGGCCGGGGGGCTGGGCGTTCCAGCCGGCCGTCGGCGCCGGAGCTTCCCGACGAGGCCCGCGCCGAACTCCTCGACTTCGAGGTCACCCGGGAGCTGCGAGGTCTCGGCGCGTCCCTGGCCGAACCGGTGGCCCGGCATCTGGTGGCCGCGGGCATGTACCTCGAGGAGGACCCTGCGCTCGCGCTCGCGCACGCCCGCGCGGCCGCGGGACTGGCGTCCCGGATCGCCGTCGTCCGGGAGGCGGTCGGGCTCGCCGCCTACCACGCGGGGGAGTTCGCCACGGCGCTCGCCGAACTGCGCGCGGCACGCCGCATCGACGGGTCCCCGCGGCACCTTGCCGTGATGGCCGATGCCGAGCGGGGGCTCGGGCGTCCCGAGCGTGCCCTGCTGCTCGCCCGTGATCCGGGTGCGGCCGAACTCGACGAGGAGGCCCGGGCCGAGTTGCTGATCGTCCTGTCGGGCGCGCGGCGTGATCTGGGTGAGCCGGAGGCCGCGGTTCTGCTGTTGCAGGACGAGGCGGCCGCCGCCGGCGTGCGGCCGTGGAGCGCGAGGCTGTGGTACGCCTACGCGGAGGCGCTGCTGGCCGCGGGCCGTCCCACCGACGCGGCACGCTGGTTCGTCTCCGCCGCGACCGTCGACGACACCGAGCAGACCGATGCCGCGGACCGTGCCGCGGAGCTGGACGCCGCTGTGGAGTTGGACGCCGCGGAGCCGCCGGAAGGTGAAACCGCTCCTTCCGCTCAACCGTCATAGAGGACTGGCGGAGGCGCGGTATCCGGGTGGTCATCCCGGAGAAGGCCGACCAGGCCGCCCATCGGAAGAACAAGGGCCGCGGGGGGACGGGCTGTCTGCCACGACACCGGGCTCCACCGGGAACGGAACACCCTCGAACGTCTGAGCGGCACGGTGAAGGACTGGCGGGGTGTCGCCATCCGTTACGACAGGACCCCGGGCGGCTGTCTCGCGGGTCCCCAGTTCCGTGCCTCGATGATCTGGATCAGGGAGTTCACGTGAACCACCCCTCGATCACAACTCGATACGCGCCCTAAGCCGGTATGGTCCGCGTCGGGACGTGGGGAACGGCGGAGGCGGGATCAAAGCCCGCGAACGCCAGTCCGATGACGAAGCCCGCGACCTCCTCGAGCTGACGCGCGCGGTCCAACGGCCCCAGCACGGCTGGTATGCCACCGACGTCCCGGACGAGCTCGCTGGTGACCCGCAACGCCGCCGCGTCGTCACCGCAGATCGCCACCGTCGTCGCCTGTTTGCCGTCACTATCACCTTCAGTGACACCGTCAGTGCCAGTGACACCGTTGGTGGGAGGGCGTGTCCACTGCTCGGCTGGGAAGAGATGGAGCGCCTTCACGACGTGCGCTCCGGGCGCCAGCTCGGCGATCCGGCCCGCCGCCGAGCGGCCGTGCTCGGTGAGCAGCACGCCGACACCGTGCTCCACCGCGTTGGTCGGGTCGATCAACGGTGTTCCCGCAAGCCGACCGTCAGCCGCGTCGACGCTGCGCAGGACGTCCTCGACGCCAGCCCACAGCACGGCGAGCAGGACCGCGTCCCGCCCGGTGACGACCTCTCGTGGGCTGGCCGCGCGCGCCGCTCCGCCCAGGCGTTCGGCGAGCGCGTCCGCCTTGGCCCGCGACCGCCCGCCGATCACCAGCTCGTGCCCGGCGTGGGCCCAGCCTCTTCCCAGCCCCTCGGCCAGGGCTCCCGTGCCCAGGATCCCGATTCGCATGGTCCCTCCTCGTTCGCGCCGACGACCGCTTCGCGGGCGAGCGACCGCTGCCGCGGGCAGCCGGGCCGCTTCGAAGGCAACGGTAGGGAAGTCGTTACGCACCGATCGGTGCGCGTCGAACCTGCGACGATGGGGAGGATGAGCGAGCGCGGGCGCCACTGCGAGGAGCTGGTCGCGGACTGCCGCATCCGGGCGGCGACCGACCTGTTCGCCCACACCTGGGATCCTGTCGTGCTGGCGGCTCTCCGCCTGGGCCCCCGTCGGCGTCGCGAGCTGCGCGTCGCGATCGGCGGCATAAGCGACAAGGTCCTCACCGAAGCGCTACACCGGCTGTGTGGCCACGGCCTGGTGGACCGCCGTGCTTTCGCGCAGGCCCCGCCGCGGGTCGAGTACACGCTGACCTCGCTGGGACAGAGCCTGGTCGACGGCCCGATGAAGGCGCTCGGAGACTGGACACTCGAGCACGGCGACGAGTTGCTGGACGCTCAGGAACGCCGGCGGCTCGACGCGGGCGAGGGGGTCGTCAGCTGACGGTAGGTGCCAGATCACCTGTTGTTGGTGCCGGATCGCCTTTGGATCGTCTGTCGTCACGGGCCGATGGACGAGGGCCGGTCCGGTGCTGGGCCGGGCAGGGGCGTCATCGTCGCCGGGCATAGGCCGTCGACGACGGTTACGTGCGCGGACTGGGCGCGGCCGAGACCATCGACTGCCGCGACCGACACGACGGACGAGACGTTGCGTCGTCATCCCGAGGAGTCGACGCCGTCGGCAACCTCACGCTTCTATTGCAGGGGCGCTGGCTCGACGGTGGCCCGGCCATCGAATGCCCTGCGGGCGGTGGCGATCTTCTGGGCGTTTTCCGCGGACCATTCCGCAATTGCGCTGGTCAACTGTCCGGCGCCGACTCCGAGTTCAGTCAGTCCGTACTCCACCCGAGGGGGGACGGTGGGGTAGACCGTGCGGCTGACGAGTCCGTCTCGTTCCAATGCGCGCAGGGTCTGGGTGAGCATTTTCTGTGTGATTCCGTCGAGGAGGCGTCGGAGCTCGTTGAAACGCATCGGTCGGTCGTACCGGCGCAACGCGCCCAGGACGTACAGTGCCCATTTGTTGGCGAGGACTTCGATTACTGTACGCGATGGGCAGTCGCGGCGGTAGGTAGCGGCCCAGCTCGGGGAGGCACCTTCCAGGGCGGTATCCATGAGATACCTAGGTATCAGAGTAGTGCCTTCTATGCAAACAGGTACTGGCCCGCTGAGGATGAGTGGTCGCCACGGAATGACCACAACACATCCGAGGGGAGCACAGGGATGACCCGTATGCGCGCGATCAGCCAGCGTGTCTACGGCGGTCCGGAGGTTCTGGAGATCGTCGAGTACGACCGGCCAGTGCCCGGCCCGGGAGAGGTGCTGGTACGGGTGCGTGCGGCCGGGGTGAATCCGGCCGACTGGAAGATCCGAGCCGGGCTGGTGCGACGGTTCGGCGATCCACCGCTCACGCTCGGACTGGACCTCTGCGGAGTCGTAGAGACGGTCGGTGAACGGACGACCCGGTTCGCCCCGGGCGACGTTGTCTACGGGTGCTCATTTCCGCCCCGGGGCGCCTACGCGGAGTACGTGGCCGCGCCGACGGACGCACTCGCCGCCGTGCCGCTGGGCGTCGACCCCGTCCGGGCCGCCGCTCTACCGGTCGCCGCGCTCACCGCCTGGCAGCCGCTGGTGAACGTCGCTGCCGTCACCGCCGGGCAGCGCGTCCTCATCCACGCCGCCGCCGGCGGGGTCGGGCACCTCGCCGTACAGATCGCCAAGGCGCGCGGCGCATACGTCATCGGCACCGCCCAGAAGGGAAAACACGGGTTTCTGCGCGGCCTCGGGGCTGACGAGCTCATCGACTACACCACCGTCGATTTCGCTGCCGTGGCACGAGACATCGACGTCGTGCTTGATCCGATCAGCGACGACTACGGTCCCCGGTCCCTCGATACGCTCAGGCCCGGCGGGCTTCTCATCGATGTGCGGGGCACCGGCCCGGACCGCGGCGTGGTCCGGGAACAGGCCCAGGCCCGCGGCCTGCGGTTCGTCGAGTTCGGTTTCACCCCGTCCGGTGTCGATCTTGAGAGTATCGCCAAGCTGGTGGAACGTGGCCGCCTCAGGGCCGCCATCGACCGGGTTCTTCCGCTGCGCGACGCCGCGAAGGCCCACGAGCTCAGCGAAACCAACCGCGTACGAGGAAAGATCGTCCTTGTGCCCTGAGTGAGGTGATCTGCTGGCGGGTTCGGGATCATGGGAGGAGAAGGCCGTTGGCCGCGGGAGGACGGGTCGCCCAGAGGCTGTCGGCGAGCTCGACGAGCCGGTCGAATCCCTGGCACTGCTCAACCGCCGCCCGGACGTCATCCTCTACCGCGGCCCTGACCATGCATGTGGTGAACGGCTTCGGATGGATCACGTCCCGCTCGTTGTCGAGATCGTTTCTCCCGGCTCCGAGGCGCGGGACACCACCGCCGCCTTCCGGACCGCCGAGGCCGACCTCCTCGACGAGCTGCGCTCATGCGCGTCCGGTCAGGAACTGCTGGCCGGAGGATGGGATGGCGACGTGACGTCGGCCGCCAGCCTCGACGCCGAATCGGCTGTCCCAGGGCTCCACGGCGGCGCCTTCACCCAACTGCCGATCGCGGAAAGCCCGCAGCCGTCATGAGCATGACTCGGCGAAAGTCGGTCACCGGGCCGAAGACGCCGAGCGCCGGACAGGCCGAGCCGATCTCGGTCCTCCGCGCCGACGAAGAATCCTCAGCGTCGCCCGAGCCGGCGGGTAGCCACGCCGCCGCGAAGACGGTCGACGACACCGGTGTCCCACCACTGCCGGAACCGGTTGGACACCGTCGGCCAGGCACCGAACCCCCGGGGCATCTCCCGCCACTGCCCGCCGGTACGGAACCGCCAGACCACACCTCGAACCGCGCCCGCAACCGCTACGGATACGGGCCGAACCCGCCGATCGGCAGGTAGGGCTCGATAAACGCCTGCTCCTCGTCCGCCGGTTGTGCCCGCGTCACGCCCGACGGTCTACCCACTCAGACCCGCCGCACGAACGAACCCCACAGATCGATCACAATCCGATACGTACCCTAACGACCGGCGAACCAACGGCTCAGGGCACCGGCTGTTCGTCCAGCGGGCGGATCAGCAGGCCGCTGCGCGGCTTGGGGGTGAACAGGGTCGACTTGCGCGGTATCCGTTCGCCGGCCGCGGCCACGGCGGCGACGTCCGCGGCCGGGGTCGGGTTCAACAGCAGCGCGATCGCGGCATCCGGCGCCGCCGCGGCCGCCGCGGCGATCGCGGCAGCCGCGTCATGCTGGTAGTCGACCACACCCTCGGTGTCCGCCAGCCCCCAGACCTCTGTGATCAGCGCGAGATGCGCGACGGTGACGTCGAGCTGGCGGAAGGCGGCGGAGCGGTCCGCCGGCAGTGCATCGGCGAGCAGCACCGGGTCCGGATGTGCCAGCAGGAACGCCGCCCGGCCATCGGTGATCACGAAGGCGTGGCCGTCCTGGCCGGCCTTGGCCAGCTCGCTGAGCAGATACGCGCCCGCGGGGTCACCCACAGCGTCCAGCGGCTTCACCCGGAACGCCGTCCCAGCGCGGCGGACGGCCTCGGTGAGGGTCAGACCGCGCACGACCCGGTGGATCGCATGGACCTGCGGGCCGGACACCCGGGCGTCCACCAGGAAGGCCAGGCCGAAGTCCCAGGGGCCGGTGCCGTCCCCGGCCGCGTGGCGGTCGGCCTGGTAGCGGCGGTAGGTGGCATACCGGTGATGGCCGTCGGCGATCACCGCCCGCCGCCCGTACAGATCGTCGGCGACGGCGGCGAGCCGCTCCTGGTCGGTCAGCGCCCAGATGCGGTGGGAGACGCCGTCGTCGGTTGTCGTGGTCAGTAGCGGTGTGGTCGTCACCGTCTCGGCGACGATCCGGCTGGCGGCCCCGCCGCCCTCGTACAGCAGGAAGATCGGCTCGAGGTTCGCTCCGGTGGCCACGGTCAGGGCCAGCCGGTCGGTGACCGGCCCGGTCATGGTGTTCTCGTGCGGCAGGATGATCCCCGCGTCCGGGTCGGCCAGTGCCACCGCGCCGACCAGGCCCCGCTGGACGTGCCCGTCCTGGGTCTGCTCGTACACGTACAGCGCCGGGCGGTCGTCACGGCGCAGGACCGCGTCGGCGGTCCACACGCGCAGGGTGTCCGCGGCCCGCCGGTAGCGACTTCCCGGGGAGCGTTCGTCGTCGCGGGGGAGGATGAGCCGGACGGCGTTGTGCGGATGCCGTGCCTCCAGCGCGGTGACACCGGCGGCGTCGATCACGTCGTAGGGCGGGGCGGTCCGCGACGCCAGCTCCTCGCCGTCGTCCGCGGCATATCGCAGGGCCCGGAACGGCGCCAGGACCAGTCCGCCAGGTGAGGGTGGTGCCGGGGGGACGGGAGCAGCCATGCGGCGATCGTATGGGTCCGCCCGCCACAGACGCCGCCGACACCGGACGGGCACCGCCGACATCCGCCCCTGGAAGTTGTCTCTGCCTTGTGGAAGTGCCTCATGGACGCCACTGGCAGGGAGGAAACATCCGCCACTGTGGACGGGACGACGGGCGGCGGGGGCACTGAAATGGTACGCACCTCCACCGATCAGCGCGATCGGTGGGAGCGGGGACCGGTTTCCGGCGACACTGGGAGCTGGACCTCGGGCCACCGGCGTCCGGCCGCCGCAGGCGCCGACGCTGGCATATCGGAGGTTCGCCGGAGGTTCAGACGGGTACCGGGGCGCGGACGTCACCGGATCGCGGCACGGCAGGGAAACGCAGGAAAACGGGCAACCAGGAAGACCTGGGAAACCTGGGAAACCAGGCACAGGCAACGAGGGAGGCGCGGATGTCCGGCGGGCACGACGGACCGGTTGCCGGCGAGGGGAGCGGCCCCCGCGACGAGTGGCTGCCCGCGGGCCCGGGGCACATCCCCGACACCCCCACGCCCGACACCCCGGCCGCTGGCATCCCCGCTCCTGACGGTGACGGCGCGAACAGCGCGGAGGGGGCCGACACCGGCCTGGCCGCCACGGCTTCCGGCACCGGTGCCGCTGGTGCCGCTGGTGCCGCTGGTGCCGCCCAGCCGAATGGCAACAGCCCTGATGGCAGCCCTGGCGGCGAGGTCTACGACTGGTACACCCGGGGTGTCGCCCTGCTCGACCGGGGCAACGCCAACGCCGCGGTCCAACTGCTCGCCCATGCCGTGGCCGCCGAACCGGGTTCGCGCAGCGTCCGGGAGGCGCTGGCCCGAGCCCAGTTCGACGCCGGCCAGTACGGCGCGGCCCGGGAGAGCTTCGCCTGGATCGTCGCCCACGACCCGACCGACGACTACGCCCAGTTCGGGCTCGGCATGGCGGCCCGCCGCACCGGTGACCTGCGCGCGGCGGTGGAGCATCTGGCGCTCGCCGTCGCGATGCGCCCGGACCTCGGGCATTACGGGCAGGCGCTGCGGGGTGTGCGGGCCGCGCTCAACCGGCCGGTGCGGGGACGGCCGTGACCCACGGCCTGCGCCTGTCCGCTCAGCCGGCCAGCCCGGGTGAGCCGGGCGAGCGGGGCGAGCAGGGCGGGAGCGGGCCGCTGTCGGCGTCGCCGGCGCCGCTCGTCGACGTCCACGACGCCGCCCTGATGGACCTCGACGGGGTGGTGTACCGCGGGTCCGAGGCGGTGCCCCACGCGGCGCCGGCCATCGCCGCCGCCCGTGGACGCGGGATGCGGGTGGTGTTCGTCACCAACAACGCGCTGCGGACGCCGGCCCGGGTCGCCGAGCGGCTGCGTTCCTTCGGGGTGCCCGCGGCCCCGGCCGACGTGGTCACCTCCGCGCAGGCGGCGGCGCGGCTGCTCGCCGAACGCCTGCCGCGCGGGGCGGCCGTCCTGGTCGCCGGCGGGGAGGGTCTGCGCGAGGCGGTGCGGGACGTGGGCCTGCGGCCGGTGACGGCCGCGGCGGAGGAACCAGCCGCGGTGGTGCAGGGCTTCGATCCCGCCATCGACTACGCCCGGCTCGCCGAGGCCGCGCTCGCGATCCAGGCGGGAGTGCTGTGGGTCGCGAGCAACACCGACGCCTCGGTACCGACCGAACGCGGCCTGCTGCCCGGCAACGGCTCGCTGGTGGCGATGCTGCGGACCGCGACCGGGATGGTCCCGCTGGTGGCCGGCAAGCCGGAGCGGGCGTTGCACGAGGAGTCGGTCCACCGTGCCGGCGCCCGCTCGCCGCTGATCGTCGGTGACCGGCTCGACACCGACATCGCCTCCGCCGTCCGTTCGGGCACGCCGTCCCTGCTGGTGCTCACCGGGGTGACCAGCAGCGGCGAGCTCCTGCGCGCCGGGGCGCCGTACCGGCCGACCTATCTCGCGGCCGATCTGCGGGGCCTGTTCGTACGCCATCCGGGCACCCGGGTGTCAGTGCCAGCGTCGGCGCCGACTGCCGGTGACGGCTGTACCGCCGGTCCGGTGGACGGGGCGGGGCCGGACGGGGTGGAGGCGTTCTGCGGCCAGTGGGCGGCCCGGGTGCGGGCGGGGACCCTGACCTGGCGGAGGATACGGCCGGCGGGACGGCCCGCCGACCGGCCGGAGGCCGTGAGCGCCACCGACGGTGACAACCCCGGGGGCGGGGAGAGCCCGCCGGGTAACACCCCGTCCAGGGACGCCGCGTGGGCACGGAAGGGCGGCCCGCCGGACGGCGGTGTACCGCGCAACGACGGTGGTGTACCGGACGACGGCCTGGACGCGCTGCGGGCGGCGTGCGCGGCCGCGTGGGCGGCGGCGGACGCGGGCGACCCCGTGCGCGAACTGGCCGGCGACCGTCCACCCAACTGCGCCGATCTCGCCTGATGGGATCCTGCCTGACGGGATCCCGCCGGGGGCGCGATCGTCCTGCCTGACGGGATCCCGCCCTGGAGCGTTCCCGGCGGCATCGCGTGGTGGCCTGGTGGGCGGGCCGCCGCGGGTGTCAGCCACGGATACATGGCCTGTGGTCTCGTGCGCACCATGGGTGTATGACGACTGTCCGCAGATGGTGATCATCCATTGCGGACGGCGACCTACGGGATGATCCGTGGGGCGGCCTACAGCAGGGAACGCATCCGCAGCAGGTCCCACATGCTGGCGTCCACCTTCAGCCGGCCGCTGGTCCATGCTGAGGTGAGATCAAGGCTACCATCGGTAACGGCGATCAGGTCGTCGCTGTTCACCGTGACGGTCACCTGTCCCGCCGTACCGTCACCTTCGATGATGATGTCGAGGACACTGCCGTCACGCAGTTCCGTGCAGAAGCTTGCCCCGAGATCAGGAATCCTGCACACGATCGTGCGGTCGGGTGCGAGGCTACGCAGGCGGTCGTCGGCGATTTCGTTGAGCCGCTCCGCCAGCGTGCGCAACGCCGTTGCGCACTGCTGCATGGTCGCCATACCGGTTGATTCCTCTCTCCGGTCAGGTCCGTACCGTGCCCTGCCCGCCGTCGTCCGTCAACAGGTAGCAGCGGCTGCCTTCCGTCGCCGGCAGGCGGGCGGCCGTGCCGCCCGTTGTGCCGGGGCGGCCCGGTCGCGATGCACCCGGCCGCAACAGTCAATACCGTGGACGGGATCCGACATGCTGGATGGGACGACAGCGGCGTGCCGCGGGGCGACGCCCTGCCATCACTGTCACGGAAGAGGACACCGTATGACCGTTGACGTCCCGGACGTCCAGGCCGCGCGCGCGCAGGTGGAGCGGCTGCCGACGCTGCCGGTGTCGGCCCACGTCGCTGTCTTCGAGGAGGTCCACCGGCTCCTGGACGGCGTGCTGGCAGACCTGGACGGGCTCGCCACCGCTCCCCCGCGGCCGGCGGACGGCGACGGCCCGGTCCGCGGGCCGGATCCGCGGGGCCGGGACGCGGTCCCCCCGTCGCGGGCGCCCGGCCTGCCGGGACCGCACCAGCAGGGGCCCGGGCCGCGCCCATCCGGCCTGGGTGTGCCCCGCCCGCAGCCACCCGGGCCAGATGCACCCCGGCCGCAGCCGCCCGGGGCTGGCGAGCCTCGCCCAGGTGGTCCCCGGCCGGGGCCGCCGCCCGGCGCGCCCGGCCGGGGACCGGCGTGACCGGGACGAGGCGTCCTGTCGTGGCTCGCCGGACACGGTTGGACCGTGAGCTTGTCCGGCGCGGGCTGGTGCGCTCCCGTGAGCAGGCCGGCGAGGCGATCGTGGGGGGACGGGTCCGGGTGGCCGGGCGGCCGGCGACCAAACCCGCCACGGTCGTCGACGACATGACACCCATTGTGATCGTCGCCGGTGACGATCCCGGCTACGTCTCGCGGGGTGCCCACAAGCTGCTCGCGGCCCTGTCCGCCTTCGGTGGGAATGCCGCCAGCCAGCAGGCCGCCGGAGGCGGCGGTGTGGGCCGGCTGTGGGTGGCCGGGCGGCGCTGCCTGGACGCCGGGGCGTCCACCGGTGGTTTCACCGACCTCCTGCTGCGCCACGACGCCGCCGAGGTCGTGGCGGTCGACGTCGGGTACGGCCAGCTGGCCTGGCAGCTGCGCAACGACCCCAGGGTCACCGTCCTCGAGCGCACCAACGTCCGTTTCCTCACCGCCGAGGCGATCGGTGGGCCGGTCGACCTGGTCGTGGCCGACCTGTCGTTCATCTCGTTGCGGCTGGTGCTGCCGGCGCTGCGGGCCTGCGCCCGACCGGCGGCCGACTTCGTCGTCCTGGTCAAGCCGCAGTTCGAGGTCGGGCGCGCGGACCTCGGGCCGGGCGGGGTGGTGCGCGACGTGGCCCTGCACGCCCGCGCCGTGTGGGATGTCGCGCAGGCCGCGGCCGAACTGTCGCTGGGCGTGCGTGGCGTCGTCGCAAGTCCCCTGCCAGGACCGGCGGGCAACGTGGAGTACCTGCTGTGGCTCGTCGGGGACGCTCCGCCCATGCCGCCGCCGCGGCTGACCGAGGCGATCGCCGCCGCGATCGCGGCCGGCCCGGCCGGCGGCCGCGCCGCTTCCGCCCCCAACGCTGATCTTGCCTCCAACGCTGCTCCTGTCTCCGGTACCGGTTCTGTCCCTACCGTCGATTCCGTCTCCACCGCCTGTCCTGGTTCCGATTCCGAGCCGTCCACCGAGCGTGACGAGGGTCGTCGATGAGCCGGAAAGCCCAGTGAGCCGGGAAGTCCTGGTGGTCACCCACCCACGCCGTTCGGTCGTCCGGGAGATCGCCCAGCGGGTGCTGGACCAGTTCGTCGCCGCCGGGGTCGCCCCGCGGGTGCTGCGGGACGAGGCCGAACTGCTCGACCTGCGCTGCGACAACGTGGTCCCGCCCGATGACGCCGCCGCGTTCGGGGTCGAACTGGTCCTCGTGCTCGGCGGGGACGGCAGCCTGCTGCGCGGGGCGGAGTTCGCGCGCACCGCCGACGCGCCCCTGCTCGGCGTCAATCTCGGCCATGTCGGTTTCCTCGCCGAAGCCGAGCCGGATGCGCTGGAGTCCACGGTCG
This sequence comes from Candidatus Protofrankia datiscae, assembly GCF_000177615.2. Taxonomy (GTDB): domain Bacteria; phylum Actinomycetota; class Actinomycetes; order Frankiales; family Frankiaceae; genus Protofrankia; species Protofrankia coriariae. The sequence continues at coordinate 3,855,075 of NC_015656.1, read as the reverse complement.
ATCATGTCGTCCGCAAGGACTACCAGGTCGAGGAGCGGATGACCGTCGACGTGGCGGTCCGTCACCGCGGCAAGCTGGTCTACGAGGGCTGGGCGCTCAACGAGATGTCGCTGGAGAAGGTCGACCGCGCCCGGATGCTCGAGTGCGTCGTCGAGGTCGACAACCGCCCGCTGTCCCGGTGGGGGTGCGACGGCATGATCTGTTCGACCCCGACCGGGTCGACGGCGTACGCGTTCTCGGTCGGCGGCCCGGTGATGTGGCCGGGTGTCGAGGCCCTGCTGGTCGCGCCGATCAGCGCCCACGCCCTGTTCGCGCGTCCGCTGGTGCTGGCCCCGACGTCGTCGGTCGCGATCGAGGTGCTGCCCGCCACGCCGGCCGTGCTGTCCTGCGACGGCCGGCGGTCGGTGGACGTCGAGGCGTTCTCCCGGGTGGAGGTCGTGCGGGGACGCCGTTCGGTGCGGCTCGCCGTGGTGCGCCCGCGCCCCTTCACCGACCGGCTGGTCGCGAAGTTCGATCTCCCGGTGGCCGGCTGGCGGGGACGCGGCGGTCGATGAACAGCGGCCGGTGAGCACGGTGGGCGCGGCGTGGCCACCCGCGCCGGCGGTGTGTTGGCCGGCCGGCCGGCGGAGTGGACGCCGCACCCCATAGAGTCACGTTTGTGCTCGAGGAGGTTCGCATCCGCGGGCTCGGGGTCATCGACGACGCCGTGCTCGAGCTGGCGCCCGGCCTGACCGTGGTCAGCGGCGAGACCGGAGCCGGCAAGACCATGATTGTCCAGGGGCTCGGGCTGCTCACCGGCGGGCGCGCGGACGCCGGTCTGGTGCGCCCCGGCGCGGTGCGGGCCTTCGTCGACGGACGGCTGATCGTCTCGCCGGACGGCCCGGTGGCCGAACGGGTCCGCGACGCCGGTGGCGAGTGCGACGAGGACGGTCTTCTCCTCGGGCGGACGCTGACGGCCGAGGGTCGCTCCCGCGCGCACGTCGGGGGACGGGCGGTGCCCGCCAGCGTCCTCGCCGAGGTCACCGACGGGCTGATCGCCATCCACGGCCAGTCCGACCAGCAGCGGCTGCTGCGCACCGGGGAGCAGCGCGCCGCCCTCGACCGGTTCGCCGGCGACGCCGTCGCCCAGCCCCTGGCCGCCTACGCCACCGCCTACACCCGGCTGCGCACGGTCTCCGCCCGGCTCGCCGAGATCACCGGTCGGGCCCGGGAGCGCGCCGCCGAGGCCGAGCTGCTGCGGACCGGGCTCGCCGAGATCGAGAAGGTCGATCCCCGTCCCGGGGAGGACGCCGCGCTCGACGCCGAACTGCGCCGGCTGGAGCATGCCGAGACGCTGGCGCAGGCCGCCAGCGGCGCCCACGCCGTGCTGGTGTCCGACCCCGCCACCGGCGACAGCGTGCCAGGCGCCACCGACCTGGTGGGGACCGCCCACCGCATGGTCGCGGCGGAGGCGTCCCTCGACCCGGCCCTGTCCGAGCTGGCCGACCGTCTGCACGAGGCCGGGATGCTGCTCGCGGACGTCGCCGCGGACCTCGCCTCCTACGCCGCCGGGATCGACTCCGACCCGCTTCGGCTCACCGCCGCCGCGGACCGCCGGGCGGCGCTGTCGGCCCTTGCTCGCGCCCACGGCACCGACCTGTCCGGCGTCCTGGAATGGGCTGACCAGGCCGGGCGCCGCCTGCTCGAGCTCGACTCCGACGAGGATCAGGTCGGCGTGTGGGCGTCCGAACGCGACCAGCTGGTCGCCGAGCTCGCCGGGCTCGCCGGGCGGATCAGCGCTGCCCGCGGGGACGCGGCGGAGAAGTTCGCCGAGGCGGTCGTGGCCGAGCTTACCGGCCTGGCGATGCCGCGGGCCAAGGTCGAGGCGGTCGTCACGCAGCGTCCCGACCCGGCCGGCCTCCCCGTGGCCGGGCAGGTGCTCGCCTACGGCCCCACCGGGGTGGACGAGGTGGAGCTGCGGCTCACACCGCATCCCGGGGCGCCGTCACGGCCGGTGCACAAGGGGGCGTCCGGGGGTGAGCTCTCCAGGGTGATGCTCGCCATCGAGGTCGTTCTCGCCGCTGGCGACGTCGCCACGACGATGGTCTTCGACGAGGTCGACTCCGGTGTCGGTGGGCGGGCCGCGGTCGAGGTCGGGCGCCGCCTCGCCCGGCTGGCACGCACACACCAGGTGATCTGCATCACCCATCTGCCCCAGGTGGCGGCCTTCGCCGACCGCCATCTGGTGATCAACAAGGCCGACGACGGCTCGGTGACCCGCAGTGGGGTGACAACCCTCGACGACACCGGTCGGGTCCGCGAGCTCTCCCGGATGCTCGCCGGCGTCGAGGAGAGCACGCTCGCCCGCGGCCACGCCGAGGAACTGCTGGCCAACGCCGCCGCCGACAAGGCCGACATCCCCTGACCACATCGCTGGGTTCTGTGATTGCTACGGGTGGTGGCAACAACAGTCGTATGGCAGATGGCCCCGCCGCCGAGCCGCACCGAGTGTGTGATCAAGCACGGTGACTCCGTCCCGGAAGACCTCGTCCCGCGGGCCGACGCGCGCACCGGGCCTCGCAGATTCTCTGATGCAGCCGCCAGGGCTGGCGCACGCCGGGTCCACGCGCGGCAACTACGGGAGATCATCGAAGAGTACGAGCGAGAGCGCGGCCCACTCGACATCGACGGCGTCCAGGACGCGCTGACGGAATGGCCCGACATCTAGGGTGTTTCCCGTGGATCTTCACTCGCGCGGATCGGCGCCCAGATGGCCACCTCCCGCATCGACCAACATCCGTCAGACACGCCCTGACGGGAGCGGAAGCTGTAGGTGGAAACCGTCGTCATCGCAGCGCTTTCCACCTACGGCTTCCGCGTCCGTAGGTGGTTTTCGTCGTCATGGTGACGTTTTCTGCCTACGGGCCAGGCGCTCACCGCAGCCGGCTACGCGGGTGAGGCCGCAGCGAGCGGGACGTTCGGGGTAGGGGCGTCCAGCGGGGCCTCGGGGTGGGGAAAGCGTGGGGAAACCGGTCGTGGGGATGAAGGCGCCGCGGAGCAGGGCGAACCCGACGCGGACCACTCGCGGGGTGAGGGTCGCAGCGGCGTGGGGATGCCGCGGATGTGGTTGTGCGTTCAAGTAGTGTCCTGTGATGCCGCTGGGCGCCCGGCACGAGCAGTGACCGGGTGCCCAGCGGCCTGGGATGCCGGACCCGTGACGACCCCGACCATCAGGAGTCCTGACTTTCATGACCGTCACAGACGCCTCCGCCGGCGCCGCCCTGGCGCTGGACGCCGCCGCCGCGGACCTGCTGTTCCACACGGCCCAGACAGCGAACACCTTCAGCGACGAACCAGTGTCCGACGAGCAGATCCGCGCCATCTACGACCTGGTCAAATGGGCGCCGACCAGCATGAACTCCCAGCCGTTGCAGATCGTTCTGGTCCGTTCGCCCGAGGCGCGGGAACGGCTGGTCGCGCACCTCAGCCCGGGTAACCAGGCGAAGACGCGGTCCGCGCCGCTGGCGGCCATCGTCGCCGCGGACGTCGACTTTCACGACAACCTGCCACAGATCTTCCCGCATCTGCCGACGGCCAGGGACATCTTCGCCGAGCCGGCCTTCCGTGAGCACAGCGCGCGGTTCAACGCCGCCCTCCAGATCGGCTACTTCATTCTGGGTATCCGGGCCGCGGGGCTCGCGGCCGGCCCGATGACGGGGCTTGACGCCGACGCCATAGACAGGGAGTTCTTCGCCGACAAACCGCTGCGCACACTCGCGGTAATCAACATCGGCAGGCCGGGGGAGAACGCCTTCCGTCCCCGGCATCCCCGCCTGGACTACGACCAGGTCATCTCCGCTCTCTGACAGCCGCTTCCACCCGGCCGTCGCCTGTCGCCCGCCTGCCGTTCCCCCGTTCTCCGAACACCCGTCCGCGCAGCCTTCCCCCGGGCCACGCCATGAAGGATGTGAATGTGGTGCTGCTGCTGCAACAGCAGCGCATTCACATCCTTCAGATCCTTGCGGGGCTGTCGCCCGCGTGAGCTTCGGCGGAGCCCGAGAAACGGTGACGGACAACTGTGTTCGCGTGTTTTTGTGGGTTTCTGCTCGGTAGGGCTCCGGGGCGAACGTGAGACGGGTCGACTGCGTGATCGTGCGGTTACGTGACGGCCGGATGGTGATCGCGCCCCGGGGCGGCGGGCTGGTTGGATCATGGCGGGCGGGCGGCAGTTGTCTCGTGCGTGTCCCGACCCGGGGCGGGGGTGTTACCGTGAAATCCCGTGGACCGGCCGGGTACGGGTGTCCGGCCGGCGCAACCCACGGAAGGGTCTCAGCGTGGCGCAGGCGCACGTGACCAGGCACATCTTCGTGACCGGAGGGGTCGCCTCCAGTCTCGGCAAGGGGCTCACCGCCTCCAGCCTCGGTCGTCTCCTCAAGGCTCGTGGCCTTCGGGTCACCATGCAGAAGCTCGACCCCTACCTCAACGTCGACCCCGGCACGATGAACCCGTTCCAGCACGGGGAGGTCTTCGTCACCGACGACGGCGCCGAGACCGACCTCGACATCGGCCACTACGAGCGGTTCCTGGACGTCGACCTCGACAGCAGCGCCAACGTCACCACCGGCCAGGTCTACTCGCAGGTGATCGCCCGCGAGCGCCGGGGTGGCTACCTCGGCCAGACGGTGCAGGTCGTCCCGCACATCACCGACGAGATCAAGGACCGGATCCGCAGGCTCGCCACCGACGCCTGGGACGTGGTCATCACCGAGGTGGGCGGCACCGTCGGCGACATCGAGTCGCTGCCCTACCTGGAGGCGATCCGCCAGGTCCGCCACGAGGTCGGACGGGACAACGTCCTGACCGTCCACGTCAGCCTGGTGCCCTATCTGGCGCCCTCCGGGGAGCTGAAGACCAAGCCCACGCAGCACTCGGTGGCGGCGCTGCGCAGCATCGGCCTGCAGCCGGACGCGCTGGTCTGCCGCTCCGACCGGCCGCTGCCGGCCGCGCTCAAAAGCAAGATCGCCCTGATGTGCGACGTGGACGACGAGGCCGTCGTCGGCGCGCCGGACGCGGCCTCGATCTACGACATTCCCAAGGTGCTGCACCGGGAGGGCCTCGACGCCTACGCGGTCCGCCGCCTGGGCCTGCCCTTCCGGGACGTCGACTGGACCGAGTGGGACACCCTGCTGCGCCGCGTCCACCGCCCGGCCAACCTGGTCACGGTGGCGATCGTCGGGAAATACGTCGATCTGCCCGACGCCTACCTGTCGGTCACCGAGGCGCTGCGGGCGGGCGGGTTCGCGGTGGACGCCCGAGTGGAGATCCGCTGGGTGCCCGCGGACACCTGCTCGTCCCCGCAGGCCACCGCGGTCGCCCTGGGTGGGGTGGACGGTGTGCTCGTGCCCGGCGGCTTCGGCATCCGCGGGATCGAAGGGAAGATCGAAGCGCTCCGGCACGCGCGGGCGAACGGGATCCCGGCCCTGGGCCTGTGTCTGGGCCTCCAGTGCATGGTCATCGAAGCGGCCCGCAACATGGCCGGGCTCACCGACGCGAACTCCACCGAGTTCGACCCGCAGACGCCGCATCCGGTGATCTCCACGATGGCCGACCAGCAGGCCGTGGTCGCCGGGGAACGGGACATGGGCGGCACGATGCGCCTCGGGCTGTATGCGTGCACGCTCGCGCCCGGCACGGTCGCCCGGCGGGTGTACGGGGCCGCGGAGGTCGACGAACGCCACCGGCACCGCTACGAGGTCAACAACGACTACCGCGACCGGCTCACCGCGGCCGGGCTGGTGATTTCCGGGACGTCGCCGGACAGCCGGCTCGTCGAGGTCGTCGAACTGCCGGTGGAGGTCCATCCGTTCTACGTCGGCACCCAGGCGCATCCGGAGTTCCGCTCCCGGCCGACGCGGGCCCACCCGCTGTTCCGCGCGCTGGCCGCGGCAGCGGTCACGCACTCCGAGCGGCGCACCGGGGTGCTGCCGGTCGAGCTGCCCGACGGCATCGCGGACGTGGACGGCCAGGAGATGGTGGACAGCCAGGGGATACCTGGCGAGGTGCAGTGTGAGGAGCTGGTGCCGTCATGGCCACCCGCAACGTGACAACCGGTAACGCGGCCGGCGGTGCGCAGGCCGGCGGTGCGACAGCCGGCGGGGTGGGGGAGCCCGACGCGCGGGGACCGGACGGGGCACGGGCGGACAGCGCGCCCGCGGCCGGGCCACAGACGGACAACACGCCCCCGGCCGAATCGTCCGCGGCGCCCACCAACGGGGCGCCTGTGGACGGGGGGCCCGCGGCTGGCACGCCGGCCGCGGAGGCGGGTTACCGCTCCGACAGCGGGCACCGCTACGAGGTGGTGGAGTCCGACGTCGTCTTCACCGGGCGGATCATCCGGCTCCGCCGGGACATCGTGCGGATGCCGGACGGTGGGGTTTCCCAGCGTGACGTCATCATGCATCCCGGCGCGGTCGGGGTGGTCGCGTTGGACGAGTCCGGGCGGGTGGTGATGGTCAACCAGTACCGTCACCCGGTCCGCCGGCCCCTGTGGGAGCTGCCCGCCGGCATCCTCGACATCCCCGGGGAACCGCTGGCGACCGCCGCCGCCCGTGAGCTTGCGGAGGAGGCCCATCTCACGGCCGCCCGCTGGGACCTGCTCGTCGACGTCCTGGCCTCGCCCGGGATGACCGACGAGGCGTACCGCGTCTTTCTCGCCCGTGAGCTGGCGGTGATCCCGCCGTCGCAGCGGCATGTCGGCGTCCACGAGGAGGCCGACATGCGGACGCGGCGGGTGGATCTCGACGAGGCGGTGGCCGACGTGCTGTCCGGGACGATCACCAACGCCATGGCCGTGATCGGCATTCTGGCGGCGGCGACGGCCCGCGCCGGCGGATTCACCTCCCTGCGCGCCGCGGACACCCCCTGGCCGGACCGTCCAACACCTGGAGCGCCTGTTTCATGACTATTCGTGTCTGTGCGGGTGGTGCCCGCGCCGCCCGACCGGCGCTTCGGCGGCCGGCGAGCCGGGCCAGCCGTTGCCGGTGGGGACCTCAGTCGTTGCCGGTGAGGACGCTGCCGGCCTCGTCCACGACGACGGGGGCGTTCGCCGCGAGGACCACCGGGTCCAGCGGGAACGCCTGCCCGACACCGGGCACGGCGAACGTCCCCTGCCAGGTCACCGTGAGTGTGATCGTGTAGGTGCCGGGCTGGCGGTAGGGGTGCGACACGTAGGCGTCGGGATGCTCCCGGGGTGAGATCGCCGGGTCGAAGGGGCGGCCGGGGGAGTCCGGGCCGATCGCGCCGTCCCCGAAGTCCCACCGGTAGTGGGGGACCGCGGTGATCGTGGCGAGCACCGGCTGGTCGACGTTGAAGACGAAGGCTGGCGGGACCGGCGTGTACACCACCGTCGGCAGGTTGGCGAAGCTGCGCCCGCTCGGCGCGACGACGAGCGTGGGCTTGGGCAGCGCCTGTTCCCGCAGGTAGTTGGTGAGCGCGGCCTGCACCTGCGCGAGGGTCGGGGCGGCACCGGGTTGCGGGTCGCACAGCGCGTTCGTGTCGGCGGCCGCCTCCGGCGCGGTCGCCCACAGCAGTTCCTCGAAGTCGGTGGTCTCGTCACCGACGTTGCAGTAGTTCAGGGGGACGACGCAGTCCCCGCAGCCGCCACCGGCCCGCCGGGCCGCGCCGGTCGCGGGCGTCCGGTGCAGCCGTCCGCCGACGAAGGTGTAGATGTATCCGCTGTCGGTGGCGCGGGTGTCGCAGTATCCCCACAGGGCCGTGCAGGCGCCGCCGGTCCGCCCGTCCGGTGCCGCGGCGGCGGGTGACACCACCGGCGGGAGCAGCCCGAGCAGGGACGCCGTGACGACAAGAAGCACGATCGCCAGCGGTCTGCCGGCACCTGCGCCATGGCCGTAGCTCTGGCCGGTGTCGTAGCTCTGGCCGGTGCCGTGCCGCCGGCGCGTCCAGCGCCCCCTGAGCCACCCGTGCCGGTCGCGGCCCAGCCGTCCCAGAAGGTTCCGGCCGCCGGCGTGACCGCGGCCCGGCTGGTCATGGCCGCCCGGTCCTTCCGGCCGCCGCGACCTGGGGCGCGGATGCGCGTGCGGGGACGGGGCTGCCCGCGTCACGACGACCCCGTGGCGTACAGGACGTTCTGGATGCGCCAGCCCGCCGAGCTCAGCACCAGCGTCGCAGTGGCGGCGCGCGCCGGCTGGGCGGGATAGGTCCGGACGGTGTTGCCGGCGGCGTCGAGCAGCCGGACGGCTCTGATCGCCACGGTCGTCCGCGCGGTGGCGATCCGATCCCCGAGCGGATCCATGACGACCGGGCCGACGGCGAGCGGATCCACGTCGGCGTGCCCACCCCGGTCGTGGAAACCGCGGGTGACGCCGACGTCGAGCATGCACGTCTGGCATCCCGGCATGGCTGTCAGGCTCACGTCCGCCACCCGTCCCTCCCGACTGGCCGTGTTGATCTCCGTGAAGTACGCCTGCACCGTTGCCAGCGCCGTCCGGGTCGGGTCGGCGGCCGGCGGCCGGGACGGTGTGGCCACCACCTGCGACACGGACCCGACCGGGCGCGGATCGCCGGTGACCGGCCCGCTCGGCTGCCCCGTCGGGCCGAACGACTGCGCCCTGGGCGGAGCCGGGGCACCCGTGGTGGCCGCACCACCGCCACAGCCGACTGCCAGCATGACGACGGCGGCGACCAGCAGATACCGGGCGTGTCGTGGCGGTCCACTGTCTGTCCGCATCAGATGTGAGGATAGCCGCAGTCCTTTACACGTACGGACAGGGGCTGGCAAATCGCCCCGAGAGGCGTGTCGTCCCAGGTAGTCGGGTGTGATCCGCGCGGTATGGGCGGACGCCGTCCGCCGGGCACCTACACTCACGTCGATGGCGAGCCACGCACATCGATGACGAGCGCAGGCGTAGGGATGGGTTGATGGCCGGCGAGTCCGTTGTCGCCTCTGGCGGTGACCGTGCTGTCCCTGGCGGTGACCGGCGCCCGCCTGCCGCGGCCGCGGCCCACCGGGCCCGTGCGGTACGCACGGTACGCACGGTACGCACGGTACGCACGTGAGCATGCCGGCTGACCCGGAACCGGAACCGGAACCCGTGGCCGGGGACCCGGCCGTCGTGGTCGAGCGCTTCCTCGACCATCTGGCGGGCGAGCGTGGGCTCGCGCGCAACTCGGTCCTCGCCTACCGGCGTGACCTGCGCCGTTACCTGGAGCACCTGAGCCTGCGCGGGGTGCGCTCCCTGGCCGACGTGGACGAGTCCGAGGTGGCCGAGTTCGCGGCGACCCTCCGGGAGGGGGCCGGCGAGCACCCGCCGCTGGCGGCGTCGTCGGTGGCGCGGATGCTCGTCTCGGTCCGGTCGCTGCATCGCTTCGCGGCGCGGGAGGGCGAGGTCACCTCGGACGTCTCCCGGCCGGTACGCCCGCCGACCCCGCCGCGCCGGCTGCCCAGGGCGCTCACCGTCGACCAGGTGGTGGCCGTTCTGCGCGCCGCGTCCACGTCCGCCGCCGGCGGTCCCGGCGGTGATCCCGCCGAGGGGAGCCGACAGCTGCGGGCGGTCGCGCTGCTGGAACTGCTCTACGGGACGGGCGCGCGCATCTCCGAAGCCGTCGGCCTCGACGTCGACGACCTGGACCTGGACGCGGCGTCGGTGCGGCTGCTTGGCAAGGGCGGCCGGGCCCGGGTCGTCCCGCTCGGCCGGTACGCCGGCGAGGCGCTGGCCGCCTACCTGGTCCGGGCGCGTCCGGTGCTGGCGAGCCGGCGGGCGTCCCCGGCGGTCTTCCTGTCCCGGCGGGGGACCAGGCTGTCGCGGCAGAGCGCCTGGACGGTGCTGCGGACCGCGGCCGTGGCGGCCGGCGTGGAGGGCGTGTCACCGCACGTGTTGCGGCACTCCTTCGCGACCCACCTGCTCGACGGCGGGGCCGATGTGCGGGTCGTCCAGGAGTTGCTGGGCCACGCGTCGGTGAGCACCACCCAGATCTACACGCTGGTCACGGTGGACCGGCTGCGCGAGGTGTACGCGACGTCGCATCCCCGGGCGCTGGGCACCAGCAGGCCGGCCCAGGGCTGACACGTTCCCGCGCACGCCCGCTGGCCTGCCCACGGTGGAATGGCCGGCCGTCGGGTGGGGCCACCGCATGGGGTGGGAACCCACCCGCCTGTCGGACTGTCCTGCCGGCCGTCCGCCGGGCTGTCGTGGGCCTCAGGACGGGGTGTACGGCCCCAGGCTCGGCATGCCGTTGGATGGGGCCGGCGTGGGCACCCCTCCGACGCCTCCGACGCCCTGCGTGCTGCGCTCGGCGAGCGTCTCGCCGACCTTGCGCGCGATCGCCTCCATCAGGCGCAGTGCCTGCGGCAGCGACAGGTTGAGCACCACTTCGCTGTCGTTCGTCATCGCGAAGCGAACCGATACGTCCGCCATTGCTCGACCTCTCCCGCCTGGTTCTGTGGATCTCGCAGCTGTTCGTGGAATGGAACGGTACGACCCGTCCTCGAACGGCGTGCGGCCGGGGTTGTCCGACGTTCCATGGATGTCACGCAACGCTATGTCCTGATCGCGAAATGTTGTAAGCACGGAATTGTTTCCGTCGTTCACCTTCCGCCGCTCCTCTGTCCGATCGGTACGGCCGCGTCTGTTGAGAAGACTCCCGCCCCCCGGCGTCCGCCAGCGTCCTACGGGGCGATCAACGCCCGTAGCTGTCACGTTGTTCAGGCATAGTCCCGCATTCGCTCCCGGGTCGGGTGACCGGGGGTACCCGTGGGTGAACCCAACCGTATGGATACACTCCGAGTCGGCCAGAAGCGCTCAGGGTGGCAGGATCGGGGACGGCGGCCAGGGCGGGCCGCCCGGAGCGGGCCGGCCAGAGCCGGTCCGGATGATGTTGGTGCTTCGGCGTTTCGGGGCCACTCCTTCGGAGTCGGCATCCTCGGCTGGCGGCGGATGCGCATGATCGGTCCGTCGGCGATCAGAATGCCGTGTGGACGGGTCATACGGCAGGATGTGGCTCATGGGCTCTCCTGGTGATCTACCTGACGTCTCGTTGCTGACGATCTCCATCCTCGGCGGGACCGGGCCACAGGGCCGCGGGCTCGGCCGCCGTCTCGCCATCGCCGGCAACCGGGTCGTGCTGGGCTCGCGTTCCGCCGAACGCGCCGGGAAGGCCGCCGCGAAGCTGGGCGCGGCCGGCTGGGCCGTCACTGGCGCGGACAACGCCACCGCCGCCGCCGCCGGCGACATCGTGATCGTCGCCGTGCCCTGGGACGGCCACGGCGAGTTGCTCACCGGCCTGCGCGCCGAGCTCGCCGGCAAGATCGTCGTTGACTGCGTCAACCCGCTCGGCTTCGACAGGGGCGGCGCGTTCGTGCTCCCCGTACCCGAGGGCAGCGCGGCGCAGCAGGCCGCGGCGCTGCTGCCGGAGAGCACCGTGGTGGCCGCGTTCCACCATGTCAGCGCGGTGCTGCTGGAGGACGAGACGGTCAACGAGATCGACACCGACGTTCTCGTCCTGGGTGACGACCGGCAGGCCACCGACACCGTCACAGCCCTGGCGGGCAGGATCGCCGGCATCCGCGGGATCTACGCGGGCAAGCTGCGTAACGCGGCCTCCGTCGAGGGGCTGACCGCAAACCTGATCTCGGTGAACAGACGCTACAAATCCCACGCGGGGCTACGCGTGACAGACGTTCAGTGACATCGGGTAACGGCAAATAGCAGCAAATTGTGGCAGGCGTTCTGTGGCAAATGTTTCATCAGGTGTTTCGCCACGGACGTCCGGTCCAGCCGGCGTAGGTGGCAATCGACCGGGGTAGGTGGCGACGGTGACGGCGGCGAGCGGCCGGGATGATCCCGGCATCGACGATCTCGGTAACGGGGTGACGGTGCCCCGACAGGTGACCCGCGTGGTCTCGCTCGTCCCGAGCCTGACCGAAGCCATCGCGCACACCGCGCCCGGCCTGCTGGTCGGGGCGACGGCCTGGTGCTCCCGCCCGGTCGACCTCGACGTGGCCCGCGTGCGCGGGACGAAGAACCCGGACATCACCACGATCGTCTCCCTCGCCCCGGACGTGGTCTGCGCCAACGCCGAGGAGAACCGGGAGGTCGATCTCGACCAGCTCCGAGCGGCCGGCATCCCGGTGTGGGTGACGGCGCCGGCCACCGTGGACGCCGCCCTGGTCAGCCTCGAGCGGATGCTGCGTGACGCCTGCCGCCTCGACCGGCCGGAATGGCTGACCGCCGCCCGCGCGACCTGGGCGGCCCCGTATCGCGGGCCGCGGCGCAGCGCGCTGGTCCCGGTGTGGCGCCGGCCCTGGATGGCGGTGGGGCGGGAGACGTTCACCGGTGACGTCCTGCGCCGGCTCGGGATCGACAACGTGCTCGCCGATCATGCGCAGCGTTATCCCCGGATCCGTCTGGACGAGGTGCAGCCCGTCGACCTGGTGGTGCTGCCCGACGAGCCTTATCCGTTCAGCCCCGCCGACGGCCCGGAGGCGTTCGGGGACACCCCGGTGGTGTGCGTCTCCGGCCGCCATCTGACCTGGTACGGACCGTCCCTGGTGTCGGCCCGCGCCGTCCTCGACGCCCAGCTCTCCCACCCGGTCACCACCCCTGCCCGCACCTGACACCCCGCGGGGCGCCTGACACCAGCGGCGCCGTCGCCGGTTCACACCGGCCAGGCCGGTCGCTCCACCCGTACTCGTGCCGAGCCCTCGTCCAGGTGGGCCTGCCTCACGCAGGCTGTTTGAGGGGGCTGGGTCGATTCCGAACGCCGAGGCCCCCCGGAGGCGGGTGCCGCCTGTCGGAGCGAGGGTTCATGGTGGGCTGGTCCGATCCGGCGGCCGTGTCCACGTGCGCCCGCCATGAGCGTCTCCGGCCGTGTCCGAAGACTGCGCCCGCGTCGGGCGGGCCCGGCGGGGTGACGCTTGCCGCGCATGCGCGCAGGGGACGGCGCCTTGGCGGCGGCGAGCCGGCCCACGGTGACGCATGCCACGCATGCGCGCGGGGACTGCCCCGGGAACCGTGGGATCCGTGGCTGTGCGCGCTGCATGCCGCGCGTGCGCGCGGGACTGCCGAGGCCGGTGACGGCGGTGTAGGTGATGCTGGCGCATGCTGCGCGTGCGCGCGGGACTGCCGCTTGCGGTTGGTACGCCACGCCCACTCCTCCAGCATGCCGCGCGTGCGCGCGGGATTGCCACCAGCGGGCTCATCGCCAGCGTCGAGGTGTTTCGCGTACCCATGAGGCCTGCCTGGTTCAACCACCATCGGCCGGCAACACTCTGCTGGCGGCCCTGTCCCCGTCCGCCCCGCCAAGCGGTGCGAGCATCGGCGACGATCTCGTCGATCCCTGTTCCCCGCCCGTCCGGTCCCGCTGTCCGCATGGTCGATCAAGATCGTGATTCACACCTGCAGGATGTGAGTGCAGTGCTGTGACAGTGAGGTGCTGCCCATTCTACGGACACGCGATAACTGGACTATATCAGCTTTACGCCGCCTCTGGTATTGATGTCCGACTCGTCAGGTAGAGACGTTCGACGTGTTCCGGGGTGTGGTAGCCGAGGGTGGAGTGGAGTCGCTGCCGGTTGTAGAAGACTTCGATGTACTCGGCGATCGCACTGCGGGCGGCACGACGGGTTAGGTAAATTTCCCGATAGACGAGTTCGTTTTTCAGGGTGCCAAAGAAGGATTCGGCGGCGGAGTTGTCCCAGCACACTCCGGTGGCGCCTACGGAAGGTCGCACGCCGTGTCGTGCCAGCGTGCGATGGTAGGCGTCGGACGTGTATTGCGTACCGCGATCCGAGTGAAAAACCGCGTTCGGTGCAAGGGTGGTGCGGGACGCGGCCATGGTGAATGCGTCGACGACGAGTTCGGTCCGCATGTGACTGGCCATCGACCAGCCGAGAACCTTCCGTGAATAGCAGTCGATGACCGTGGCGAGATACAGCCAGCCTTCGCCGGTACGGACATAGGTGATGTCACCGACGAGCTTGGCCCCGGGGCGGGTGGCGGTGAAGTCGCGGCGGACGTGGTCGGTGGGCACCGGCGCCTGGCCGGGGATCGTGGTGCGGCGGTAGGCCCTGGGCTGGCAGGCCTTCAGCCCTGCTCGGCGCATGATCCGTCGGGCGAGGCGGACCGAGGTGGGCTGGCCCGACGCGGTCAGAGCGGCGGCGATCCGCCGCGCGCCGTAGGTCTGGCGCGAGGCGGCGAACAACGCCCGCACCTGGGTGTCCAGGGTGGTGTGCCGGCGGGTCCGGGACGACACCGGTCGCTGGTACCAGTCGTAGAAACCGGACGTCGACACCACGAGCCACTGGCACATTTTGCGTATCGGGTAGTTGTCCTTCTCCGCGGCGATCAGCTCGAACTTATCGATCACTGATGGCGTTGCGCGAAGAAGGCTGCCGCTTTTGAGAGGAACTCGCGCTCCATCCGGAGTTCCCGGTTCTCCTTCTCCAGCTCCCGTAGCCGGGCACGCTCGGACATCGACAGCGGTTCTTCTTCGCCTTGGTGGGCCCGACGCCAGGTGGCCACCCAGCTCCCCAGGGTTCCCTCGTTGATACCGAGGTCCTTCGCGATCGCCGATACCGGCCGACCCGAATCGATGACGAGTTTCACTGCCTCGTCCTTGTACTCGGGCGTGAACCGCCTCCGGGACTCAGTCATCAATCTCCTCCGCTCACGGATCAATTATCCCACATAGGGATCACTGTCCGAAGAACGGGGACCACCTCACAGCAGCAGCGGATTCACATCCTTCTCTGTGGATCGTTCGTGGTGGGGTTGGAGGGTTCCCACTTTCGTGGACAGTCCTAACTATGCAGCACGAAGTGTTTGTCCGTCAAATTCTTCCTCGAACTCGACAGGCGTGAGATAGCCGATCGAGGAGTGCAACCGCTGCCGGTTGTAGTAGATCTCGACATATTCGAAGATCCCCGCCCGGACGCGGTCTATGGTATCGAACGGGTGGAGGTGGACGAACTCCTTCTTGAGGGTGGCCCAGAAGGACTCCGCCGCGGCGTTGTCGAAACAGATCCCGGTACGGCCGACGGAGTTTCGGACGTTGTTGTCGCGACAGAAGGCGACGAACTCACGGCTGGTGTACTGACCGCCTCGGTCGGCGTGGAATATGACGCCGCCGGGTGGCCGCCGGCGGGTGACGGCCATACGAAGCGCGTCGAGAACGAGTTCGGTGCGCATGTGATCGGCGACCGCCCAGCCGACGATCTTCCGAGAGAACGCGTCGATGACGGAGGCCATGTACACCCAGCCATCCCAGGTGCGAATATATGTTATGTCGCCGTACCACAACTGGTTCGGTGCGGACGCGGCGAAGTCTTGGCCGACAAGATCAGGCAGCGATGAGGAGTCCGCGGCCTGCACCGTCGTCACCGGCCGGCGGGGACGCGGATGCACGCTGACCAGGCCCATCGTCGCCATCAGCCGCTGGACCCGCTTGTAGGCGACGGCGACGCCCTGGCGGCGGATCTCGTGGAAGATCCGCCGCACGCCGTACCGCCCCTCGTGACGGTCGAAAACAGCTCTGATCATGGTCGACAAGGTGGCGTCGTCCTTCTCCCTCCGAGACGGGCCGCGTTTCTTCCACGCATAGTAGCCCTGTCGGGACACGTCGAGTTTCTTGCACATGTAGTCGACGGGAAAGGTGTTCGCGCCGTCGGCGGACACAGGCTTCTTCGGAGCGTGTATCGAGATGAACTCGAACTTTACTTCTGCTCGCTCGCGAAGAAGCTCGCCGCTTTTTTTAGGAAGGCGATGTCCATCTGCGCCTGCGCGTACTTCTTCCGGAGCTCCTCAAGTTCCGCGCGCTCCGACACCGACAGCGGCCGCTCCTCGGTCTCGCCGTTCTCCTTCGCCTTCTTCACCCAGTTTCCCAACGTGGTCTCGTGGATACCCAGACTCTTCGCGACCTCGGTCACCGACCGGCCCGAGTCGAGCACCAACCTTACTGCCTCGGATTTGTACTCCTGGGTGAACTTCCGGCGAGCTGACCCCATGACGCTCCTTCCCTATGGACAGCGAACCTCAGGTTCGCTGTCCACGGAAGCGGGATCACTCCAGGGTAGGGGTTGTCCACAGATGGCGGGGGTGGGGTGAACGTGGGTCTGTGGGGCATCAGTGTTCGTGGTTGTGACGTTTGTGGTGGGGTCGCACGGGGCGGTTCATGAAGAGCATGAGGATCGTGGATGGAAGGAGATCGCTCGGGAACACAGCGGGGTGCTGGCGGTTCGGGAGGCGATCGCCGCTGGTCTGCGTCCTGCGGAGCTGCGGTGGCGGATCCGTACAGGGCGATGGCAGCGGCCGCTGCGGGGAGTTGTCGTCACTCACTCTGGGCCGCTCACCCGTTTGCAGTGGCTCTGGTGCACCCTGGCACGAGCCGGGCCCGGGGCGGTCCTTGCCGGATCCACCGCGGCCGCGCTTGACGGTATGCGGGGATTCGACGTCGCGACCGTTTTCGTGACGGTGCCGTCCGATCGGCAGCTCGTTCGCCATCCCGGGATCGTGGTGCACCGCAGCACCCAACTGACGTCGACCGACGTGCATCCGGTCCGTATTCCTCCGCGGACGCGGCTTGCCCGGTCGGTCGTGGACGCGGCGAGCTGGGCGGCACGGGACGACGACGCGCGAGCGGTACTTGCGGCGTCGGTGCAGCAGCGGCTGGTTACTGTTAGTGATCTGTGGGACGTGGCGCACCGGCGTGGGCGCATTTGGCGGCGCCGTCTGATCATTGATACATTGGCTGATCTTGATGTTGGTGCGGAGTCGGTGGCGGAAATGCTGTATCGGCGTATCGAATGTCGTTACGGTCTGCCGTCGAGCCACTGCCAGTTCAAAGTCGATCTTGGTGGCAGACGGTATCTCGACGTCTGGTACGAGCCGTGGCGGGTCTGGGTGGAGATCGACGGGGCCGCGCACCAGGAGGTGCGGCAGTGGTGGGACGACCTGGCCCGTCAGAATCTCGGCGTGCTTCAGGACCGCCTGATCCTGCGTTTCCCGACTTGGCGGCTGCGGGAACGTCCCGATCTTGTTGCCGCGCAGGTCACCGATGCCCTGCGCCAACGAGGATGGGACGGTGACCGCCGCCAACGGACGCCCGCATCCCACATCGGGCCGGGCGGAGACAACACGGGGCCCAACGATGTGAATGCAGTGCTGTGACAGCAGCAGCAGATTCACATCGTTCGGGCGAACGTCGCCAGTGGAGGGCGCAGGGCAGGGCGCGTTTGTGGATATTGGGTGGTGGTATTGGGGCAAGGCCGCTGGGCGGTGATGAGGTAGCGAAGGGGCGTCTGATGGGCTGCCGTGCCTTCGTCAGTCCGGGGCAGCCTTTGTGTGCCCGGGTACACGGGCCGTTCGGTCGGCCCAGCGGGGCTGCCCCGCTGGCTTCAGGACCGCTCGGCGGCGCCACCGGGCCTAGATGCTGTGGGGGCATGGCCGTACCGCTGGGCGGGCCTGGTGGTAGCGGCCTGCCCAGCGGTACGGCTTGTGGTCAGTGCTGCTTGTGCTCAGTGGTAGCTGTAGCTCAGTGGTAGCTGTGTTCGACGGTGGGGAAGGTGCCGCCGCGGACCTCCTCGGTGAAGCGCAGCGCCGCGTCGGCGAGGGTGGAGCGCAGATCGGCATAGTGCTTGACGAACCGGGCGTGCGCGTCGGAAAGGCCGGCCATGTCCTGCCAGACCAGAACCTGCGCGTCGCAGTCCGGGCCGGCCCCGATACCGACGACCGGGATGGTCAGTTCCTTGCTCACCCGGGCGGCGAGATCGGACGGGACCACCTCGAGCACGACGGCGAACGCCCCGGCTGCCTCCAGCGCGAGCGCGTCGGCGAGCAGGGCGTCACCGGCGTGGCCGCGGCCCTGCACCCGGTAGCCGCCGAGGACGTTCACGCTCTGCGGGGTCAGCCCGAGGTGGGCCATGACCGGGATACCGGCCGCCACCAGCGCGGCGACCTGCGGGACCACCCGGGCGCCCCCTTCGAGCTTGACCGCCTGGGCGCCGCCGTCCTTCATGAAACGCGCCGCGTTGTCGATCGCCTGCTCCACCGACCTCTGGTAAGAGCCGAAGGGCAGGTCCGCGACGACCAGTGCGTGGGTGGTTCCGCGGACGACCGCGCGCACCAGCGGCAGCATCTCCTCCACCGTCACCGGCACGGTGGTCTCATAGCCGTAGACGACGTTGGCCGCTGAGTCGCCGACGAGCAGCACCGGCACGCCCACGTCGTCGAAGATGCGGGCGGTGGTCGCGTCGTAGGCGGTGAGCATCGCCCACTTCTCCCCGCGGTCCTTGGCCGCCTGGAGTTCCCGGACGGTGGTCCGGCCGCGGCGGGCCGCGCCGCCACGGGCCGCGGCCGCCGGTCCTGATCCTGCCGCCGGGGTGCCCGGTGCCGTCGACGCGCCGTACAGCGTCGTCGCTTCCCCGGCCGCGGCGGCGGGCGAGGCGGAACAGACTTCTGCTGTCCTGTTCATACGATCTCCTGTTGGTCCGTCCGTCCGTCCGTCCGTCCGGGCGCTGGCGCGTCCCGGCGTCCCCTCCATGCTGCCACCGCCGTGGAAACAGATGCGTCGTGGCCTGGCTCACCGTAGGCTTCGATCTTGGATGCGGGGGGCGCCGCCTGACGGTCGGGACACAACTTCGACGGACGGGATCCATGGGGCACAGCAGGCACTACAGAGATGGGCGGCGGTGGCCGCGGATGAACGGGCACACCGCGCCGGACGCGCTGCCAAACGCACTGCTGAATGCGGGGACGAATCCGGTGCCGGGCCTGACGGGACGCCCGTCACGGCATCTGTCACGGTATCCGACATGGCGTCGACGACGGCCCTCGCCGCCGCTCTCGCCATCGCTGCCGGCACAGCCCTCGACAGGGCCCGGGGCATGTCTGCCCTGGCCCGCGAGACGGCCCGCGAGGTGGCCTCCGGCATGGGGCTCGACCGGGTGTACCCGGGCCGGCCGTCCGCGGGCCGGGGCCGCGGCGGAGCGTCCGTCGTGACGATGTCGAGCGGACGCGCGTCCGGGCCGGCGCGATCGGCGGCCAGCGAGCAGCACCATCCCCCTGCCGACCGGCGCGGGCCCGGGCCGGCGCGGCCGGCGCAGCCACCGATGCGCACGCCGGGACGCCCACGCGACACCCGCCGGGACGAAGCGATCATCAGCGCGACCCTGCACACGCTCGCCGACTACGGGTTCGCCGGGCTGTCGATGGAGGCGGTCGCGGCGCGGGCCGGGGTTGGCAAGGCAACGGTCTACCGGCGGTGGCCGACCAAGGACGCCCTGGTCGTCGAGGCGCTGGGCACTCTTGCCGATCTCTCGGGCGGGGCGCAGACCGGGTCGCTGCGCGACGATCTCGTCGCCTGGCTGAACACCGTGCGCAAGCACAGCATCCAGACGCTGGCCGGCCGCATCATGCCCAGACTGCTGGCCGAGAAGGAGGAGCACCCCGACCTGTTCGAGGCCTACCGCAGACGGGTCATGGCCCCGGCGCGGGACAGGGTGGCCGCCCTGCTGCGCGGCGGCATCGTCTCGGGGGAACTGAGCCCGGACATCGACATCGAAATGATCATCGATATGCTGATCGGCTCCGTCGCCTACTGGCAGTATGCCGGGCATTCGCGTGACGTCACCGGTTCCCGGATCACCGGTGTGGTCGACACGGTCCTGCGCGGGATCCTCCAGTGCTCCGGATCCGACACGGCCGGGATGCCAGCGGCAGGTTGACCCGCCGTCCGACCGGACGCGCGGTGGGCTGCGGACGGCGGGCGAATGCCGTCCGGGTGCCGCCCGGGGACGGCGCTGTCCGGAGGCTGCTCAGCGATGGCCGTCGCCAGGGCAGTGCCAGTCCGGGGACGGTGCTGAGCCCGGGGCGGGATGCCGCCAGAGGATGACGTGGCCGGGGCGCGGCGCCGCCTCGGAGCGCGGTCAGGGGGTGACCCTGTCAGGGGGTGACGCTGTCGGGGCGCGGCGACGGTTCGACGGCGGGCGGCGAGCCCGTCCGCTCGCGCCAGTGGGAGGTGATCGGCAGTCGGCGGTCACGGCCGAACGCCTTCGAGGTCACCTTGGGCCCCGGGGGGTTCTGCCGCCGCTTGTACTCGGCGAGGTCCGCCAGGCGGATGACCCGCTCCACGGTGTCGGGGTCGTGACCCGCGGTGATCAGTTCGGTGCGGCCCTGGTCCCGTTCGACGTAGTCGTCGAGGACCGCGTCCAGCGTGGAGTAGTCGGGCAGCCGGTCCGAGTCGAGCTGCCCGGGGGCGAGTTCGGCGGACGGCGGCTTGACGATGATCTCTTCGGGGATGGGTGGGGCCTCGCCGTCGCGCGGCGCCTGCGCGTTGCGCCAGCGGGCGAGCTCCCAGACCAGGGTCTTGGGCACGTCCTTGATCGGGGCGAAGCCGCCGGCGCTGTCGCCGTAGAGCGTGGAGAACCCGGTGGCGAGCTCGCTCTTGTTACCCGTGGTGAGAACAAGATGGCCATGGGCGTTCGACAGCGCCATCAGCAGCGTCCCGCGGACCCGGGCCTGCAGGTTCTCGGCGGCCAGACCGGCAAGGCCGCCGGTGCCGGCCAGCGCGTCGTGGAAGGCGTCTACCACGGGCTGGATCGGGACCACGGTGTGCGTGACGCCGGTGCGCCGGGCCAGCTCCGCGGCGTCGGCCACGGAACCGGCCGAGGAGTGCACCGACGGCATCGCGACCGTGTGTACCCGGGCCGCGCCGAGGGCGTCCACGGCGATCGTGGCGACCAACGCCGAGTCGATACCGCCGGAGAGTCCGAGGACGACCGAGGCGAACCCGTTCTTGCGGACGTAGTCACGGGTGCCGGTGACCACGGCGGCGTAGAGCTCTGCGGCGGAGTCCAGCCGCTGGGCCACCGTGGGCTCACGCGCCTCGAAGGGGGAGACGGGCTCGTCGGCCAGCACGACGCGGGACACGGCGATCGTGGTGCCGTCGCCCGCGTCCACCGGACCGGTGACGACAGGGCCGGCCACCGGCGCGCCGGCCACCAGCGCGCCGGCCGGCAGGTCGAGGTCGACGGTCAGCAGTGTCTCGGTGAACTGCTCGGCGCGGGCGAGCGTGCGGCCGTCGGCGTCCACCACCAGCGACCCGCCGTCGAAGACGAGCTCGTCCTGGCCACCGACGAGGTTGACGTACGCGAGCGCGGCGCCGGCCTCCCGCGCCCGGGCGGCGGCCAGCTCGTCGCGCTGGAAGGCCTTCCCCCGCTCGTACGGTGATCCGTTGATGCACACCAGCAGGCCCACGGCGGCGGCCCGGGCGACCGCGACGGGCCCGCCGTCCTGCCAGAGGTCCTCGCAGATCGTCAGCCCGACGTCCACCCCGTGCAGGCGCAGGACCGGGAAGTCGTAGCCGGGCACGAAGTAACGGAACTCGTCGAACACGCCGTAGTTGGGCAGATGGTGCTTGGCGTACCGGGCCGCGACCTCGCCGCGCCACAGCACCGCGGCCGCGTTCTGCGGCTCGCCGGCGGGCCGGCCCAGCCGCGGCGTGGGGTTGCGGGAGCTGTCGAGATAGCCGACGACGACGGCCAGCTCGCCGGCGCCCTCGTCGGCCAGCCGGCGGGCGAGCCGGTCGACGGCCGCGCGGGAGGCCTGCGCGAACGAGCGGCGCAGCACGAGGTCCTCGGCCGGATAGCCGGTGAGCGTCATCTCCGGGAAGGCCACCAGGTGCGCGCCGGCGCGCACCGCCCGTCCCGCCCAGGCGCTCACCAGGTCCGCGTTCGCCGCGAGATCGCCGACGGTGGTGTCGACCTGGGCAAGCGCGACGCGCAACTGGGTCATGAATCGAAGCCTAGTGACCCGGGGAGCCCGGCCGCGCCGACGCGGAAAACGATGATCGCGCCGTCTTCGGCCCGGGAGGGGCCGATCCGAACCTGGCCGTGACGATATGTCACCGGCCTGGTTGTCGGGATGCCGCGCCGGGACGTTCGGGCAGGCCAGTCGCTATGGTCGGCTGGGAGCTATCCGACCGGCGCTCTTTGGACCACCTGCCCGCCCGCGACGGCGAGCCGACATCGTTCCAGCCCTCTCCAGTGCGGAGGCTGCCATGGACAAGCAACAGGAGTTCGTCCTACGAACCCTCGAGGAACGCGACATCCGGTTCATCCGGTTGTGGTTCACCGACGTCCTGGGCGTGCTGAAGTCCGTCGAGATCGCGCCGGCCGAGCTGGAGGGGGCGCTCGCCGAGGGCATCGGGTTCGACGGGTCGTCCATCGAGGGCTTCGCCCGGGTCCACGAGGCGGACATGCTCGTCAAGCCGGATCCGTCGACCTTCCAGGTGCTGCCCTGGCGTGGGGACAGCCCGGTGACCGCGCGGATGTTCTGCGATCTCGTCATGCCGGGTGGCGCGCCGTCCCCGGCGGATTCCCGCTGGGTCCTGCGGCGGACGCTGGCCACCGCCGCGGAGGCCGGTTTCACCTTCTACACCCATCCCGAGATCGAGTTCTTCCTGCTGCGGCAGCCGCCGCAGCGCGGCGCGCCGGTGCCGCCGCCGGTCGACGACTCCGGGTATTTCGACCTCACGCCGAACGACATCAGCCACGATTTCCGGCAGCAGGCCATCGGGGTGCTCGAACGGCTGGGTATTTCCGTCGAGTTCAGCCACCACGAGGTGGCGCCCGGCCAGCAGGAGATCGACCTGCGGTACGCCGACGCCCTGACCATTGCCGACAATATCATGACATTTCGTCAGGTGGTGAAGGAGGTCGCGCTGCGGCAGGGTGTCTACGCGACATTCATGCCGAAGCCGTACAGCGACCAGGCCGGGTCGGGTATGCACACCCACCTCAGCCTTTTCGAAGGTGACCGGAACGCCTTCTACGACCCGACCGACCCCTATCATCTCTCCAAGGTCGCACAGGCCTTCATTGCCGGTCTGCTCGTCCACGCGGCCGAGATAACCGCGGTGACCAACCAGTGGGTGAACTCCTACAAACGAATTGTCGGCGACCAGCGTGCCGGCGAGGTGCTGGAGGCGCCCGCCTATGTGTGCTGGGGGCACAACAACCGTTCCGCCCTGGTGCGGATACCGCTGCACAAGCCGAACAAGCCGAACGCGACCCGGATCGAGTTCCGGTCGCCGGACAGCGCCTGCAATCCCTATCTGGCGTTCGCGCTGATACTCGCCGCGGGCCTGCGGGGCATCCAGGAGGGGTACGAGCTGCCGCCGCCGGCGGCTGACGACGTGTGGACCCTGACCGAGCCGCAGCGCAACGAGCGGGGCATCCGGGCGCTGCCCGGCACACTGGAGGAGGCGATCGCGACCATGGAGCGGTCGGAGATGGTGCGCGACACGCTCGGCGCCGACCTCTTCGAGTTCTTCCTGCGGAACAAACGGGCCGAGTGGGCCGAGTACCGTCGCCAGGTCACGCCGTTCGAGATCGACCGGTACCTGCCCATCCTGTGATCGGCCCCGTCCGGTGGCCGGGACCCGTTCTGTGACCGGCCGTTCCGTCGGGTGAGCCGGCCGCGCGGGGTGGTGGGGAAGTCGGGAGCGGGACGCGGCCGTCCGTCCCGCATCCGTGCCGGGAAGGTCCGCCGCCCGAATCCGGTCCGCTGGAAAGGTGATATCGGGTGGACGATGGCCGGTTTTCGAGAAATACCGTGAAACGATTTACCTGAATCCGGATCCGCCCCCATGGCGACTGGAAGTGGCCGGTTGCTTGCGCTCCGCCGTCCTGGCCTCTAAAGTCCAGTCCCGATGGACCGCAAAAGCGGCCTGTGGCGACCTGGTCGGCGGTATGCGGCGAACTGTGTCGGCCATGCGGCCGTGCTTCCGGGCCCGTCGTCCACCGGGCGCGGTCGCCTGCGGTTCATCACATATGAAAAAAATATGTGAAGAAGAAACATGAAGTAGTCGCGGAACAGGTCCGCGGAACGACGCGCAGGCCCGAGAGAAACAGTCGCGCGGACAGGTACGACCATCACTGGCCGTTCAGCGGACGATGGCATCCGAAAGGGAAACGAACAATGACGACTACAACTGGCCTGGACGCCGCCGAGCTGGCGGCGGAACACGCCGAGCTGCTTCCGGAGCGTTCGGCGATGGCCGTCTGGGACTACACCGATCTCGGCTGGAGCGGCGGGTTCTTCGGCGGTCTCTTCGCCGTGACGGCCGACTTCGTCGGCGGCGCCTTCTTCGTCCAGCTCTGACGGGACGTCGGGCCGGTGGCCGAGCAGTGGCTTTCCGGTAGGCCGACGGCGGCGCGGTCCTTTTCTCCCACGCTCCGCCGTCGGCCGGCCCGGTGACGGCGCAGCCGGCCGCCGCCGATGCCCCGGCGGTGGCCGACACCCTGGTGGCCACCGCCGAGACAGCGGCGGCCGACACCCTGGTGGCCACCGCTGTCTCGGCGGTGGCCGGCGCCGCGGTGGCCACCACTGCCCCGGCGGTGGCCGTACCCCAGCGCCCGGTCGCCGCCGGGGGGTTGCGGATGCTCGGCGAGTTCACCGGGTCGGGCCTGCGCGGCCAGGTCTTCCTGGCCCGTCGGCGGGACGGCCAGGTCATCACGCTCACCGGTCTGCTGCGGCACATCGTCGACGCCGCGGACGGCAGCCGCGACATCCCCGCGATCGCGCGGCGGGTCCGGGCGGTCAGCGGGCGCGCGGTCAGCGCGGACGACGTCGTGTACCTGCTGGCGACGAAACTGATCCCCCTCGGAGTGATCGCGGACGGTCACGGGGCCACCGCGACCCCCCGAGCGACCCCGCTGCTGGGACTCGCCGGCCGTCGCACGCTTGTGCCGGAACCGGCCGTGGACACGCTCGCGCGCCTGCTCGCGCCGCTGTTCCGGCCGGTGGTCGTAACCGGCGTCCTGGCCGCCCTGGTCATCGTGGACGCCTGGCTGTTCACCTCGCTGTTCACCTCGGCCGGTGCCGGCACCGGCATCGGCGCTGATTCCGGTGTCGACGCGCGGATACATCACGTGCTGGCCAGCCCGGCGCTCATCCTCACGGTTCTCGGCGGCACGCTCGCGTCCATGATCTTCCACGAGTGTGGCCATGCCGCCGCCTGCCACTACGGAGGCGGCCGGCCGGGGGTGATCGGATGCGGCATCTACCTGCTGTGGCCGGCCCTGTACACCGACGTCACCGACGCCTACCGGCTGGACCGCGCCGGCCGGCTGCGCACCGACCTCGGCGGGGTGTACTTCAACGCGATCGTCATCGTCGGCCTCGGGACCGCCTACGCGATCAGCGGCGCGGACACGCTTGCCGTCATCGTCCTGCTCGTCCACCTGGAGGCGTTCCAGCAGCTCGTACCGGTGGTCCGGCTGGACGGGTACTACATTCTGAGCGATCTCGCAGGGGTCCCGGACCTGTTCGCCAGGATCGGGCCGGTGCTGTCCACCCGGCTGTACCAGGCGCGTGAGCGCTGCCGGCGGTGGGCGCACACCGAGGGAGGACGGCACCGACGCCGCGGCCGTCACCATGACCGGATCCGCAGCCTGACCCGTGGCCGTGCTCGGAGCCAGAGCCGGCAGCGGGGCAGCGGTCAGGCCCCGGATCCGCGGGTGGCGGCGCTCACCCACCGGGCGCAACGGACGATCACGGTATGGGTGCTGGTCGTGGCGCCGCTGCTGGCCACCAACCTCGTCCTCATCATCATGATCGCTCCGAGCGTGGTCGCCCGGTGCGTGGACGCGGTGCGGGACCGGGCCGGGCTCGTCGCGCACGCCGCCGGGGCGGGGCAGCCGGCAGCCATGATCGCGGATGCGCTGGGCGTCGTCGTCCTCGTGCTCCCGGCGGTCGGCATCGTCTTCCTGCTGTCGCGGCTGGCCGGCGCGGGTGTTCGGGCGGCGGTCGCCATCGGGCGAGGCGGCCCGGGGCGTGCGCTGGCCGCCGGCCTCGGCATGATCGTCGTGATCGGGGCCGTCCTGACGTCCTGGCTGCGCTGAGCGGACGCCCCGAGACCGGGGCGCCGGCAGGGCAACCTGGGGCCAGGATGGACGGGTGGGCGACGTTTCCCGGACCGGGGTGGCACGGGTGCCCGGCGACCTCGGCAGCATCGGCAGCACACACCCGCGGGGCAGCTCCGTGCAGGCGCAACTGGCCCGGATGGGCTTCACCAACGTGGACAGGTTCGCCGTCACGGTCCGCCGGCTCGGCCTGGTCGACCACGACGACGAGCGTCCGTCCGGTGCCGCCGGTGCCGCCGGTGCCGCCACGCCGTCCGGCGATCTTTACGACAACGCCCTGCTGGCGGAACTCGCCAGGGCCGCCAATCCCGACCTCGCGCTCGCGGCGCTCGAACGGATCGTGGAGACCGCGCCAGCCGATGTCGGACGTGACCTGCTCACCGTCCTGGGCACCCGGCCCGGCCTGCGCACCCGGCTGGTGGCGGTGCTCGGGGCGAGCGCCGCCCTCGGCGACCATCTGGTCCGGCATCCCACCGACTGGCGGGTGCTCGCCGACGACGACCTGATGCGGACGCCACCGGACGCCGACCTGACGCGGGCGCGGCTGCTGCGCGCGGTCGGGGCGGGCCCGGACATGCCGCTGCCCCGGGCCGCCGGCGACAGCACCGAGGTCCTCGACGCGTTACGGGTCGCCTACCGCCGATCCCTCATGATCCTGGCTGCGCGCGACCTGACCGGCGCGGTGTCCCTCGACGACGCCACCGCGGAGCTGGCCGACCTGGCGGCGGCCGCGCTGGACGCGGCGCTCGCGGTCGCGCGCTCGGCGCTGTCACCGTCGGCGCCGCCGGCCCGACTGGCAGTCGTCGGCATGGGCAAGTGCGGCGGCCGGGAGCTGAACTACGTCAGCGACGTCGACGTGCTGTTCGTGGCCGAGCCCGGTGACGACGGCCGGCCGGCCACGACCAGCGCCGCGCGGACCGCCGCGCTGGGCACGGCGACATCCCTGGCCGTGGGCATGGTCCGGGCCTGCGGGGCGGTCACCGGCGAGGGGACGCTGTTCCAGGTCGACGTGGGGCTACGGCCGGAGGGGCGCGACGGCCCGCTGGTGCGGACCCTGGCCAGCCACGACGCCTACTACCGGCGCTGGGCGCGGACCTGGGAGTTCCAGGCGCTGCTGAAGGCCCGCCCGATCGCCGGCGACCGGGAGGTGGGAGAACAGCTGTGCGCCGCGGTGCGGCCGCTGGTCTGGTCGGCGGCCTCCCGGCCCGGTTTCGTCGCCGACGTGCGCGCGATGCGCCGCCGGGTGGAACGCTCCCTGCCCAGAGCGGACGCCGACCGTGATCTCAAGCTCGGCCCCGGCGGGCTGCGCGACGTCGAGTTCGCCGTCCAGTTGCTCCAGCTGGTGCACGGCCGGGCCGACCCGACGCTGCGTGCCGTCTCGACGCTGCCCGCGCTCGACGCGCTCGCCCGCGGCGGCTATGTGGGACGCCGGGACGCCGCCGGCCTCGCCGACGCCTACCGCTTCCTGCGCGGTACCGAGCACCGCCTGCAGCTGCAGCGCCTGCGCCGGGTGCACACCCTGCCCCGGGACCCGGCCGAGATGCGCTGGCTGGCCCGTTCCCTCGGGTTCGCCACCGCCGAGCGGATGGAGGCCGAGCACGCCCGGGTCGCCCGGTTCGTCCGCCGGCTGCACGAGCGGTTGTTCTACCAGCCGCTGCTGGAGGCGGTGGCCAGGCTGTCCGCGGAGGAGGTCCGGCTGACACCGGCGGAGGCCCGCGACCGGCTGGCCGCCCTGGGCTTCGCCGACACGGGGCGTGCGCTGCGTCACATCGAGGCGCTGACCAGCGGTGTCAGCCGGACCGCGACGATCCAGCGCCGCCTGCTGCCGGCGATGCTGCACTGGTTCGCTGACGCCGCCGATCCCGACGCCGGCCTGCTCGCTTACCGCCGGGTCAGCGAGGCGCTCGGGCACACCCCCTGGTACCTGCGGCTGCTGCGGGACGAGGGCGGCGCGGCCGAGCGGCTGGCCCGCCTGTTGGCGGCGAGCACCTACGTCGCGGACCTGATGCAGCACGCCCCGGAGTCGGTGCGGCTGCTGCGCACCATCGACGACCTGCGGCCCAGCGGCCGCGAGCAGCTCGTCCGGGTGCTGATCGCGATCGCCCGCCGCAACCCGGCCCGGGAGCAGGCGGTCGGACGGGCCCGCGCGGTGCGCCGGGTCGAACTGGTCCGGGTGGCCTGCGCGGACCTGCTCGGGCTGCTCGACGTCGCCGCGGTGGGCCAGGCCCTGTCGGACGCCGCCGCCGCGACGATCGAGGCGGCCCTGTTCGTCGCGCAACGCCGCTTCGAGCAGGAGACCGGCCGGCCGCTCCCGGTGCGGATCGCTGTGATCGCGATGGGCCGGCTCGGCGGGGAGGAGCTGTCCTACGGCAGTGACGCGGACGTCGTGTTCGTCCACGAGCCGGTGGACGACAGCAGAGGTTCGCTCACGGACAGTGAAGTCGCTGCCGCGGCGGGGTCGGTGGTGGCCGAACTGCTGCGGCTGCTGGCCCTGCCGGCTGGCGCCGACCCGCCGCTCGTCCTGGACGCGCAGCTGCGCCCGGAGGGGCGGGCCGGGCCGATGACCCGCACCCTCGCCAGCTACGCCGCCTACTTCAACCGCTGGTCGCAGGGCTGGGAGGCACAGGCGCTGCTGCGGGCGCGCCCGGTCGCGGGGGATGCCGCCCTCGGTGAGAGGTTCTGCGCGTGGGTGGACGGGATCCGCTATCCGCCGGCGCTGCGGCCCGGTGTGGTCGCCGAGCTCGTCCGGTTACGCGGCCGGATGGAGGCGGAACGTATCCCCTCGGGCGTGGACCACACCCTGCACCTCAAGCTCGGCCCGGGTGGTCTCGCCGACGTGGAGTGGGCCGTGCAGGTGCTGCAGCTGCGGCACGCCCACCGGGTGCCCGCGCTGCGTACGACGTCCACGCTCGCGGGGCTGCGCGCGGCGGTCTCGGCCGGGCTGCTCGACCCGGCCGAGGCCGCGACGCTCACGCAGGCGTGGACCACGGCGTCCCGCATCCGTAACGCGATCATGCTGGCCCGGGGGCGTCCCGGGGACGTGCTGCCCCGTCAGCCGCGGGCGTTGGCCCAGGTCGCCGGCGCGCTGGGCCGTCCGGCGGACCAGACCGAGACGCTGATGGGCGACTACCGGCGCGGTGGCGCGCACGCTCGCGCGGTGGTGGAAGCGGTGTTCGCCCGCGAACTGGACAACGGCTACCCGGCCGGCGCGGACGGGTAGCCGTCGGTTGCTACGGGCTGTTATGGGGCTGCTGTAAGGCTGCTACAAGGCTGCTGTGAAGCTGCTGTAGCAGCTCAGACGGTGACGACCGCGTTCAGCGACTCCTTCTGGCCCGGGATGGCCAGGGACGGCCTGGTGCCCGCCAGCGCACTGCAGCAGGTGTCGACGATCAGGCCGGTGACCAGGTAGGGGTCCATGTTGGCGTTGGGCCGGCGGTCCTCGATCCAGCCCTTCTTGGCCTTCTCCACCGCCCACGGGATGCGGACCGACGCGCCGCGGTCGGAAGCACCCCAGGAGAACCTGTCGTACGGGGCGGTCTCGTGCTGACCGGTCAGCCGCTGCTCGATCCCGTCCCCGTAGTTCTTCACGTGCTCCAGGACGCGGGTGCCCAGTGCTTCACACACGGTAACAATGGCGTCCCAGCTTTCCATGGTGGCCCTGGTGGAGAAGTTGGTGTGCGCGCCCGCACCGTTCCAGTCGCCGGGAATCGGTTTCGCCGCGAACGACACGGTGACGTCGAAATCCTCGGCGATCCGGTGCAGCAGCCAGCGGCCGACCCATATCTGGTCACCGATGGCGGGCGGCGGGAGCACGCCGATCTGGAACTCCCACTGGGCCATCATGACCTCCGCATTGGTGCCCTCGATGGCGAGGCCCGCGTCGAGGCACGCCTGCGTGTGTCTCTCGACAATCGCACGGCCGACCATCTTCTCGCCGCCGACACCGCAGTAGTAGGGACCCTGGGGGGCCGGATAGCCCACCTCGGGCCAGCCCAACGGCCGGCCCTGCTGGAAAAAGGTGTATTCCTGTTCGATACCGAACAGCGGCTGCTGGTCGGCGTACTTCTCGTAGGCCTGGCGGCAGAACGCGCGGGTGTTGGTCGGGTGCGGGGTGAAATCGGTCAGTTCGACCTCGCACAGCACCAGGACGTTCTTCCCGCCGCGCAGGGGATCCGGACAGGTGAACACGGGCCGCAGGACGCAGTCCGAGTTGGATCCCGGCGCCTGATTTGTGCTCGAGCCGTCGAAGCCCCAGATGTCCGGTTCCTTGCCGTCGGCAACGATACGGGTTTTGCTCCGCATCAGGGGCTCCGGCCTGGTGCCGTCGATCCAGATGTACTCGGCCTGGTAACTCACTCATACTCCCCGTGGTTGGCATGGCACGTAGCGGAGTTTCTCGTCGCGCACCTGCGGATTGTTCCGACCCGGGCCGCGGGTGCCAGGAGGGTCCGTCCGGATCTTCGCCGGGTCCGGTTTCCACGCCGTTCCACCACGGTAAATTTCCGGTCAAGCACG
Organism: Candidatus Protofrankia datiscae; assembly: GCF_000177615.2. Classification (GTDB taxonomy): domain Bacteria; phylum Actinomycetota; class Actinomycetes; order Frankiales; family Frankiaceae; genus Protofrankia; species Protofrankia coriariae. The sequence goes on along the minus strand of NC_015656.1, from coordinate 3,824,645 downwards.
TATTTCCGGTCAATTTATTTTCCCGGGTGTTCCGGAACTGTTCTCAGCCATCCGGACGACCGGCGACGACACGACCATGCCCACGTCCCGCCGCCGGTGTTCCGACCATGTTTGTTTTGTTTGTTCTTCGCCGCTCCGACCGCCGCGGTCCGGCCGGCCCGGCCGCGGCGGCGGGCGGTCGAATCACCGGACGGGCGGAGCGGGCGCGGGATGTTCCCGCCGCCGGCCCCGCCCGTCGGATGTCCCGTCGGACGTCTGGTCGGTCGTCCGGTCGAACGTTCGCCAGATGTTCGTCAGACGTCCGTCAGATGTCGTAGTAGAGCTGGAACTCGTACGGATGCGGCCGGAGCCGGATCGCGTCGACCTCGTTCTTGCGCTTGTAGTCGATCCACGTCTCGATCAGGTCGGGGGTGAAGACGTTCCCCTCGGTCAGGAACTCGTGGTCGGCCTCGAGCGCGTCGAGTACCTTCTCCAGCGATCCGGGCACCTGCGGCACAGCGGCCAGCTCGTCCGGGGGAAGGTCGTAGAGGTCCTTGTCGATCGGGTCCGGCGGCTCGATCTTGTTACGGATCCCGTCCACGCCGGCCATCAACATCGCGGCGAAGGCCAGGTACGGGTTGCAGCTCGGGTCGGGGACCCGGAACTCGATCCGCTTCGCCTTGGGCGAGACGCCGCTGAGCGGTATGCGGCAGCTGGCCGAACGGTTACGCGCCGAATAGACCAGGTTGACCGGTGCCTCATAGCCCGGCACCAGCCGTCGGTAGGAGTTCGTGGTCGGATTGGTGAACGCCAGCAGCGCCGGCGCGTGGTGCAACAGCCCACCGATGTAGAAGCGGGCGAGCTCCGACAGGCCACCGTAGCCGCTCTCGCTGTAGAACAGCGGCTCGTCACCCTGCCACAGGCTCTGGTGGACGTGCATCCCCGAGCCGTTGTCCTCGAAGAGCGGCTTCGGCATGAAGGTCACGGTCTTGCCACGGGCGACCGCGACATTACGAATGATGTACTTGTAGAGCATCAGGTTGTCGGCGGTCCGCAGCAGAGTGTCGTAACGAATGTCTATCTCCGCCTGCCCGGCGGTGCCCACCTCGTGATGCTGCATCTCGACGGTGACCCCGGCCCTTATCAGGGTCCGGGTCATCTCCGAGCGCAGGTCGGTGAAGTGGTCGGTCGGCGGAACCGGGAAATAACCCCCCTTGAACCTGGGCTTGTAGCCGAGGTTCCCACCCTCCTCCTTACGGGCGGTGTTCCAGGCCGCCTCGACGGAGTCCACGGCGTGCAGGGAGCCATATGGATTGTAGTCGTAGCGTACGTCGTCAAATATGTAGAACTCCGCCTCCGGGCCGAAGTAGGCGGTGTCCGCGAAACCGGTGCCCCGCAGGTAGGCCTCGGCCTTCCTCGCGGTGTTGCGCGGGTCCCGGGAGTACTCCTCCCGAGTGATCGGGTCATGGATGAAGAAGGTTATCGCGAGCGTCGGGTGCTCACGGAACGGATCGACGAAGGCCGTGGTCGGATCCGGTAGCAGCAGCATGTCGGACTCGTGGATCGCCTGGAACCCGCGTATCGAGGACCCGTCGAACATCAGGCCGTCGGTGAACACCGACGCGGAGAAGACCTCGACCGGGATCGTAAAGTGCTGCAGAATCCCAGGAAGGTCACAGAAGCGAACGTCGACGAATTCGATGTTCTGGTCCGCGATGTAGCGAAGTACGTCCTCGGCGTTTGTGAACATCCACCCTCCAAGGGAGCTTCATGGCCGTGTGGATAGGAAGGATACGCCATGCCCCGATGCGGACCGTAACGCCGCATGGTTCCGCAAACATGACGAAGTCGTTTCGCGACTGTAACACAGCAGGAAATTGTTACTCTGGGCGACTGGATTTTCGGGGCGGTCGCCGGGAGCGGGACCGGGCATAGGCTTACGCCGTGGGACGCGCACTCGGAAACTGGCTGGAAGGTTCGCAACTTCCCCGGGACACCCCGCCCGGCGTCCGCCTCGGCCTGCCGGCGGACGGTCCCGGCTCGGCGGTCGGCGCTGGTCCCCGGCTGGCCGCGTTCGCGGTGGACGCCATCATCGCCAACCTGCTGGTCGGCGTCCCGGTGCTGTTCGGGCTGCGGTATTCCGTCAACGCCCGGGGGCTCGCCGTCTACCTCGCCTTCCTGCTGGAGGAGTTCATCCTGATCGCGGTCAACGGGCAGACCATCGGGATGCGCATGCTCGGTGTCCGGGTCATCCGGGTACGCGACCACCGCCCGGCGGGATGGTTCTGGAGCGCGGTCCGTACCGTGCTGCTGGCCCTGGCCGTACCGGCCTTCATCTGGGACCGGGACCTGCGCGGCACCCACGACCGCGCGGCCGGCACTGTGGTCATCCGCGACCCCGCCCGCGCCACCTCCGGCCATCCCGCCTCCGGCCGGAACGGAGCCGAGCGTACCCCCGGCCGGGGCGGAGCCGACCGCCCCGCTCCCGGGCAGCGCAGGCCCGCCCAGCGCAAGCCCGGACGTCCCGACCCCGCACAGCCCAGGCCCAGGCGTCGTCCCGACCCCGGAGCGCAAAGGCCCACACATCGACCCGCGGAGTAAACGCATCGGCCCGTGGGACGAACCGGCTGACGTCGCCCTCGTCCGGATTCGGACGAACGCCCCCACGCCCGCTCCCGCGGAGCGGACTCTCCAGCGATGGGACCTGCCCCAGGGCAGGATCTCCCATGCCCACTCTCGCGGAGCGGGCCCCGCGGCTCCTCACATGAGCCGATCTTCGCGTACGGGCCCGGCATGCGGCGGCCTCCCACCCGCAGTCCCGGGCGTACCTGCCACCCTCCCAGCCGTCCTGAGAACCCCCGAAGGACGTGAATGCGCTGCTGCTCTGACAGCAGCAAACTCACATCGTTCGTACGTGCCGTTCGGGACCGGTTCGTGCGGCGGGCTTGTTTTGCGGTGGTCGGGATGGTCGGGACAGTCGGGATGCGTAGGCGCTGGGTTGGCCGCGAGTGGTTCGGGTCTCGCTGGTACGAGGAGCCGTGGCTGAGGCAAGCTGACAGAATGTCCGACGTCACTTCCATTCCCGCCACGCATCGTGATCTGCTGGAGACGCCGAGCGCGGCCGCGTTCACGACCGTCGGCGCCGCCGGCTACCCGCAGACGACGGCCATCTGGTTCCTTCTCGACGGCGACGTGGTGCGCACGTCGCTGCACCGGTCGCGGCAGAAGTACCGCAACGTCGTCGACCACCCCCAGGCGACCCTCTTCCTGATCGATCCCACCAACCCGTTCCGCACCCTGGAGGTGCGTGGCGACGTCACGCTTGAGGACACCAGCGACACGTCGTTCCTGGAACGCCTGCTCGTGCACTACGGCCAGACGCTGGAGACGTTCCCGGCGCCAACCGACAACCGCGTCCTGCTGACGCTGACCCCGCGGCGCATCGTCGCCAACGGATAGCTCGCGGCCCGCGGGACGAACCTGGGACGCCCCGAAGGATGTGAATGCGGTGCTGCTCCGACAGCAGCGCATTCACATCCTTCGTGCTGTTTGGGATGGTTTGCGGGGTGGATTGTCCTGTGATGATCGCGGTGGCCCGGCCGCGGGCCGTCGCGCATCTGTGGCCCGGCGATCAGTGGTGGGCGGTGGCCCGGCGACGGCTCTGGAGAAGGAGCGCGTGGGGGAGGCCTGGGGTGAGGGTGGGAGTGCTTCTTGTTCGCGATCTCCGGGGGAGATTGCGAACCCCATGTGGCGGCCGGCCCTCGAGGTAGGGGTCCCCGAATTTTCGCCCAGGCGAAAATTCGGGGGTTACCGGATTTTTCCGCCGCGGGGGATGCTGCGGGGGATGGGGCCCTTGGGGATGGGCAGGGTTGGCGAGCTCACTGCCCGTAGCCGTCGTGCCAGGGGGTCCACCTCGCCGCGACGCAGGGTGCGGGGCAGCCGCATCAGCGTCAGCCGCAGTTTCGGCAGGGGCACCTCGCCGGGGCCGCTGCCGATCACGATGTCGTGGATGGGTGTCTCGCCGACCACCTTGCGGACGCGGCGGACCTCGGTGCCGAGCAGGTCGCGCTGGCCGCGTCCCCGACCTTCAGCAATGATCACCACGCCGGCGCGGCACACCACACGGTGTACGACGTCCTGGTTGCGGTTGACCGCCACGGCGGGGGTGAGCCGCCAGTCGCCGCGCATCCGTTCGATGATCCCGGCGGCGGCGCCGGGCTGGCCCTCCATCTCGGCGTACGCGGTCTTCTGGACCCGGCGGCTGAAGACGTTCACGGCGCCGAGCAGCCCCAGCACGATCCCGATCGGCAGCCACGTCCACAGCGGACCGACGACGAGCCCGAGCAGCACGCCGACGATCCCCACCGGGATCACCAGGCCGAGCAGCGACCACCACACCGCTCGCGGATCACGCTGCCGGGTGAGCCGGAACACCGTCCGCAGCTGCGTGAGGCGTCCAGCCCTGGCTGCCCTGCGCTCGGCCCCTTTCCTGCGTCCGCTTCCCGCCGTGGTCCCCGCGGCGGCGGGCGCCCTGCCGCCGGACCTGTTTGTGCGCGCCATGACCGCGAGCCTACGACCTGAATCGGGTACAGCTCGATCCGTGGTGCCCAGCGAGCTGGCGGGAGTCAACGTTCGGTCGCGATGGCCACCCGTCCCGCGGTCGGTGGCACGGCGCGTACGACCTTCCAGGAGGGCTCGCCGTGCCGGCCGGCACCCACCTGCAGGTCGGCGGCGGCACGCCAGGCGTTACGGCGTGCCGTCCGCTGTCCGCCGTGGGGGAGGAGGAGGAGAGTCAGTTCTTCGGCGGCGGTCAGTAGCGACTTCAGCAGGATCACGTAGATCTCCCAGGCCGGTCGGACGCGCTGTCGGTCACGATCTCGTTCTTGATCTGCTCGCTGCGCAGTGGTTACTGTCGAATGACACTAGTGCCGCCGCGACGTGCCCACCACCGCGGTTATTACTCTGCGTAGTTAAAGTGGCCAGGGGTGGGAATGCCCGCCTTGACACCTTCCGCGTCCGCGCAGCTGGCCGTGGAGCCGGCCGTGAGGCCGACCACGGGGCTGGTTGAAGGGCTCGTTGAAGGGCCGGTCGTGGGGCTGGGTGAAGCGGTGGTCTCGCTCCCGGCCCCGCTTCCGGCCAGGTCGCCGCGACGCTCGATCGCCTGCTGGTACATCCGGCCGGCGCGGTAGGACGAGCGCACCAGCGGGCCGGCGAGCACGCCGACGAACCCCATCCGCTCGGCCTGCGCGCGCAGCTCGACGAACTCCTCGGGACGCACCCAGCGCTCCACCGGATGGTGGCGGGGGCTGGGGCGCAGGTACTGGGTGATGGTCAGCAGCTCACAGCCGGCGGCGAGCAGGTCAGCCATGGCCGACAGGATCTCCGCGGGCTCCTCGCCGAGCCCCAGGATCAGGTTGGACTTGGTCACCAGGCCCGCGTCCCGGGCCCGCCGGAGCACCTCCAGCGACCGCTCGTAGCGGAACCCGGGCCGGATCCGCCGGAACACCCGCGGCACTGTCTCGATGTTGTGGGCCAGCACCTCGGGCGCCGCCCCGAAGACCTCGGCGAGCTGCTCCGGACGGGCGTGGAAGTCGGGGATGAGCAGTTCGACGCGGGTGCCCGGGCAGGACGTGTGGATCTCACGGACCGTCTGCGCGTACAGCCACGCCCCGCCGTCGGGCAGGTCGTCGCGGGCCACCCCGGTCACGGTCGCGTAGCGCAGGCCCATCGTCCGCACCGATTCGGCGACCCGGCGCGGCTCGTCGGCGTCGAAGGCGGCGGGGCGTCCCGAGTCGATCTGGCAGAAGTCGCACCGGCGGGTGCACACCTCGCCGCCGATGAGGAAGGTCGCCTCCCGGTCCTCCCAGCACTCGTAGATGTTCGGGCAGCCGGCCTCCTCACACACCGTGTGCAGGCCCTTGTCGTGAACGAGCCCCTTGATGTCGGAGTACTGCGGCCCGGTCCGCATCCGGGTGCGGATCCACGGCGGCTTGCGTTCGATCGGTGTGGCCGCGTTACGAACCTCCAGCCGCAGCATCTTCCGACCCTCGGGGGCCGGGGCCGCCACTGCGGTGCCAGTAACCGCGGTACTGGTCGGCGTGGCGCTGGTAACCGTGGTGTCGGTGGTCATCGGGCCAGCTCCGGCTCCCGTGCCAGCGGCACGCTGTCGGGTGCCGGCAGGTCGTCCGCGCCCGGCGTCGGCAGGTCGGTCACGGTCGGTGAGGTAGCGGTGAAGGCTGTCAGCGTCCCGACCATGTGGCGTTCCACGACGGGCAGAGCCTCCTCGACGGTCACGGCCCGGCCGAGCTCCCGGCTCAGGCTGCTCACTCCGGCGTCGGAGATGCCGCACGGGACGATCCTGGTGAAGGCGCCGAGGTCCGGACAGCAGTTGAGGGAAAAACCGTGGTAGGCGACCAGGTAGCGCACCCGGACGCCGATCGCCGCGAGCTTGCGCTCCCCGTCGGCGGTCCACACCCCGGTGCGCCCGGCCACCCGGACAGCCGGCACCCCGAACTCCGCGCAGATCGCGATCAGCGCCTCCTCGAGGGCGCGGACGTAGGCGACCACGTCCAGCGGCCTGGGCAGCCGCAGCACCGGGTAGCCCACGAGCTGCCCCGGTCCGTGCCAGGTGATCTTGCCGCCGCGGTCGACGTCCACCACCGGGGTGCCGTCGAAAGGGCGTTCCCACGGTTGGGTGCGCCGGCCGGCGGTGTAGACGCTGGGATGTTCCAGGAGGATCAGGGTGTCGGCCGCCTCGTCGGCGATCCGCCGGTCGGCCAACGCGCGCTGCAACCGCCACGCCTCGTCGTAGGGCATCAGGCCTGGGCGCATGACCTCCATGAAAATGAGGCTACGCTCACCTGCGGTGTCCTCCCAGCGCCCGCGGCAGGACACCGCAGGCGTCACACTTCCGACAGCAGCCGAGGGGTGACCGGCGTTTCCCGTACACCTCCGGTCGTACCGCCGGCAACCGTACCGCCGTCCGCCGTACCATCGCTGCTCACACCGCTGGTCACACCGCCTTCGGCGGCGCCGCCCGCAGGCGGGCCCGGCTCGGCCGGGATTCGCTCGACCCGCCAGGCGTACACGTCCGGCCGGTCGGCGACGGCCTCCACCAGTTCGGTTCCCCGGAAGTGCAGGCCGACCCCGTCGTCGGTGGCCCAGCCGTCCGGCAGCGTCCCGTCCGCGACCAGCTTCTGGTAGAGCGGACGCCGGCCCGGCTCCGAGTCGTAGTGCGGGGTGTTGCTGAACGGCAGCAGGCCGAGGGCGTCGGTGACCGCCCGCAGGCCCGGCCCGAACGAGTCGGTGGTGCCCCCCGCGTGCCAGCACAGCGATCCCGCGGACACCCCGGCGAGGACGACCCCCGCCTCCCACGCCTCCCCCGCCTCCCACGCCTCCCGCATGATCGTATCGAGGCCGTGCGCGCGCCACACGGCGAGCAGGTTCGCCACGCTGCCCCCGCCCACCCAGATCACGTCCTGGCCCAGCAGGTGCGTGCGGACGTCGGGGATGTTCGGCATCGGGAACAGCGCGAGGTGGGAGGCGCGCACCTGTGGGGTGTCGCGGGCGAGCGCGGCGTAGTAGCGCGCGTAGGCGGCCGGGTCGTCGCCGACGGCGGTGGCCAGCAGGCACAGCTTCGGACGGGCCGGCTGCCCGGCCAGGCGCAGCGCGTGGCGGATCAGCGGGCCGACCCGGGCGCCCCAGCGCCCGTCCGGCAGGAAGCCGCCGCTGGTCGCGAGGATGTTCATCGTCCGGCCTCCGTGTCGTGTTCCTCGGCGCCGTGTTCGCCCGTGCCCGTGCTCATCGGTGCCCGCGTCCATTCGTGACTGTCCGTGTCCGGGTTTGGCTGTTCCGTCTGCCCGGGCATATTCCTGCCGCCTGCGTGTTCTACCGTGTTCGCGCCGTATGCGGCATGCCCGCTGTGCACCGCGGTCACCGTACCCTGGCCCGTTTGCGGCGCGAGTTATCCACAGTTTGCGGGGGAGGACTGCACAGAATGGCTTTTTCGGCTTACCGTCACTTTTTGTGACCTCAATGTACGGTTCCGCCGGCTCCCGGGGTGGACGGGAGAATCCGGCCGATCCTCCCGTGCCCGGGGTGGTGCTGCGCGCCCGGGTCCGGGATGCCGGCGCCGGGGACGTGTGGGCCGGCCGGGTCGTGGCCACCGGGGCCGAGTGCGCGGTTCGGCGAGTCAGGCTGCCCCCGGGCACGGCCGGTCGCGAAACCGCCATGAGGTCGGCGCGTCTGCTGGTCGAACTCGACCACCCACACCTCGTCCCGGTCATCGACGTGATCGCCACGTCCGAGGGGATCGCGGTGGTGTCGGAACCGGTCGACGGGGCGGTCAACCTGGGCCGGCTGCTCGGCGTCCGGGAGCGGCTGGAGCCGGGTGAGGTGGTGACGGTCGGGCTGCCGCTGGCCCAGGCGCTGGCCGCGGCGCATGCCGCGGGTGTGGTGCACGGCCGGCTCGATCTCGCCGACGTCCTGCTCGAGCCGAACGGCCGGCCGGTGCTGGCGGGGACGGGTGTCGCCGGCCTTGGCGGCCCGCCCACCACCCCACCGGTGGACGTCGGTGATCTTGCTGGTCTGCTGCTGGCGGCGATGCCGCACGCCACCGGGCCGGCCGCGGCCGCGGTCGCCGTCGCTGTCGCGCCCGCCCTGGTCGACGACCCTGACCGCCGGCCGACGGCGGGGGAGTTGGCCGCGGCGCTGGCCCGAAGCTGCAACCCGGCCCCGGTGCGGATGCTGGGCCGGAAGTGGCGTGAGGACGTGTTGTCCGCGCCGCCCCCGGTACCGCCCCCACCGACGCCGCCGCTGACACCGCCGCCGACGGTGCTGCCCGCGGCTGGCGGCGGCAGCGCCGGGCCGGCGGGCGAGGTGGTCACGGCGCTGCCGTTGCCCGCGCTGCCGCCGAGCCCGGACGCGACCTCCGGGCCGGGGTCGACCGGCCGGATCCGACTGGCGCCGTCGGCCGGGCCGCGCCCGGCCCGCTTTCCCCGCGCGTCGCGGGTGTCGCGGACGTCCGAGTCGGCGCGGCCGAGCCGCCGGGCCGCGGCCGATGCCCCCGGGACTGCCCGTAACGCGCCCGCCCGTGTCGGTGTCGCCTCGACGGCTGTGGCCCCGACCGTCGGGGCCCCTGGTGCCGCGGTCCCGGGCGCCGGTGGCTCGCAGGTGGTGACCGCGCGCGCGGCGTCGTCCCGTACCGGAGGTGTGCCCGCCGGGAGAGCGCGGGTGGGCGGTGTGCGTCCCGGAAGTGCCCGCACGGGCAGACGACCGGCTGTTGCCCGGGGCGGCAGGTCCGCCGGGCTCGTCGGTGGGCATGCCCTGTTCGGCAGCCGGCGGCGCGTCCTGCTGGTCGTGGCCGCGTTCATCGTGTTCGTCTGTCTGCCCGTCGGCGGTCTGCTGGTCACCGCGCACTCCAACGGGCTGGTGGGGCCGGCGGCTCAGGTCGCCCCCGGGCAGGCGTGGCGGGACGTCCTGGTGAGCCTGACCGACGCCCGCAGCCGCGCCTTCGAGCGGGCCGACGAGGTCGCACTGCTCGACGCGGACGCGCTGGACAGCCTCATCTACTCACGGGATCTCGCCCTGACGCGGCAGATCGCGGCCAGCGGCGGTCGGCCGTCCGGTATGCGACATGAGATCGCCGATCTTGATGTCCGGGAGAACGGCAGCGAGAAAGCGGTGCTGCGGGTCACCTACCGGATTCCGCCGTACAGCTACGTCGACGCCGCTGGCACTGTCCTGGCCCAGCAGCCCGGTCGTGACTGGCGGCCGTCCGACGTCACCGTGGTGAAGACCGACAAGGGGTGGCGCCTTGCCTCGTGGGCTGACACCGTGGGCTGACACCGCGGGCTGAGACCCGCCCCGGGCAGCCGCCCGAACGGCTGCGGGGCCAGGCCCAGGGCTGCCGCCACCGGTCGCAGGCGATTTCCCGGCCCCCGAGACGATCCCTACGGCCCGGATCCGAAGCGCCGGCCGGCTACACGCGCCCCCTCCCGAAGCCAAAATGGTCCAATCATTCTGGATCATGAAAATGAGGGAACGGACAGTCGCCGTGGCAGCCGTTTTCATGCTCGTTCGCCTGATCGAAAACTTTTCTGATCGGGATGGAATGGAAGGGGCTGGCGGGCCGGGGGCGGTCAGGGGGCGGCGGGGGTTGTGCTGGTGGCCGCCGCGCGTAGGGCGGTGTCGATGTCGGGGTGGGAGAAGGTGAAGCCGGCGTCAAGGAGCCGGTGCGGCAGGACGCGCTGGGAGACGAGCACGCCGCCGTCGGCGAAACCGCCGAGGGCGATCCGCAGCGCCGCGGCCGGTACCGGCAGGATCGCCCGCCGGCCCACCGCCGCGCCGAGAGCCTGGGCGAAGGCGATGTTGGTGACCGGTGCCGGACTGGTCAGGTTCACCGGGCCGCGCAGGCCGTCCGCGGCCAGCAGAAAGATGATCGCCGCTGTCTCGTCCGCCAGGGTGATCCAGCTCAGCCACTGCCGGCCCGAGCCCAGCCGGCCACCGAGGCCGCGCCGAAACAACGGGAGCTGCCGGGCCAGCGCGCCGCCGCGCGCCGAGAGGACGACCCCCGAACGCAGGTGGCACACGCGCACACCGGCCTCCTCGGCGGCGGCGGTGGCCGCTTCCCAGTCGGCCACCACCTCGGCGAGGAAACCGCTCCCACGGGGCTCGGACTCGTCGACCGGACGGTCCCCGGTGTCGCCGTACCAACCGGTCGCGCTCGCGGACAGCAGCACCCGCGGCCGCGGGTGGGTGGCGGCCACCGCGGTGGCCAGCAGGGTCGTCCCGGACACCCGGCTGTCGCGGATCCGCCGCCTGTAACGGGCGGTCCAACGGTGGTCGCCGACCCCGGCGCCAGCCAGGTGGACGACCGCGTCGGCCCCGGCCAGGGCGGCCGGCTCGAGCGTGCCGCGGGCCGGATCCCAGCGGATCTCCGAGCCGTCCCGCACGGGCCGCCGGACCAGGGTGCGCACGGTGTGCCCGTCGGCCCGCAGGGCCGGGACGAGCGCCGACCCGATCAGGCCGGATGCGCCGGAGACAACGACGTCCACGGGCTGATCCTCACCCCTGGATGGCTGGCGGGCGAGCCGGCCCGCCAGCCACGGCCGTCAAGCATGATCACCAAACGTGGGTCGGGTACGCGCCGGTCACGTACCGGCTCCCGGCCCCGGTCGTGGATCATCTGGTCATCGGATGGTCACAGGCCGAGTTCGGCCTCGAACGAGCCTTCCTCCAGGCGCCTGCGCAGGGTGGTGAGGAAACGGGCCGCGTCGGCGCCATCGACGATCCGGTGGTCGTAGGTGAGCGCGAGGTACACCGTCGAACGTACCGCGATGATCTCGCCGAGCTCGGGGTCGTCGACGACCGTGGGCCGCTTGACCACCGCGCCGGTCCCGAGGATCCCGACCTGCGGCTGGTTGATGATCGGCGTGTCGAACAGGGCGCCGCGGCTGCCGGTGTTGGTCAGGGTGAAGGTGCCGCCGCCGAGCTCGTCCGGGGTGACCCGGTTCTCCCGTGTCCGGGTCGCCAGATCGTCGATCTTGCGCGCCATCCCGGTGAGGTTGAGGTCACCGGCGTGGTGGATGACCGGGACGAGCAGCCCCCGGTCGGTGTCCACGGCGATGCCCAGATGCTCGGCGTCGTAGTAGGTGATCGTGCCCTGTTCGATGTCCACGCTGGCGTTGACGTTGGGGTGCTCGCGCAGCGCCTCGCAGGTCGCGACCGCGAAGAACGGCAGGAACGACAGCTTGACGCCCTCCCGCGCCTCGAACGCCTTCTTCGCGCGGTCGCGCAGCCGGGCGATGCGGGTGACGTCGGCCTCGACGACGGTGGTGAGCTGCGCGCTGACCTGGAGGGACTCGACCATCCGCTGCGCGATCACCGAACGTAGCCGCGACAGCTTCTCGGTGCGGCCACGCAGCGAGACCGGTGCCGCCGCGGGCGCGGCAGGCGCAGCCGGTGCCGCAGCGGGCACCGCCACCGGCGAGGCAGCGGGAGCGGCCGGGGCCGCTGCTGCCGGGCTGGCCGGGGTGCGTGCCGCGTCGATGACGTCCTGCTTGCGGATGCGGCCGCCGACACCGGTGCCCGTCACCGCGGCGAGGTCCACGTCGTGCTCGGCGGCGAGCCGCCGGACCAGCGGAGTGACATAGGCCCCGAGGGAGCCGCTGCCGTTGGCCGGGGAGGCGGTGGCCGGTGCCGACGGTGTGAGCTCCTGGGCCGGAACGGCCGGCGGGGGAGCCTGGGCCGCGGCGGGCACCGGCGGCGCGACCGGAGCCGGAGCCGGCGGCGCGGGCGGAGGCGGCGGCGGAGCGGGAGCGGGCGGCGGGGCCGCGGCCACCGGCGCGGGCGCGGGCGCGGGCGGCGGAGGCGGCGGGGCCGCCGGCGCGGGTGCGGGTGCGGCGGCTGCGGCCGGAGCGGCCTGCGCCGCCGTGCCGCCTTCGTCGATGACGGCGAGTTCGACGCCGACCTCGACCGTTTCGTCCTCGGCCACCCGGATAGCGCTGATCACGCCGGACGCGGGTGCGGGGATCTCGGTGTCGACCTTGTCCGTGCTGACCTCGAGGAGCGGCTCGTCGGCCTCGACGCGCTCGCCTTCCTTCTTCAGCCAGCGGGTGACGGTGCCCTCGGACACGCTCTCACCCAGACGGGGCATCGTGACGGACACAGACATGGGGTAGGGCTCCTTTGCGGCGTCCGACCGACCGTGGACGACGGGCAACGGCTACGAACGCGATGGGTGCTGGGCAACTCGGAGGGCCCGCGGTGACACGGCGGGCACCTGCCGCCGCGTCACCGCAGGCCCTGATGGCTGGTGGGCGGGCGGGTACACGATCATGGTGTGTGTCGTGTACCCGCGGGCCCTGGTGACTGCTGCTGGGGCGGGGGGTGTGCGGCGGTGGCCGGCGTCGCGCATCCGTGGCCCCCGATCGATCGGTTGACTGTGTTACCTGTCAGGTATGGGCGTTGGCTGTCAGTGGTGGCTGTCAGTTGTGGGAGTGCAGCGGCTTGCCGGCCAGCGCCAGATGCGCCTCACCGATGGACTCGGACAACGTCGGGTGCGGGTGGATGAGCTGGGCCACCTCGGCGGGCAGCGCCTCCCAGCTGGTGATCAGCTGGGCTTCGGCGATCAGCTCGCCGACCCGGTCGCCGACGATGTGGACGCCCACCACCGGGCCGTCGGGCACGGCCACGAGCGTCACCGCGCCCGCGGTCTGCAGGATCTGCGCCTTGCCGTTGCCCGCCAGGTCGTAGGTCTGGGTGACGACGTCCCCGTAGCGCTGCGCAGCCGCGGCCGAGGTCAGCCCGACCGAGGCCACCTCGGGGTGTGAGTAGGTGACCCGCGGGATGTTGTCGTAGTTGATCGGCGGTGGGTTCAGCCCGGCCAGGCTCTCGGCGAGGAAGATTCCCTCGGCGAAGCCGACATGGGCGAGCTGGAGGCCGGGGCGCAGGTCGCCGATGGCGGAGACGGTCGGCACGTTGGTGCGCAGCTGGTGGTCGACGAGGACGTACCCGCGGTCCGTCGCGATGCCGACCTCCTCGTAGCCCAGCCCCTCCGACACCGGCCCGCGCCCGACCGCCACCAGCAGCAGCTCGGCCTCGATGGTCGTGCCGTCCTCGAGGGTCACCGTGACGCCCTCGTCGGTGGTCTTGACACCGGCGAACCGGGCGCCGAGGTGCTGTTTGATGCCGCGCCGGCGGAAGGCCCGCTCCAGCAGCTTGGAGCTGGACTCCTCCTCCAGCGGCACCAGGTGGGGCAGGGCCTCGACGATGGTCACCTCGGCGCCGAAGGAGCGCCACACCGAGGCGAACTCGCAGCCGATCGCGCCGGCGCCGAGCACCACGGCGGATGCCGGCACCCGGTCGAGCCGGAGGGCGTCGTCACTGGTGATCACCTGGTGGTGGTCGACATCCAGGCCCGGCAGCGACTTCGACTGCGACCCGGTCGCCAGCACGACGTGACGACCAGTAATGATCCGATCGCCTACGGCGACAGATGTCGGTGACACCAGCCGCCCGTAGCCCTCGACGAGTTCGATGCCACGGGTGTTCACCAGGCCGGTCAGCCCCCGGTAAAGCTTGCTGACCACCGAGTCCTTGTAGGAGTTGACCTTCGCGATGTCGATTCCCTCGAGGGTCGACAGAATCCCGAAGTTACCGCTTTCGTGAATATTGTCCGCGATCTCCGCCGCATGCAGCAGCGCCTTGGTCGGAATGCACCCGCGATGCAGGCACGTTCCCCCCAGCTTGTCCTTCTCGATCAGAGAAACGGTCAGGCCGAGCTCTGCGGCACGCAGAGCCGTCGCGTAACCGCCGCTGCCGCCGCCGAGGATGACCAGGTCGACGGGACCCGCCGCAGAGTCCACCACGCCAGGTGTCCCTTCTCGTTGACTGGTTGGGATGCGTTCAGTCTTTCATGTCACGTCAGTGCGGCGTCGGAGGTCCGCTGCGACTGTGGTGCATGACGCCGGTATTTCACCGGCCTACTTCCGTGCGGTACCCGTTACCCGCTGGTAGTTGGTTCAGCGGACCTCCGGCCGCTGGTTGCCGGCAACGTTCTCGGCAAGTTGGAGCAGGGTCCGGACGATCGCCCCGGTGCCGCCCCTGGGGGTGTGCCCGTACGGTTCGCCGCCGTTCCAGGACGGCCCGGCGATGTCGATGTGCGCCCAGGGGATGTCCTCGGGCACGAAGGTGCTCAGGAAGTGGGCGCCGACGAGCATGCCGCCCTCCCGGCCGCCGCCACCGGCGACGTTGGCCAGGTCGGCGACGGTCGAGTCGAGCACCTTGCGCAGCTCCGGCGGCAGCGGCATCGGCCACACCGCCTCGCCGCTGCCGCGGGCGGCGTCGACGACCTGGTCGACCGCGCCACCGCGGCCCATCACCCCGGCGGTGCGCTGCCCCAGGGCGACGATCTGCGCACCGGTGAGGGTGGCGACGTCCACGATCAGGGCGGGGGAGTCCTCGGCGGCGCGGGCGAGGGCGTCGCCGAGAACCAGGCGTCCCTCGGCGTCGGTGTTGAGCACCTCCACCCGGGTGCCGCCGCGCAGGGTCAGGACGTCGCCCGGCCGGATCGCCCCGCCCGAGGGCATGTTCTCCGCCAGTGGCAGCCAGCCAGCGAGGTGGACCGGCAGGTTCAGCCGGGCCGCCGCGACAAGCGTCGCGAGCACCGAGGCGGCCCCCGCCATGTCGGTCTTCATCCACTCCATCGCGGCCGCGGGCTTCAGCGACAGGCCGCCCGAGTCGAACGTGATGCCCTTGCCGACGAGGGTGAGCGCGGGCCCCCCGGCGGCCGGCGAACCGGCCGGGCGCCACTCCAGGCGGACGAGGCGGGGTGTGTTCGCCGAGCCCTGGCCCACCCCGAGGATGCCGCCGAACTCGCCGTCGGCCAGCGCCTGCTCGTCGAGCACGTCGACGGTGACGCCCACCTCGCCCGCGCGCCGGGCCGCGATCTCGGCGAACGCTGCCGGCGGCAGATGCCCGGGCGGGGTGTTGACGAGGTCGCGGACGAGGGCCACGGAGTCCGCCACGACACCGGCCCGACGCACCGCGTCGTCGGCGGCGGCCCGGGACGCGCCGTCCACCACGAATATGATTTCGCTCACAGGTAGGCGGTGGTCGTCCGCGGACGTGGTCCGGAACTCCCGGAAGGCGTAGGCGCCGAGCAGCGATCCCTCCGCGACGGCACGCAGCCGCGCCGGCCCGGGGCTGCCGGCGACGAGAGCGAGGGTGGTGGCCACCCGGGTGGTGCCGGCGAGCGCGCGCACGGCCGCCCCGGCCGCGCGGCGCAGTGTCTCGTGGTCGATGCCGTCGTCGGCCGTCGCCGCGTCCGCGCCCGCCCCGCTGCCCGCGCCCGCCGCCGATGTTCCTGCTGATGACGGGCCCGTCGCCGGCAGCTGTGACGGCGGCGCGCCGACGCCGACCGCGAGCACCGTCGGGATGCGCAGGGTTCCCAAAGTCGCGAAACGGACCAGGTCGCCGGCCTTGCCGGTGGCCCCCAGGTCAGCGAGAACCGTCGCGAGCCGGCCGCCGAGTGCCGTGTCCAGTTCCTCGGTGCCGCCGAGTGGGATGGGACCGTCCTTGCCTGTCGCGACACCGATCACCAGTACGTCAGCGTCAAGATCCAGCACGGATGAAGTTGTCACGGCAGTCACGGTCATGTCGAGAGACTACGGAACACACCACGAGACGATGCAGAGCCGGGTCCCCCACGCCGTCCCACAGCGCCCGTCCCCGCCCGTGGTGCCGGCCAGCCCCAGCCCCGGGAGCCGAGCCCCAGGAACCGACCGGCCGACGCCGGAACCGTCCCGGGAGCCTCTCCCGCAACCGCCTCCGGAGCATCGCCGCAGCCTTTCCCCGGAGGGTCCGTTCCCCCGAGAGTCCGTTCCCCACCCCGTATCCGCATCCCGACCGCGCGTCACCCACCGACCACGCCGAGTCCCGTAAACCGCCCCGGCCACCCTGAGGAGCGCGAAGGACGTGAATCCACCGCTGTTGGAGCAGCGCCGCGTTCACATCTTCCACGTCCTCGCCCCGCATCCGTCCATCGATGATCGATGATCTGTTGGCGGCCTGGGTGCGGATGCCTCCAAAAACCTGTAGAACGGGCCTGTGTCATGAATATCCAAAAACGCTCGAAGAAGGTGTCCCGAGGCGGTTGGGGTGTTCCCGGGCGGGGTGTCTCGACGGGCCGGGTGCACGCCCAGATCTTCGGTGGAAGATCTGGAAACCCCCGTGTGGTGGTCCGCTTTCGGGCTCGGGGTCCCCATGGAGCGGCTCGTGGGTGGGGGTGTTGTTCGTTTCCGGATCTTCGGTGGAAGATCCGGAAACCCCCGTGTGGTGGCCCGCCCTCGAGCTCGGGGTCCCCATGGAGCGGCTCGAGAGCCGCTCCATGGGGCTAGCCTGCCGAGGCATGGGTGAGCTGTTGCGGTCTCCGTTGCACGATCGGCATGTGGCGCTCGGCGCCAAGCTGGCCGACTTCGGCGGATGGGAGATGCCGATCGAGTATCCCGGCGGAGGTGTGCTCAAGGAACACGCGGCGGTCCGGTCCGCGGTCGGGATCTTCGATGTCAGTCATCTCGGCAAGGCGCGCGTGCGCGGCCCCGGCGCCGCGGACCTCGTCGACTCCGCCCTCACCAACGACCTGTCCCGGATTGGCCCGGGGCAGGCCCAGTACACGCTGTGCTGCGATCCGGAGACCGGCGGGGTGGTGGACGACCTGATCGCCTACCTGTACTCCGCGTCGGAGGTCTTCCTGATCCCCAACGCGGCCAACACCGCCGAGGTCGTCCGCCGGCTCGCGGCGGCGTCCCCACCGGAGGTTGCCGTCGAGAACCTGCACACGGCCTTCGGCGTGATCGCGGTCCAGGGTCCGGCCGCGCCGGAGCTGCTGTCCGCGCTCGGCCTGCCGGTCGACGGTGCCTACATGAGCTTCACGTCGGCCGACTGGAAAGCCACGGACACAGCCGACGTAACGGCCGCGGGGAAGACGGAGCGGGGGGCCGACGGGCCGGGGGTTGCCCCGGGCATCGGGGACGGCGGCGTCGGGGAGGCCGCCCGGCGGGAGATCGTCGTGTGCCGTTCGGGCTACACCGGTGAACGCGGATTCGAACTGGTGACGCGCTGGGCGGACACCCCGGCCGTGTGGGACGCGCTGCTGGCGGCCGGGTCGTCCCTGGGGGCACGGCCCTGCGGTCTCGGCGCCCGGGACACCCTGCGGACCGAGATGGGCTACCCGCTGCACGGCCAGGACCTCTCGCCGTCGATCACCCCGGTGCAGGCGCGGGCCGGCTGGGCGGTGGGCTGGAACAAGCCACGGTTCTGGGGCCGGGGCGCGCTGCTGGCGGAGCGGAGCGCGGGCCCGGCGCGGCTGCTGTGGGGGCTGCGTTCGACGGACCGGGGCATCCCACGGCCGCACATGGCCGTGTACGACCTGGCTGGCGGGCGGGTGGGCGAGGTCACCAGCGGGACGTTCTCGCCGACGTTGCGGAGCGGTATCGGCCTCGCCCTGCTCGACCGCGGCGTCGCCGAAGGGGACACCGTCCGGGTGGACGTGCGGGGCCGGCCGTCGGCGATGACCGTGCTGCGGCCACCGTTCGTCGACGCCTCCCCGAAGTGAGGGCTGAACCCGAAGTGAGGGCTGAAGTGCCCCGGAGCGGTGCTGTGGCCTGGTGTTCCTACTACCACCGCCGAATGAGATATCGCTGGACCACCGGCTGGATGATGCCGGAGCGGTGCCTCAGATCGTAGGAACACCCAGGGCCATGAACACCAGGGTGACAGTCGCCGTGATCTCGACGAGGGCGCCGAGCACGTCCCCGGTGATGCCGCCGAGATAGCCGACCAGGTAGCGCCGCAGCAGCCAGCCCGCCGCGGTGCCCACGGCCACCGCGGCCACCGCGCGTGCGGCCTGGCCGGGGCTGCCGCCACCACCGTCGACGTCCACGTCGAGCAGGCCGTCGACGCCCAGCAGCCCGGCGCCGGCGGCGACCGTGAGCACGGCGAGCACGGAGCAGACGGCCTGTCGCGGCCGCACGGAACCGGCGACGAGGGCGCCGAGCCCGTTCGGGTGCGCCGCGGGGATGCCGCCGGTACAGGCCAGGGTGGCCGCCAGCCGTCCGGTCATCGCCGCGACCAGGATCGACAGGCTGCCCCGGTGCTCCCCGATCGCCAGCGACAGCGCCGCGACCTGGACCAGGACGACGAAGATCAGTGCCAGCGCGCCGAACGCGCCCAGCCGCGAGTCCCGCATGGCCGCCAGCGCCCGCTCCCGGCCGGCGCCGATGCCGTCGGCGACGTCGGCGAGCCCGTCCAGGTGCAGGCCGCGGGTGAGCAGCGCCAGGGCGGCGATTCCGATGGCGGCCGGGAGCAGGTGCCCGGCCGGGGCTTCCGGCGTCGCCGCGGGTGCCTTCGTGAGAAGTTGGAAGCCGGCCGTGACGACGGCGGCGATGCCCCCCAGGACGAGGCCGACCAGCGGCGCGAGAGCCATGGCCCGGCCCATGGTGGGCCGGTCGAGCGCGACCCGTCCCCGGACGGGCAGTAGCGAGAGCAGGGAGAAGACCGTCCGCGTGGCGAGCATTGGCCGCCCGCGTCAGGCGCCCGCCGTCCCGGGCGCGTCGCTCGGGACGGCTGCGGTGCCGTTGGATGCCGGCCCGCTGAGGGCAGCGTCGCTGGGGGGCGGGCCGGTGGGAGTTGCCCCGGCGGTCTTGTCACTGACCCCGGCCTGGTCGAACGTGGCCATCTCGGCGAGTGTCGCCTGGGCGGCCACCAGCAGGTGGACGGCGAGCAGCGCGCCGGTGCCCTCGCCGAGGCGCAGGCCGAGGTCCAGCAGGGGATCAAGGCCCAGCGACGTCAGCGTGAGCTTCTGCGCCGGCTCGGTCGACCGGGTGCCCGCGATCCACCAGGCCTTCGACCCGGGTGCGTACGCCTCGGCGGCCAGCGCCGCGGCGCAGACCACGACCCCGTCGAGCACCACCGGGGTGCGGCGGACGGCGGCCTGCACCAGCAGGCCGGCCAGAGCGGCGAGGTCGGCGCCGCCGATCACCCGCAGCAGGGCGAGCGGATCGGCGGCGTACGGCCGGCCGCGGCGCATCGCGTCCCGGATCGCCGCGGTCTTGAGCATCCACCGGGTGTCGTCGATGCCGGTGCCGCGGCCGACGGTCTCGATCGGTTCCCGGTCGAGCAGGGTGGCGACGATCGCCGCGGACGGAGTGGTGTTCCCGATGCCCATCTCGCCGGGGACCAGCAGGTCGGCGCCGGCGTCGACCTCCTCGTCGACGATCGTCCGACCGATGTCGAACGCGCGGGCGGCCTCCTCGACGGTGAGGGCGTCCTCGACGTCGATGCGCCCGCTGCCGCGCCGGACCCGGTAGCGGCTGGTGACGTTGACCGCGTCCACGACGCCGGCCGCCGGCGCGCTCGTGCCCGCTGCTGGCTCCGTGCCTGCTGCTGCCGTATCGCCTGCTGCTGCCGTATCGCCCGCTGCGCCGGCCGGGGGCGGCACCGGCTCGTCGCTGTCCACGCTGACGTCCACGACCCGCACGGACGCGCCGACCGTGCGGGCCAGCACGTTCACCGCGGCGCCGCCGGCGGCGAAGTTCGCCACCATCTGCGCGGTGACCTCCGGTGGGAAGGCCGAGACACCCGTCCGCGCGATGCCGTGATCACCGGCGATGATCACAGCCCGGATGCGCCGGAAGGGCCTGGGCGGGCAGACCCCCTGCACGCCGGCGAGCCAGACCGAGATCTCCTCCAGACGCCCGAGAGCGCCCGGAGGCTTGGTCAGCATTGCCTGCCGCTGCCGGGCGGCAGCCATCGCGTCGGCGTCGAGCGCTGGGATCCGCACAGCGTCTTTATTACCCGATGTGCCACCGGACGCCGCCGGATGCCTGTGTCCCAACGGATATCCGACAGATTTCGTCAGGCCGGGACATCTTCCGAGGAACCGCCCCAGGCCGAGGTCAACGCGACCAGGTCGGACCAGTCGGCGCCGTGCCGGGCGGCCCCGTCGGCGAGCTGGGCCACCTCGCTGCTCATCCAGGCCGCCGGCCGGCCGGACGAGGCGGCCACCGCGCCGGTGACATGATGCTCGGCCTCATCGACGTCCGGCCGCTTCCGGCGCAGCGCCGCGTCCGCGCAGATGACGTGCACCAGCGGAGCCAGGCAGCCGACACCCTGGTCCCGGCCCTCGGTGCCGTCCACGCCACCGACCCGCTCGCGGGCCTCGGCCAGGAACGGCGCGGCCGCGTAGACCTGCCCGGCCAGGACGAGGGCGCTGGCGGCCATCGTCACGAACAGCGCCGGATGGTAGCTGTCGAGGGAGTAGGCGGGGGCACCGTGTTTCTCGGCGGGTAGCCGGCTCATCAGCTCCTGCGCCCGGCCGATCGTGGCGACGGTACCGAGGGTGTCGCCGAGGCGCGCCCGCGCGCCGGCCTCGGCGACCGCCAGCATCACGGCGACCGGGGTGTTGCCCGCGTACCGCTGCCCCTCCACGGCGAGCGTCAGCGCGCTCCGCCAGCGTTGCAGCCCCCGCGCGGCCATCGCCCGCACGGCGTGGGCGTGCGCGATCGTCGGCCAGTCCCCGATACTCGCGGCGACCGACTCGGCCTGGGTCAGCGCGCGCAGCCCGGAGCAGATGTCACCGGCGTCGATGAGCGCGTTGCCCTCCAGCACGAGGGTGCGGGAGTGCAGAGCCTGCCAGTCGTGCCTGGTACGGACCGCCCCCGCCTGGGACGCGGCGATGTGGCGGCCCAGGTTCCACGCCTGCAGGGCCGTCTGCGCCGGGGCGGTGGACCCGTAGCCGCCGACCAGCGCCCGCATGGCGGTGGTAAGCCCGGTCAGGTCCTGCGCGACCCGGGCGCGCCCGGGGAAGGCGCTCACCAGCTGTCCCGCCGCGACGAGCCCGGCAACCACCCCGAGCCTGCGCCGATCGACGCCCATACGCGACTCCAGATGTTCGCGATGTCCGCCTGACAGCCCCAGTCTCCGACGCTGTCGGGATCATGTCGATGGCCCGGTTGTGTCACCATCCCGGCCGTACTGATGCCTCTCACTCCCCGTCATGTCCGTGGGGTCGCCGACGTGGCCCGAGCTTCCCGCGTGCTCCCGGGTTCCCTTGCGTGTTCCCGGTCTCCTGCCGTGCTTCCGGGCTCCCGCTCCGCCTTTCCGGGGCCCGGCTGTCACGTGGCGCGCGAAAACATGACCGTTACAGACTGTGATCATATCGGTTCGGTAGGGGGTCAGGTGCCGGATGCCGCCGCCGCTAACGAATTATCGGCCCCCCGCTGTAACGCCCTCCGACCCGCCCCATCCCCAGCGCCCCTGCCGCGCCGTCCCCGCCCCGTCCCAGGAGGTCGCACCCACATCAGCCCCGCACAAAATCCGGTCCCGGGCGTCCCTCACGGAGAGTTCTCCGGTACGCCCCACCAGCGCTGTAATAGCGCCGTAATCAGGAGGAAGATCGGCGGTGTTGCCTGCCTGTCCTCCATCGCCGCCGCGGCTGTGGTGGCGTTCGCGGTTGTGCCGCAGGCAGCGCGTCGAGGGGGATCCGATCCAGTGCGGGGATGGACGCGGCCGGGTCGGGCGGCTGGTAGCCGGGGTCCGGCCTGTCAAGATCGTCAGGCTCGAACCGGTGTAGCTCGACCGACCGCCACAGCGGCGAACGGACGCCGCCCCCGGAGCTCTTGTACCTCCCATCCGCCAGGACGGTGACCCACCCGCCATCCGGGAAAGGGACAGCGGGCCGCGGGCAGACGCCCGGTGGCGGTGTCCCGCAGGCGTGCGGTGTGGTCCCGGCTGTCTGTGGTGAGGGGGATGCGCTGTCGTTGTTATGGTTCGGCGGTGGAGACGACGGTCCGTGCCGCGGACGGCGCCACGTTGTGGTGCGATGTCACCGGCCGAGGCCCGCGGATCGTCCTGTGCAACGGTGGGCCCGGGCTGGCCGACTATCTCCACCCGATGGCACGGCTGTTCACTGGCGTACTTCAGACGGTGCGGTGGGAGCAGCGCGGCTGCGGGCGGTCCGCTCCTGTCGGGCCCTTCACCGTGGCGCAGTGCGTCGACGACCTCCGCCGGGTGATTGTCTCGACCGGCGATGGCCCGGTGTTCCTGTTGGGTCATTCCTGGGGCGCGACGCTCGCGTTGCGGTTCGCGGTCGCGTATCCGGAGATGGTCCGCTCCCTGGCGTACATCTCGGGTACCGGCACGGGCAGAGCCTGGAAGGCACAGTGGCGTGCCAACATGCGCGCCCGTTTACGGCCGGCAGAGCTACGCCGATATGATCAACTGGTATCGCTCGGCCGTACCGCCGATCAGGATCGCGAACTGGCGATCCTCCAGTGGAAGACCGACTGCGCCGACCCTGACGCCGGTGAACTGCACGCCACGGCGATGGCGACGCCCTGGTCACCGGTCAACGAGCTGTGCAACCGGGCGCTCGGCACCGAAGTCGACGGATGGGTGGAACAGGATCTGCTGGCCGAGTACCGGAGGCTGCGGGTGCCTGTGCTGGTGGTGCACGGCGACCGTGATCCACGGCCGAGCTCGGCTGCCGACTCACTGTGCCGCGCACTGCCCGACGTCCACCGCGTCGATCTCCGCGACGCAGGCCACCTGCCGTGGCTGGAGCATCCCGACCTGTTCCGGGACCTGATCAGAGACCACGCCGACCACCCCACACGGTTCAGCCGCAGACCGCGACCACCCCGCTTGCCCGAGACCGGGTGGATCAACCAGCCAATCCCACAGCCAACCGGGTCACGACCAACTGTCTTACGTGACTTGACAGCTTCCGAGCTGGGCCAGGACTTCCGGGTCGAGTTCGATGCTCTGATCGAGTGAAAGTACGGTGCCCAGGGCCGCGATCAGCGCGTTGGCGGCCAGCGCGACGATCGTGTCGACGGACGTGTCGCCGTGGTCGAGGCGATCGAGCATCAGCTCATCGAACTGGGCGACCCAGCTTCGCATGGCGGCGCGCAGGACCGGGGGTGGCTCGCCATGGACACCGATCCGATGCAGGATTCGGCTGGCGCCGCCCCAGCGAAGCTCATCGGACATCGCGCGCATGTCCGGGTCCGCGCCGAGGTCGCCTCGGAGCAGGGCGAGGAACCCTGACCGGTGAGAATCGATGTAGTCGACGTGGCGGCGAAGCGCGTTGTGGAGTTGTTCGGTGAGTGTTTCGCCCTCGACTGGGCTGTCCTGCTCGGCGGCGAGTTCGTTCCGGATGCCGTCCATCACGGCCAGGTACAGCCCACGCTTGTTCCCGAAGTGGTGCGCGATGAGTCCGTAGGCGACCCCCGCCTTCTTCGCGATCTCGGTGGTGGTGACGTCGTCGTACGACCTCGTGCCGAAGAGCTGACGCGCTGCCTCGAGGAGCAGCCGACGACGGTCCGCAGTCGCACCCACATTGCTGGTCATGATGAGCAAACGCTAGTTGACGGGTTGTGGGCCTTCATCCACCAAGTGGCTCAACGGTCCGCTCCGGTGGCCGCGTAGCGTCGCTACGGCCCTTACAGCGGCCATGGAGATACCGGCGATGGCCGTGGCCCGGAGGAACGTCGGATCACGATGGCCGTGGTAGAGCCGCGGTGCACCGTACGCGTGGCCCGCGTTGGCGGTCCCCGTCTCCCGCCGGAACCAGGGGGCGGCGAGCAGGCCGAGCTTCGTCTCCAGCGGCTTCGGGACGGCGAAGTGTGCGACGGGTGCTGTGCCGACGTGAGCGAAAGCGGCGAGGGCGCCAGCACGTTCGTGGCGCCGGGCCGGGACGATAGGCATGGCGGCATTTCCTCAGGGCTCGCTGGGCAGGGCGTTGGCCGTGTCGATCCGGCGTCCGGCGAGGCGGGCGACCACACGACCGGTGACAGGAAGTTCCAGGGGGACCAGCGCGTAGGGCGGATAGACCAGCCGCTTGCTTCCGCGCTCAAGGGCCCGCACGATCGCGGCCGCCATCGAGTCCGCCGAGACCGGTGGAATCGTCTTCGGGACGCTGCCGCGCCATGGGAGCTCGTCCACGTCGCGGAGAGCCGTGTCAGTGCCGCCCGGGATCACCTCGAGCACACGGATCGGCGTGGTGGCGAGCTCCTCGCGCAGTGATCGCGTCGCCTGCCCGAGGGCGGCCTTCGACGAAGCGTAGTACCCCAGCAGCGGCAAGGGGACCGACTGAATCGTCGAGGTGACGTTGACAACGGTGCCACGTCCTTGGCCGCGCATCGCGGGGATCGGCGCGGCACTGAGCGCGATCGGCGCCCAGAAGTTCGTCTCGAAGACAGCGCGGGCGGCCTCGGTATCGGAGTGCAGGCTGAGCGCGCCGGTCAGGCTCGTCCCCGCGTTGTTGATCAGGACGTCGACCGCACCGAGCTCCCCGAGCGCGCGGTGCGCCACGTCGGTCGCCGATTCGGCCGAGGCGAGGTCGGCGGTCAGGACGACCGGGGGCGCGGCGCCCGTCGCGGAGATCTCCACGGCGAGCTCGTCGAGCAGGTGGGTGCGTCGAGCCACGAGTGCGAGGTGTGCGCCCTTGGCCGCGAGCTGTGTGGCCAGGGATCGTCCGATGCCGCTGGACGCTCCGGTCAGCAGCACACGCCTTCCGGCAACGGGGTCGTGAGTTCTCACAGCGGGGTTCCTCTTCTCGGGGCGGCTCGACGGACTGCACGTGGCGGTGTCTCGTCCCGTCGTGTCTTGTGCATTGACGCTTCTGCAGGTGCCACTTAGCATCCTAGTTGATTGATAATCAGTCAACAGGAGTCATGGAATGCGGCCGCTCAGGGAATCGGGCTCTTCCCAGTTGGCCGGAATCGAACGGGTCTGCCGGCAGAACGGTGTATCGGCCAGTACGGGGGCTGTTTCTGCAGGTCAAAGCTGCTGCCCCCTGGCGGCCAGCTGAAGATCTTCTGACAGCCTCTGACGTAGCGGGTGATTCCCCATGGTTTTCTGGGGTCTGGCTACTCGCCGCCGATGGTGTGGCAGGTGAGGAGGTTGGAGGTGAACCGGGCGATGGTGTGGGTGAGCCCGGGGTGCGCGCGTGGGTGTGGAGTCTCTGATCTCGTCAGGTGAAGGACCGTGGCCAGGGTCTCCTCGGCGAGGTCGGCGGCCGTGGCGAGGCCTCAGGCGCGGCCCTCTTTCACGAGATGGTCGAGGGCGATGGCGGCGTGGCGGTATTCGCCGGCAACGGCGAGAGCGGCTTCTCCGTCGTTGGGCTGGTGTGCCTGCGGCATCATGTCGTAGGCGGGGCTGAGGGGCATCGACCCGTCGGGCCGGTGCACCAGGGAGATGTTCTTGGCGTGCAGGTCGAGGTTGCCCACAGCGACCGAGAGCACGATCAGCCTGAACAGGCGCTCCAGCGAACCGCGGTCACCGGCGGCGGAGAACACCCGGGCGATGCGCTCGAGGCTCACGCGACCGCCGTACTTCTGGTATTTCTGGTCGCCCGCCACGCCGAGGACCTGGTTGAAGTCCTCCTGGTGGATGCGGCCCTGCGGGGCGTCGGGGGAGCGGTCGTAGCGTTCGACGACCACTGCCGGTACGCCTTCGAATTCCCCGATCCAGGTCGAATGGGTCGAATAGAAGGTGAGACCGGTGGCCCGCGCGAAGCGCGCTCCGAACTCCTCGTCGTAGATCGAGGTCGGGTAGTCCCGGGACTCCGGCTTGAGGATGTGGCTGGACGGCCAGCCGTCGATCACCCGGTTCCAGCGCCGGCTGTTTCGGCTCGCCGGGGACGTCTGGGTCCCAGCTCTGGAGGGCTCCGGCAACGTCGCGACCGTAACGGCGCGGCAAGCCGATGACGTCCTGTTCGGCGACGCAAGCCTGCCGCGCGAGGCGGGAGAGCATCCGTCCTTCGGGGAGCAGTTCGCGGAAGAAGTTCTGCCGGCGTTCCTTGCGTGCCCGCACCTGTACCGCCGTGAGCGGGATTGCCGCCGACAGGATGGTGCTGTCGATGCCGAACTCGGCGGTCGCGCGGGGCCCGTGACGAAGTCGAAGGTGCGCCACGGACCGGTGAGCACACCCACCCGCGTTCCGTACAGTTCGACGACCAGGTCAGCCATCTTCGTCCCGGGGCGTGATCGTCGTGCTCAGTTCCATGCCGGTCTCGCGCATGGCGGCGAAGAGGCGGTCCATCACGATTGATGGCTTGCCGGCCTCAAGCTCCCAGATGTACTTCTGCGTGGTGCCCAGCCGACGGGCGAGCTCACGCTGGCTCAGCCCGGCGAGCAGCCTGGCCTGCTGCAGGATGCGCCCCAGCGACTCGGCGCTCGTGACCTTCCCCGTGTACGCCATGATCCCGCCTGACTCCGATATCGCCGTCACGATAGGCGACCACCTTATCGGAGTCAGTTGCCATGACGGCGATATCAACGTCATACGGAGCGTCGCCAAGGCCGGCTACCGAGCCAGAACACGAAACCCGTAGCCGTGGCGCCGGCCGGAGTGGTCATCACTTCGCCAGTATCTCAAGGCAACCATGGGAGAGCAGGCAAGCTTGCCTTGTAGAGCGAATTGACTGATGCAGTCAAAGGGCACCTGAAGGCAATAAAGATCTTGAGTGGGCGCTGCCGTGAGCTTCGGAGACTGCCTCCGTCCGGGAGTGTCGGGTCATCTGGTGTTCTGGCGTACGTTGGCGGCGGGCTGCGGCAGGGCGGGGCTATCGGGCCAGAGAGCGCCGTTCCCCGCGCCGTCCCACGCCGCTGGCCGTCCGCCTTCGTGTGCACAGCCGCGGCCGTAGGTGAAAACTGTGGTTATGGCGACGGTTTTCACCTACGGCCTCTGCACCTGTAGGTGAAAACCGTGGTTGCTACAGCGGTTTTCACCTACGGCTGGTAGGTGTTGGCGGGGATCCGGGTGGACGCCCCGTTCCGTGGCCTGCGCGAGTCGCGGGCCACGGCGGAGGCAGGGCGTCAGTAGCGCGTCGCCGCAAGCGGCGCGCTCCGGCGCCGCTTTTCCGTGTCTCAGGCGTTCGGGTGTCTCAGGCGGCGGAGGCGGCGGCGGGAGCGGGGGCGGGGGCGGGGAGGCCGAGGTTGTCGCGCAGGGTTGTGCCGGTGTATTCGGTGCGTAGGGAGCCGCGTTCCTGGAGGAGCGGGACCACCCTGTCGACGAACTCGTCCAGGCCGGTGGGGGTCAGGTGGGAGCCGAGGATGAAGCCGTCCGAGCCGTCGTTCTGGACGAAGGAGTCGATGCGTTCGGCCACCTGCACCGGCGTGCCGATGAACTCGGTGCGGCTGAAGACGTGGATGGCTAGCTCGCGCAGCGAGTAGTTGTTCGCCTCGGCCAGCGCCCGCCAGCCGGCCACCGTCTCGTGCGGGTCCTGGGCCAGGCGCGCCCGGCCCTGGATCGTCAGGGGGGCCTCCGGGTCGGGGCCGACATCCGGCAGCGGGCCGTCGGGGTCGTAGCCGGAGAGATCACGGTTCCAGACGGTCTCGAGCAGGATCTGCGCCGTCCGGCCGCTGACCTGCGTCCGGGTGATCTCCCGGTGCCGTTCGACGGCTTCGGCCTCGGTGTCGCCGAGCACGAACGACGCCGAGGGCAGCAGCTTGACCGAGCCGGCCGGACGGCCCTGGCGCAGCGCCCGGGCCTGGATGTCCTGGTAGAACTCCCGCGCCTCGGGCAGGTGGCGGTAGGGGGAGAAGATCGCGTCCGCGCTGCCGGCGGCGAAGTCCCGGCCCTGCGGGGACACCCCGGCCTGCAGGACGCCCGGACGGCCCTGGGGGCTGCGCGGGACGTTGAAGTGCCCGGAGATGTCGAACTGCTCGCTGTGCTGGCTGAACGCGCCCACGGTGTCGTCGCGGACGAACCGCCCGCCGTTCTTGTCGGCCACCACGGCGTCGGCGGGCCAGGAGTCCCAGAGCTTCCGGGCGGTGGCGAGGAACTCGCCCGCGCGGACGTAGCGGTCGTCGCGGTGCAGGAAGCCGCCGCGGCGGAAGTTCTGCCCGGTGAAGGCGTCGAAGGAGGTCACCACGTTCCAGCCGGCCCGCCCGCCGGAGAGGTGGTCCAGCGAAGCGAGTTGCCGGGCCAGTTCGTACGGCTCGTTGAAGGTGGCGTTGATGGTGCCGACCAGGCCGAGGTGTTCGGTCACCGCGGCCAGCGCGGCGAGCACCGGCAGGCTGTCCGGCCGGCCGACGATGTCCTGGTCGAAGATCAGGCCGAGCCGTTCGCGCAGGATCAGGCCCTCGGCGAGGAAGAAGAAGTCGAACCTGCCGCGTTCGGCGGTCCGGGCCAGGTGCTGGAACGAGGAGAACGCGATCTGGCTGCCGGCGGCCGGGTCGGACCACACCGTGTGATGGTTCACGCCACCGAGATAGGCGCCGAGGATGATCTGCTTGCGGGGCTTGCTCATACGTACGCTCCAGGCGCTCGATATCAGCCGGCGGGTCGTCAGGCGGCGGCGTAGCGGTTGGCGGGCCTGGGCAGCCCGAGCAGGCCGCGCAGCGTGTCCGCCTCGTAGGCGGTGCGGAACAGGCCGCGCTGTTGTAGCTCCGGGACCAGCGTGCGGGTGATCGCTTCCAGGTCGTGCGGGATCGCCCCGGGCCGCAGCCGGAAGCCGGACAGGCCCGCGCGCTGCCAGTCCCGCAGCAGGTCGGCGAGTTCGGCGGGGGTGCCGGTGAACACCAGCGCGTCGCTGCCGTACTCGCTGCCGGCCAGTTCGTCCAGGCGCTTGCGGCGGTCGTTCGCCGCCGTCGCGGCGGTGTCGAGGAAGACGACGAGATCACCGAAGACGTGCACGTTCTCCGTCCGTCCGGCGGAGTGCTGCTCGGCCCGGACCTCCTCGACGATCGCGCGCGCGTCGTCGGTGTCCCGCGGGGTCACGTAGACGACGTCGGCCGAGCGGGCACCGAACCGGTAGGGCAGCGTGCTGTGCGCGAGCGCGGTGACCAGCGGCTGCCCCTGCGGTGGCCGCGGCACGATCGACGGGCCGCGGACGCTGAACCACCTGCCCTTGAAATCGATGTAGTGCAGTTTCTCGCGGTCGATGAACCGACCGGTGGCGGCGTCGCGGATCTCCGCGTCGTCCTCCCAGCTGTCCCACAGCTGGCGGACCACCTCGACGAAGTCGCCGGCCTCCTCGAAGTACTCGGCGACCAGCGCCTGGCCCTCGGGTGTCGCGTAGTCCTCGAGCCGCAGGCGGGGGATGTCGCGGCGGCCGAAGTGGGAGTTCTCGCTGGGACGCGACAGCTGCGCCCGCCAGCCGGCCCGGCCGGTGCTGACGTAGTCCAGGGTCGCTACCGCCTTCGAGACGTGGAACGGCTCGGCGTGGGTGACGGTCGCGGTCGGGACGAGCCCGATGTGCGCGGTCAGCGGCGCGACCCGGGAGGCGATCAGCACCGCGTCCAGGCGCCCGCGCACCTGGTCGGTCCGCCCGTCCGGCCCGTCATAGCGGGAGGACTGCACGCCGAGGGCGTCCTCGATGGTGACGAAGTCCAGCAGCCCGCGCTGGGCCTCGGCGACCAGGTCGACCCAGTAGCGCGGGGTGAACAGCTCGAGCGGGCGCGCCCGCGGCTCCCGCCAGGCCGCGGGATGCCAGCCGGTACCGTC
Source organism: Candidatus Protofrankia datiscae (assembly GCF_000177615.2). Classification (GTDB taxonomy): domain Bacteria; phylum Actinomycetota; class Actinomycetes; order Frankiales; family Frankiaceae; genus Protofrankia; species Protofrankia coriariae. The sequence continues at coordinate 3,794,654 of NC_015656.1, read as the reverse complement.
CAGCGCGACGGCGAGATGAAGTGGAAAGAGCGCGGGCATCAGACGTGTCGTCCCCTTCTCTTCTTTTTCTCTTTTTACTTCTCGGGTGTTTCCTGGGTGCTTCCCGGGCTCCGGGTGTGTCTCGTCGGCCGGCAGGGTTCCGTGACGGCGCGGGAAACGGCCGATGCAATGGCATCGAAACGGCGTCCGACACGGGGTGTCGATCGGTGTCCGCTCATCTCGGCAGGCCGCCGGCAGCACGGTGGGATCTTTTTACTTCCGGGCCCGGGTTACCCGCCGGATCGCAGCCACTGCCTTTCCTCGCCGACGCCGCTGGTCAACAGGTGTCAGCTACGGGAAATCGGAACACGGCCGCCTGGAACGCGGGACGACATGAATGACATGAACGGCATGTACACGGGCCTGACATCGCCGTACCGCACTGACGGGTGGACCGGCTGACGCTCCGTCAACGACAACAGAGAGAGCTTGCGAGACGAGAGAAGTCGAGGTACCTGCGGGTGACGAACGTTCCCCGCGCCGACGCGCTCTTCAACGCCGGCATGCTCGTCACCGCTCCGGCACTTTTCGCCGCCCGCGTACTTTTCGCTGCGCACGTCACTGCACATGCACTCTTCAGTGCCACAACTAGACCGTAGCCGAGGGTCGCGCGCGGCGCAATGACGCCGGCTCACGGGATTGCCGCGGCCGCCCGCGCGGGACCGTGTATCCACGCCCGTCCGTCGCGCGGCGGCACGTCTTTCATTTATTCCCTCTGCGTCCTTGTCACTTCCGCATGTGTTCGTACTGCTTCCGTGTGTGTTCGCGCCACGATGTAGTGGGCGTTGCGCCCGCTGCTGGAGCCACGGACGAGCCGGTCCGGGACGAGCCGGTCGAGCGCGCGCTTCGCCCCGGCCTGGGTGAGGCCGGCCAGGGCCGCAAGGGCCGGGTAGCGGCATACCTGCGAGAGCAGGTGCGTGCGGCGGGCTGGCGGCTCGGCGTGGGGAGGACAATCAGCTCTCGTGCGGCCAGATCCGGTACAGCCAGATGCTGTACAGCCGGATCCCGCGCGGCCGGGCCCGGCGCGGCTGGGGGCGACGCGGCTGGGGGCGGCCGTGGCGAAGTACGAGCCGTGGATGCGCCGCGCCCTGGAGATGGCGCGGGCGCTGCCGGACCCGGGAGCCGGCGATCCGCCCGTCGGAGCGGTGATCTACGGCCCGGACGGACGGGAGATCACTGCCGCGCACCACGACCGGCAGCGGACGGCCGACCCGACTGCCCACGCGGAGATCACCGTGCTCCGGCGGGCCGGGCGCGCGCTCGGGACGTGGAAACTCGACGGCTGCACCCTGGTGACCACACTCGAGCCCGGGGTGATGGCCGCCGGCGCCGTCGTCCTCGCCCGGATGCCGCGGCTGGTCATCGGCTCGTGGGACGAACGCAACGGTGCCGTCTGCTCCCAGTGGGATCTCGTGCGTGACCCGAGACTGAACCACTTCGTCGAGGTCATCCCCGAAGTCCTCAAAGCCGAATGCGACGCGCTGCTCAACCGCCACCTCGGCCCACGCCAGTCATCCGGACGCGGCTGACCGGGTGGCCTCGATACGCGCGGCTTGGCGCCAGGATGAAACGCGGGTCAGCGCAGGCGGGTGGGGATGCCTGCGACGACGTGCCAGACCTCGTCGGACTCGGCCGCGACCGCGGCGTTGAGGCGGCCGAGGGCATCGCGGAAGCGGCGTCCGACCGCGGTTGCCGGCACGACCCCGGAGCCGACCTCGTTGGTCACCGCGATCACGTGCCGACGGGTGTCCCGCCAGGCAGCCAGCAACTCCCGGAGCCTGGTGGGCCATTCCCCGGCCGACGTTTCGCCAGTCGCCGTTTCGCCGGTCGCGCCGTCGTCGGACGGACTGTTCCCGGCCCGGTGGCCGTCGTCCGGATGCTCCTCGCTCAGGTGGGCGGTCAGCCACAGGGTGAGGCAGTCGATCAGCAGCGGTGGGCCGTCCGCGCGCAGCAGCGGTGGTAGATCGGTTGTCTCCAGCGTCGTCCAGTGGGACGGCCGGCGGGTGCGGTGGGCGGCCACCCGCGCCGCCCAGTCGGAGTCGCCCGGCGGGACCGGGCCCGCCGTGGCCACGTAGACCACCTCCGGCCAGGCGGTGAGCCGTCGTTCGGCTTCCGCGGACTTCCCCGACCGGGCACCCCCGGTGATCAGGACGCGATACGGCCGGGGCGGGCCCACCGGGGGCCGTGTTCCGCGGAACACGGTGCGCTCGGGCCGGCCGCCGCCATCGGTACCGGCGGTGCCAGTGCCGCCAGCGCCAGTGCCGGCTGGCCCGAGCACGCCATTGGACGTAGTGCTGCCGGGCGCGCCGCTGGCTACGACGGTGCCGAGGACGTCGCCGCCGGCGGCATCGAGGACGTTGCCAGGGGCGGTGGTGCCGCGGACGCCACCGGTGCCGGTGCCGGTGGCGATGACGGTGCCATCGGGATAGAGGTGCGCGCCCATCAGCGCCAGCCGCCGGGCGAGTTCGTCGCCGGGCGGGTTGCGGTGGCTGAGATGGACGGCGACGACCCGGGTCGTTTCGACCACGGCCTCCCGCCGCCGCAGCCGCGCGAGGACGTCGGCGAACGTCGCCAGGTCGAGATGGTCGCCGAAGCCGGGCCGGTCGCCGTTGTTCTCCTCCATCAGCACGACGTCGAAGGCGCGTCCGGTCAGCGCGTCCAGGGTCGCCGGTGGCAGCGGCGCGGCGGTGTCGCAGGCGTAGAGCAGGCGTCCGCCGTCAGGGGCCGTGATGTCGTAGAGCAGCGCCGGGCCCACGAACGCGGCCCCGTGGTTGGCCGCCAGCGCGCGGATCTCGAAACCGTCCAGTGACAGGACGTCACCGGCGTGTGCCAGCCGGAACCGCAGCGCCCCCGTGTCCCCGTCCGGGGGCGCCACGAAGGGACGGCAGGCGTCCAGCGAGGCGGGCGGCCCGACGACGTCCAACGGACGGGTGGCCACCGTCGACCACGTCCGCCACAGCAGGGCCGCGGGGCCGGTGTGATCGCCGTGGGCGTGGCTGAACAGCAGGTGACGCACGTCGGCGAGCCGCACCCCGAACCTGGTGGCGGCGCGCGGCACGTCCGGCCCGCAGTCGATGAGCAGGCGGTCGTCGACGAGCACCGCGGTCTGGGTGCGCACCTGGTGTTCGCGGGCCCACTCGCAGGACGCACACCCACACCACGGGTTGGGCCAGCCGTCGGCCGACCCCGTGCCCAGCAGCCTCAGGCGCACTGGCCCGGACGCCTACGGGTGCGGATGGCGCCTGCGGTCGGCCAGCGTCATGAGCGCGATCACGACGCCGAGGAGCACGATCGCGCCGATCGTGACCAGCCCGACCTGCCACCAGACCAAGGGCGCCTCGTGCGACTCGGCGGTAGCCTCCGCGAGCAACGTCGTGACACCGTGCGAAGTCATGATCACGGTCTCCTTCCTCTGTGTCGACTGGCCCGGCCGTCCGACGGATCGTATGGGGTGTTTCCGTTCACCGGCCACCTGTCCGCCCGGCTACCGCCGCTGACCAGCGGCCACGCTCCGGATCCGCCACCGGTCGTCTCCTCCGGGCCCACCGTCGGTGTTGGATGGTGTCCGACGGACAGCGCGACGAGGACCGACGACCTGGACAAGGGGGCCAACGGTGAGCTGGACCTGGCGTTTCGAGACGGAGGACGGTGGGGCGGTCACTCCCGCTGGCTCGTTGCCGTCGGAGTCGTTCCCGACCCAGAGCGACGCCGAGACCTGGCTGGGAGAGATCTGGCAGGAGCTGCTGGCCGCCGGCGTCCAACAGGTGGTGCTCCACGAGGGCGATCGCAGAGTCTACGGCCCGATGAGCCTGCGCTCCGTCGACTAGCGGCCGTCGACCAGCGGCCCTGCCGCCGAACGCGCCGATCGTGTCTTGCGGGCGTTCGGCGGCCCGTGCCTGGTAGACCCACCGGTCAGGCCCACGGCCGCGGGCCTGACCAGGCTGGCTGGGCCGGGCGGCTAGCCGACGATTTCCGGATCGGTGACGACCACGCCGTCGAGCACGGAGTCGATGCGGGCCAGCAGGTCGGGGTCGAGCTTCACTCCGGACGCCCTGACGTTCTCGTGGACCTGCTCCGGCCGGGACGCCCCGATGATCGCCGACGCCACGTTGTCGTTCTGGAGCACCCAGGCCACCGCGAGCTGGGCCGGGGACAGGCCGGCGTCGGCCGCGACGGGCAGCAGGTCCTGCACCCGGGCGAGGACGTCGTCGCCCAGCAGCCGCTGGATGAAGTGCCCGCCGGTCGTACTGGTGGCGCGGGTGTCCACCGGCGGCGGCTGGCCCGGCCGGTACTTGCCGGTGAGCACGCCCTGCGCGACCGGTGACCAGACGATCTGGGAGATGCCGGCGGCCCGGGAAGCCGGGACGACCTCGGCCTCGATCGTGCGCCACAGCAGCGAGTACTGCGGCTGGTTGGAGATGATCCGGTCGAAGCCCAGTTCGTCGGCTGTCCGCACCGCGTCCGAGATCTGCGCGGCGCTCCACTCCGAGACGCCGACGTAGAGGACCTTGCCGGCCCGCACGAGGTCGTCGAAGGCCCGCAGGGTTTCCTCCAGCGGCACGGTCGGGTCGTACCGGTGCGCCTGGTAGAGATCGACATAATCGGTGCGCAGCCGCCGCAGCGACGCGTGGCAGGACTCGATGATGTGCTTGCGGCCGAGGCCCCGGTCGTTCGGGCCGGGGCCGGTCGGCCAGAAAACCTTGGTGAACAGCTCGTAGGACTCCCGGCGGACGCCGTCGAGCGCCTCGCCCAGCACGGTCTCGGCGCGGGTGCCCGCGTAGACGTCGGCCGTGTCGAAGGTGGTGATGCCCTCGTCGAGAGCGGCCTGTACACAGGCGAGCGCCTGGTCCCGTTCGACCTGGTCACCATGGGTGATCCAGTTACCGTATGAGATCTCGCTGACGGACAGTCCGCTACGCCCGAGTCGTCTGTGCTCCACACAGTCACCTTAGAACGCCTGTGCCCCGAGACGCCCGGCCGTGAAATCACACGTTCATCGTTGGCCGTCCCGACGGCTCACCCGGGGCCGGGGCATCCGCCAGCGGGGAGGCAGGAGCGCGCGCTGCACCGAGTAGGCCCGGACCCGGACTCGCGAGTCCGGGTACTTCCGTGCCACCCGACGGCTGACCTGGCGGGCCAGGACCACCGAGTCGACGGCCACCGCGAGCAGGCCCAGCAGCATCAGCGAGGTGGTGACCAGCCGCACGTACGCGTTGGGGACGATGCCACCGAGGAAGTACACCAGGGCGGCGGCGAGGAAGAACGGCCCGATGTTGCGGCGGGTGTCGACGAAGTCCCGGGCGAGCGCCCGCTCGGGGGCGCGCTCGCGCGGCGGCAGCCTGCTGACGTCACCGGAGAGCATCGCCGCCCGGTACTCCCGGCTCGACCGGCGGCGCTCCTCGCGGACGCGGGCCCGGGCCTCCTTGCGGGACGTCGGGGTGGGCAGGGCGCCGCCGCGTGCGCGCGCCGCCCGCGCCTGGCTGCGCTTCGGGGTGGGACGGCCCTTCCCCACCCCGTTGCCCGGCCGGTTCCCACGTTCGGTGTCGGCGGTGGGGGGAGCGGAGTCGGCCGTGGCCACCGGTGTGTCCGCGGTGTCCGCGGTGTCCGCGGTGTCCGCGGTGTCCGCGGTGTCCGCGGTGTCCGCGGTGTCCGCGGGATCGTCGGAGACGGACGTGCGTCGTTTCAACAGTGCCATCAGGGCAGCGCCAGCATCTGGTCGAGGGCCTTCCGGGCGTATGCCGCGACGTCGGGGTCGACCGTGATGCGGTTGACCGTCTCGCCGCGGACCAGGGATTCAAGGGCCCACACGAGGTGGGGCAGATCGATACGGTTCATGGTGGAGCAGTAGCACACCGTACGATCCAGGAAGACGACGGTCTTGTCAGGGTGCCGGTTGGCCAGCCGCTGCACCAGGTTCAGTTCGGTGCCGACGGCGAACCGGGAGCCGGGCGGGGCCTCGTCCACCGCCTTGATGATGTACTCCGTCGAGCCGACCAGGTCCGCGGCGGTGACGACCTCGTGCCGGCACTCGGGATGCACCAGTACGGTGATGCCGGGTATCCGGGCGCGCACCTCGTCGACGCAGCCGAGGCTGAACCGGCCGTGCACCGAGCAGTGCCCCTGCCACAGGATCATCCGGGCGTCCCGCAGCTGTTCGCGGGTGAGGCCGCCGCCGGGGCGGTGCGGGTTGTAGACGACGCAGTCGTCCAGCGACATCCCCATCTCCAGCACGGCGGTGTTGCGGCCGAGATGCTGGTCGGGCAGGAACAGCACCCGCTCGCCGCGCCGGGCCGGCCCGAACGCCCATTCCAGCGCCCGGCGGGCGTTGGAGGACGTGCAGATGGTGCCGCCGTGCCGTCCGGTGAACGCCTTGATGGCGGCGGAGGAGTTCATGTAGCTCACCGGGACGGTGCCCTCGGCGAGGCCGGCGTCCGCGAGCGTCTCCCAGGCCTGTTCGACCTGTTCGGCCGTGGCCATGTCGGCCATGGAGCAGCCGGCGGCGAGATCGGGCAGGATCACCTGCTGGTGGTCGCCGGTGAGAATGTCGGCGCTCTCCGCCATGAAGTGCACGCCGCAGAAGACGATGTGCCCGGCCTCGGGCCGGGCGGCGGCCTGCTGGGCGAGTTTGAACGAGTCGCCGGTGACGTCGGCGAAGGCGATGACCTCGTCCCGCTGGTAGTGGTGGCCGAGGACGAAGACGGAGTCACCGAGGGCGGCTCTGGCCGTTCTCGCCCGTTCGACGAGCGTCGGGTCGGACGCGGGCGGCAGCGCGCCGGGGCAGTCGACCCCGCGTTCACTGTCGGGATCCGAGCCGCGTCCGAGTAGCAGCAGCTCGAGCGGCCCGGCCAGGGGCCGGGAGCGTGGCGGGGCCGGCGGTGTGACCGGAGGTGTTCCCGGCGCCGCGACGCCGGCGCGTTCGAGCGCGGGATGGGTCGTCATGCTCGCTCCTGAGGTCGACCGGCTGTCCGTGGCCTGGCCGCACGCATGGGGACGTATGGTCGGTAAGACTCTAACTCGCCACGGCCCTGTACCGCACCGTCTGGGACCTTCTGCCGTACCGCGCGGGACGAGTTCGTGATCACAGCCGCGGGTCGTGTGCTTGGTCGTGCGCGGACGACCTGCGTACGATGGGAAGGCAATCGCGGCGGGCGGTGTTCCATCCAGGCGTGTGCAACGGCTCGCTGGTGAGGACGGGAGGACTGTCGTCGCGACGGCACGAACGGCGACCGTGCATGAAGGGTGGCGTCGCGGGCATCCCATGTTGTTGCCTACAGTGATGCGCACGTACTGGATGCGCACGTATTGCGAGTAGCCGAATACCTCTGGCATCCCTGCACACGTATCCAATCGGCCGAAGGAGGAGCGACGGTGGCTGCCGTCGTGACTCCCCACGCCCCAGGGAATATTCACTAGGGAGCAGCCTCCATGACAGTCCAGGACACGACGACCGATACGGCGACCGGCGTGGACACAGCGACTCGTTCGAACACCGTCATCCTGACCGACGTGGCCGCGCACAAGGTGAAGGGCCTGCTCGAGCAGGAGGGGCGTGAGGACCTCCAGCTGCGGATCGCCGTCCAGCCCGGCGGCTGCTCCGGCATGCGCTACCAGCTCTTCTTCGACGAGCGGCAGCTTGACGGCGACACCGTCCTCGACTTCTCCGGTGTCAAGGTCGCGGTCGACCGGATGAGCGGCCCGTACCTCGGCGGGGCGACGATCGACTTCGTCGACACGATCGAGAAGCAGGGCTTCACGATCGACAACCCGAACGCGGCGGGCTCCTGTGCCTGCGGCGACTCCTTCCACTGATCCCTGGCGCCCTGCTGGTTCCCGGGGTCGGGCGCTGATTTCTGGGGCCCGGCCGGGCGTGTTGCCATGGTCGGGGTGGCGGTAGGCGTCCGTCGCCGAGGCGACATCAGCCGGTGGGTCCGGTCCGGGGTGCCGGACAGCGCCGGGGTTGCCGACGGTGTCCGTTCGGTGTGGCGTCGATGGTGGCGTGGGTTGTGACGTGTGGCCGGCTGGGAGTGGCCAGCCGGCCACACGTCTGCCGTGTCCAGATGTCGGATGGACCCGGCAGTTACGGACGATGGCCAGGTAGAATCACGCATCGTGCCTATTGCCGTTACGGGTTCCATCGCGACCGACCATCTCATGCGCTTTCCGGGCCGGTTCGCCGAGCAGCTACTGGCCGACCAGCTGGACAGGATCTCCCTGTCGTTCCTTGTCGACGACCTGGTCATCCGGCGCGGGGGAGCGGCCGCCAACATCTGTTACGGGCTCGGACGGCTGGGCCTGCGTCCCGTTCTCGTCGGGGCGGTGGGCGAGGACTTCGCCGACTACCGGTCCTGGCTCGACCGCAACGGTGTCGACACGAACTCGGTGTATGTGAGCGAAATTGCCCACACCGCCCGTTTCGTGTGCACCACCGACGACGACCTCTGCCAGATCGCCTCCTTCTATCCCGGCGCGATGAGCGACGCCCGGCTGATCGAGCTGCGTCCGATCGCCGACCGCCTGGGCAGCCTGGACCTGGTGCTGATCAGCCCGAACGACCCGGAGGCGATGCTCCGCCACACCGACGAGTGCCGCGAGCGGTCGATCCCGTTCGCGGCCGATCCCTCCCAGCAGCTCGCCCGGATGGACGGCCCGCAGATCCGCCGGTTGGTCGACGGCGCGGCCTGGCTGTTGTGCAACGAGTACGAGAAGAGCCTGCTGGAGAGCAAGACCGGCTGGTCGGACACGCAGGTGCTCCAGCGGGTGGGCGTCCGGATCACCACCCACGGCGCGGACGGGGTCGCCATCGAGGCCGTTGGGCAGGCGCCGATCCGGGTGCCGGTCGTGCCCGCCCGGGTCACCCCGGATCCGACCGGTGTCGGGGACGCCTTCCGCGCCGGCTTCTTCGCGGGACGCGCCTGGGAACTGTCGTTGGAGCGCAGCGCGCAGCTCGGCTGCCTGCTCGCCACGCTGGCGCTGGAGACCATCGGCACCCAGGAGTACGAAACCGTTCCGGCCGAACTGGTCAAGCGCCTGTCGGAGACCTACGGCGCGGACGCCGCCGCACAGATCGCGGCGCACCTGTCCACGGCCTGACCAGGGCCCCCCGGGGGGCCGCGGTCCCCGGGGCCACAGCCTGACCGGGGATTCCTGACCGAGGATTCAGGTGAGCCGGCGGACGAGGTAGGCCGTCCCGCCCGTGGGCAGCGCCCGGGTCGCGACCAGCTCCTGAGCGCGCATCCGGCACCAGGCGGGGACGTCGAGGTCCGCGGCCGGGTCGTCCGCCCACAGCACCAGGGTGGCGGCGAGGTCGAGATCACCGATGCGGCGGGCCAGTTCGATGATCGGCAGCGGGCATCGCCGGCCCCGTGCGTCCGCGGTGAACGCCGCCACGTCCCAGTGGATGTCGTCCGTATTATCCGTTTTATTTATATTTTTTGTCATAGCCCGACTGTTCGTCATGGTCCGGTTGTGCATCACGGTCCGGTTGTGCATCGCGGGCCGGTTGTGTGTCACAGTCCGGCGGCCCCGGCCCGTTCGCGGACGCGGGCGACCGCGTCCGGCAGGACCGCCAGCAGGGCGTCGACGTCCCCGCTGTCGGACTCCCGGCCGAAGGACACCCGAATGTTCCCCTGCGTCAACGCACCCATCGCGGCGAGCACGTGGCTCGGGGTGAGCGTGTCGGAGGTGCAGCTGGAACCGCTGCTGACCGCGATGCCCGCCCGGTCCAGTTCGTGCAGCAGCGACTCGCCGTCGACGTATAGGCAGGAGAAGGTGATCATGTGCGGCAGCCGGCCGGCCGGGTCGGGGTCGCCGAGCACCTCGACGTCCGCTATGAGCTCGGGCAGTCGGGCCTGTAGCCGTTCCACATAGCCGGCCAGGCGTGGACCCTCGGTGATGATTTCGTTGGCCCGGGCGTGCAGGGCCGCGGCCGTAGCGACGATCCCCGCGACGTTGGGGAAGCCGGCGACCCGCCCGCCCTCGCGCTCGTCCGCGGGCAGCGGGTTGACCCAGCGGCGTCCGGTGCGCACCACCAGGATGCCCACGCCCGCCGGCCCGCCGAACTTGTGCGCGCTGGCGCTGAGCAGGTCGGCGCCCAGCGCCGTGACGTCCACCGGTATCCGCCCGAGCGACATGGCCGCGTCCACGTGCAGCGGGACGCCCATGGCGTGCAGGACATCCGCGGCCGCAGCCACCGGCTGGATGGTGGCGACCTCGTGGTTGGCGTGCTGCAGGCTGGCCACCGCCGTGTCCGGCGGGGGAGTGAAGCTCACCGGATCGACACGGCCGAACCTGTCCACCCCGATGGTGCCGACCAGGCCGCCGGCGTGCTCGTGCCACTCGGCGGCGTGCAGGACACAGGAGTGTTCCACGGCGCTGACCAGGATGCGGCTGCCGGCGCGGCGGCGGGCCCGGGCCGCGCCGAGCAGCGCGAGCTGGGCCGCCTGGGTGCCCGAGGCGGTGAAGCTGACCTCGTCCGGCCGGGCGCCGATCACCCCGGAGACCGTCTCCCGGGCGGCGTCGAGCAGCATGCGGGCCTGCCGGGCGTCGCGGTACAGCCGGGCCGGGTCAGCCCACCCCTCGTCGATCGCGGCCAGCAGGGCCGCCCGGGCCGTCGGATGCAGAACGGCCGTAGAAGCATGATCGAGATAGGCCGGCACGCCTCCCACGGTATGCCGCCACGTTCACGCCATGCTGGCGCGCGGGCCCGTCTCGCCGCAGGCCCGAAGCGGCGGCCGAGAGCCACGACATAACTGTCCGACCCAGGAAAGATCGCCAAAAGTTTGTCGTTGACGGCCGTTCTGCCGGTCGATGTATCGTCCGGCTGCCCGGACACATCCTGAGAGCCGCCTTATGGATCCGGATGGTCACGACATTTCGTCCAGGCGCTGGTAGACGGTGGGGCGTCCTCTGCCGCCGAGCTGGACGATCAGACCTCGACCGCGCAGCCGACGAAGTGCCCTGCGGATGGTGGGGGCGGTCAGTCCCGGGTCTCTTTCCAGCTCCGAAACGGTCCGCGTTCCCTTGGCGAGAGCCTGGTGGATCCGCAGTTCCGTGGTGTTCAGATCCGTCTCGGCCGGCGTGGCTGTCCTCCGCTGGAGAACGACGGTGAACCGGATGCCGCTGTCGATGTAGTGGGCGGGCGGCAGATGGTATGCGGCGAGCGCGTCGGTAATGGTCGGGATGCCGCTTGCGAGAGCTTCGATGACGCGGGCCCCGGTCTCCGGGGAACGGACGTGCTGGCAGATGGCGACCAGCCTGGCGTTGCGTGCCGAGGTGACGGTGTCCCGGCTGAGGCGGTCGACGGTGATGCCGTACAGCCCGCCCGGATCCGCCACGACGAGGCGGTCCCGCCGCAGCCGTACCTCGACAGCGAGGCCGGCGGACCAGTGGTCGAGATCACGGTGGACCAGGGCGTTGGCGACCAGTTCACGGAAGGCGACGAACGGATAGGTAGGACTGTCGTGCTCGGTACCGTCCGCCTCGGAGACGATCGACGTGTCGAACGTACGTCTGGCCCACAGCAGCGCGGCGTCGAGCATCCGTGGAATGGATCCGGTGATCGTGACCTGGTTCCTGGCGCGTGTTCCAGCGGGATCGGTCGACAGCGGCTCGGCCGATGCCTGGATGACGTACCGGGGAAACCACTGCTGAGGGTGGACGTCGAGCGCGAGCAGGCCGGCGACGGTGGGCCGGCCGTCGGTGAGGACGACGAACGGTTCGCACCTGCCCGCGCGGGGGTTCCGGCCATGTCGTGGTCGCTCAGAACCTCAGCGAGGTCAGGGCTGGGCCGGGCGTGGTGCGGCGGCGCTGTTTCCGGCAGACGCGTCTCCGTTCGCGGACGCCGGTGGGCCGCACGGCGCGTCGGCGTCCATGTGACGTCGATCGATGCGAGCGATGTGGAGTCGTATCTGATTTTCAGACATGCTGGTGGTCGTGCGCACCGTAACGGCGACCGAGGCGTCCCGCGGGTTCTCGGATCTGCTTGACGCGATCGAGGCCGGCGAGACCATCGTGATTACACGAGGCAATCGACCAATTGCGGAAATTGGGCCGGCGCGTCGGCGAACCGGAGCCGATCTTCGAGCTGTGCTTGTCGGCACCACGCCACCGGATGACGCCTTCGAGGCGGACATCGCGCAGGCGGTCGGTCACCTGGCCGTGGACGAGGGCGACCCGTGGGCCGCCGCCTGATCCTCGACACCGGCATCCTCATCGCCTACGAACGGGGAACGGTCGACCGCGCCGCCCTGGACGACGACGAACTCGCGGTCGCGGCCGTGTCGATCGCCGAGTATCGGGTGGGGATCGAACTGGCCGACATCGCAGCCAGGGCCACCCAACGTTCACAGGCACTGGCCGCCATGACATCCGTGCTGGACGTGCTGGACTACACGCAGGGCACGGCCGCTCACCACGCCCGTCTCATCGCGGCCTCACGCCGGATCGGACGGCGTCGCGGCGCCCACGATCTGATTATCGCGGCCCATGCGGCCGAGACCGGACGGATCGTCCTCAGCCGCGACGTCAAAGCCCGTTTTGCCGATCTTCCTGGCGTCCTCGCGGCGGAGGTATAGGCATCCTCCCGCCACGGATTCGGGAAGGCCCCGTCGCCGCGGGTTGTGGCGGGCCGTCTGTCGCACCACAAGCCGACGGCGGGGCGAAAAGGTGGTCCGGCGGGTTGTCCGGGATGCCTTCGTCGGGGCGGGAGGGCTCACCTGTCGGGGCTCTGGCGTGATGCCGGACGGGTAGCTGGGATACGCTCCTGCCGCAGCATCTACAGCTTGTCGAAGAGCCCTGCGTCGACCGGGTTGGTTCGCCCGGGCCGACGCATTCGTGGGAGGCAGGACCTGGTGACCCGATCCTTCGGCCGACCTCGGCCGTTGCCCGCCGATGTCGAGGAAGCGGCCGCCTCCGACGCTGCCCGGGCGGGGAGTACGAACCGCGCGCGAGGTTCTGATCACCGCGCCGCCCGTGCCCGGCCGCGGCGGCGCCGCTTGGCCCTGACGGCCGGGCTCGCGCTGCTCGTCATGACCGCGACCGGGTGTGATGTTCCCAACTTCGGTTTCCCCGACGGAGTGACGGACCAGACACCGCGCATTCTGAACCTGTGGCAGGGCTCCTCGATCGCGGCGCTCGCCGTGGGCGTGTTCACCTGGGGTCTGATCTTCTACGCGATCATCGTGTTCCGGAAACGGTCGGACGACCTGCCGCGGCAGGTCCGGTACAACCTGCCGGTCGAGATCCTGTACACCGTCGTGCCCCTGGTCATCGTCGCCGGGCTGTTCTACTACACGGCCCGGGACGAGATCGAGATCAACCGGCTGCCACCCGACCCGGACGTCACCGTCAACGTGATCGGTTTCCGCTGGAACTGGCAGTTCCGCTATCTCGACACCGGTCGCGACGGCACCGCCCCGATAGAGGTCACCGGCAGGCCCGGCGAGCCGGCCGTCCTGGTGCTCCCGCAGAACCGGACGATCCGCTTCATCGAGACCTCGCCGGATGTGATCCACTCCTTCTGGGTGCCTGAGTTCCTGTTCAAACGGGACGTGGTCCCCGGCCGGATCAACCAGTTCCAGCTCACGATCACCAAGACCGGTACCTTCGTGGGCCGTTGCGCGGAGCTGTGCGGAGTCGACCACGACCGGATGAACTTCTCCGTCAAGGTGGTCCCCGGTGACGAGTACGACCGGTTCATCGCCGAACGGACCCGCCCGGCCTCGGACGTGACCCCGGCCACAGTCACCGCCGCCGGGGCGCCCGCGCAGACATCCGCCGCACCGAGCACCTCCGGGAGCCGACAGTGACACTGGTGCACGAGCCGCCGGCCGGCCACGTCGAGGATCTCCACACCAGGCCGCGGACGAACCTGCTCGGCTACCTGCGGACGACGTCCCACAAGGACATCGCCCTGCTCTACGGCGTGACCTCCTTCATCTTCTTCCTCTTCGCCGGGATCATGGCCGAGCTGATGCGGATCGAGCTTGCCCGGCCTGGTCTGCAGATCGTGTCGAACGAACAGTTCAACCAGTTGTTCACGATGCACGGCACGCTGATGCTGCTGATGTTCGCCACGCCCATGGCGTTCGCGTTCGCGAACTTCCTGATACCGCTGCAGATCGGCTCGCCGGACGTGGCCTTCCCCCGGCTGAACGCGCTGTCCTACTGGTTCTTCCTCTTCGGTAGCCTGACCGTCGTCACGGGCTTCCTGACCCCGGGCGGCGCGGCGGACTTCGGCTGGTTCGCCTACGCCCCGCTGAACAACTCGCTCTATTCGCCGGGGGCCGGCGCCGACCTGTGGATTCTCGGCCTGGCGCTGTCCGGTCTGGGTACCATCCTCGGCGCGGTCAACATGATCACGACGATTCTCTGTCTGCGGGCGCCGGGTATGACGATGTTCCGGCTGCCCATCTTCTGCTGGAACTTCCTGATCACTTCGATCCTGGTGCTGATCGCCTTCCCGGTCCTCACCGGCGCGCTGCTCGCGCTTGAGGCGGACCGCCGGCTGGGCGCGCACATATTCGACGCGGCCAACGGCGGCGCGATCCTGTGGCAGCACCTGTTCTGGTTCTTCGGCCATCCCGAGGTCTACATCATCGCCCTGCCGTTCTTCGGCATCATCAGCGAGGTCCTGCCGGTCTTCTCCCGCAAGCCGCTGTTCGGGTACAAGGGGCTGGTCTTCGCGACGGTCGGTATCGGCGCGCTGTCGGTGGCGGTGTGGGCACACCACATGTTCGCCACCGGGGCCGTCCTGCTGCCGTTCTTCGCCTTCCTCTCCTTCCTGATCGCGGTGCCGACCGGGATGAAGTACTTCAACTGGATCGGCACCCTGTGGCGAGGGCAGATCACCTTCGAGACGCCCATGTTGTTCGCACTGGGCTTTCTCGTGACGTTCCTCTTCGGCGGCCTCACCGGCGTGCTGCTGGCCAGCCCGCCGATCGACTTCCACGTCAGTGACAGCTACTTCGTGGTCGCGCACTTCCACTACGTCGTTTTCGGCTCGGTGGTCTTCGCCGCGTACGCCGGGATCTACTTCTGGTTTCCCAAGGTCACCGGGCGGCTGCTCGACGAGAAACTCGGGAAGATCCATTTCTGGGCGTTGTTCTTCGGCTTCCACCTGACCTTCCTGATCCAGCACTGGCTGGGCGTGAAGGGTATGCCGCGCCGGGTCGCCGACTACTCGCCCACCGACGGTTTCACCACCTACAACACGATCTCCACGGCCGGCGCCTTCCTGTTGGCCACCTCGACCCTGCCGTTCATCTACAACGTCTGGCGTTCGTACAAGAAGGGCGAGCTGGCCGTCGTGGACGACCCGTGGGGCTACGGGAACTCCCTGGAATGGGCGACGTCCTGCCCGCCGCCGCGCCACAACTTCCGCTCGCTGCCGCGTATCCGCTCGGAACGGCCGGCTTTCGACCTGCACTATCCGCAGGCGGCGGGCAGCGTGGACTACCACGCCACGCCTGAAATCAAATAGCCGACCCGTGGGCCGGCAGGAGACCAGCCGAAGCCGATGCGATGATTTTTTCGCGTCGGCGGAGGCCGCAAGGGAGGAGCGGTAGCCATGAAGATCGAAGGCGTGGTCTTCCTCGTATTCACAATCTTCTGCGCGGCGGTCGACGTGGTCTACTGGTTCACGTCACAGGATCCGACCGGCACCGTCGCGTTGGCGCTGTGCGGCAGCCTCGGCCTGCTGGTCGGTGGATATCTGCTGTTCACCGCCCGCCGGATCGGAGCGCGGCCACAGGACCTGCCCGACGCCGAGGTCGCCGACGGAGCCGGGGAACTCGGGCACTTCACACCGGGTAGCTACTATCCGATCTTCATCGCGTTCAGCGCCAGCCTGGTTGTCTTCGGCATCGTCTTCGGCGTCTGGCTCGCTCTGATCGGCGGGCTCCTGACGCTGTTCTTCGTCACAGGCCTGCTGTTCGAGAACCTGTGGCACCCACCCGTCCCCGAAGACTGATCCTGTTTCCGGTGGGCCGGACGCCGGCCCACCGGGAACAGGCGGCCCTGGGCTGGGCCGGCCGCCCACGCGCGGGACAGCCCAGGTGAGACAGGTCCTGACCTGCTCTGGATGGAACTTCCGCCTGTCGGCGCCCATCGGTACGGACGTACGCGAACGGACATACGCGACAGGTCCTCCGGCAGGGGCCGGATCTGTCCTGGGTGAAAACCGGCCTCTGGGTGAACCGGTGCTGCCCTGGCCTCAGACGCCGCTGGACGCGGCGGCGGCAGCCGCCTGGCTCGTCCTGACCCAGCGCCCCAGCGCGGCTTCGGCCGCGCCGGAATCCAGCGACCAGGCGGCCCGGCTGAGCTGACGCTGGATCTGCTCGCTCACCGGTGCGGCGGTCGGCCCGGTGGAGGCGACCAGAGCCGTCGCGGCGGCCAGCAGGACGGCGTCGCGTACCAGCCCACGACGTCCGGCCAGCAGAACACGGGCGACCTCGGCGTTGTGGGCGGCGTCACCACCCCGCAGCTCCGCGGGGTCGCCGGGCTGAATGCCCACCGTTCGTGGGTCGAAGGCCTCCTGCCGGACCGTGCCGCCACTGATCACCCACACCGTCGACGTGGTCGTCGGCGTGAGCTCGTCGAGGCCGTCGTCGCCCCGGAACACCAGGCCCCGGGTGCCGCGCGCGGCGAGCACGCCCGCGACGACCGGGGCCAGCTGTGGATCGGCGACCCCGATGGCCTGGGAGGCGGGCCGGCCCGGGTTGGTCAGCGGCCCGAGGATGTTGAAGAAGGTGGGCACGCCGAGCTCACGGCGCGTCCCGGCCGCGTGCCGCATGGCCGGATGGAAGACCGGGGCGAAACAGAAGGCAGCACCCGCCCGGGCCAGGCAGGTGCCGACGGCGGCCGGCGGCAGGTCGATGACGACGCCGAGTTCCTCCAGCAGGTCGGCCGTGCCGCACCGCGAGGACGCGGCCCGGTTGCCATGCTTGATCACGGGGATGCCGGATCCGGCGACCACGAGCGCCGCCATGGTCGATATGTTCACCGAATGTGATCGATCTCCGCCGGTGCCGCAGGTGTCCACCGCGCGTTCCCGAACGTCGTCGGAGACCTCCAGCGGCGCGGCGTGGTCGAGCATCGCTTCGACCAGGCCGCGGACCTCCTCGGCGGTCTCACCCTTGGCCCGTAGCGCCACCGCGAAGCCGGCGATCCGGGCGGGTGACGCCGCGCCGGACATGATCTGCTGCATCGCCCAGCCGGCATCCTCGGCGCGCAGTGAGTCCCCGCGCAGGAGCAGCGTGAGAAGTTCGGCCCAGCTCGGCTGGCCGGCGGGTACGGGTACGGCCGGCTCGTCCCTCTCCGTGCCTGTTGGCTCCGTGCCTGTTGGCGTGGCCATCATCCCTGTCTTCCCCGTTGTGATCGTACTTGGTTGTTCCTGGCGTCCGGTCGTTCCCGCTGCCCCGGCTGCTCCCGGACCACCGAGCTGTTCGTGCCGTCCGGCCATCCGGGTACCGCGCGGACTGTTTCTCGGACGGATCGCGGGTAGTCCGACCGGCCGGGCCGGCGTGCCGGGTGGGGCCGTGGCCGGGCGTTGGGCGCCATGGCCCCAGGGCACTGCCGTCAGCAGGGAAGGGACGTGTCAGTGAGCGGGGGAGGACTGCGCGCGGGGCGCCGGCGAGTGCCGGCGGCGCAGCAGCGTGACGACGACCTCGGTGAGCTCGGCGGGGCCGACCGGATGAGCGACCACCGCGTCCGCCAGCGACCAGCTCGCCAGCCAGCGGTCGTCCCGACGGGCGACCAGCAGGACGGTGGGCGGGGGGTTGGAGATCTCGTTCTTGATCTGCCGGGACAGGCCCATACCCCCGCTGGGGGCGGCCTCGGCGTCCAGGACGCAGATGTCGGCTTCCCCGTGGTCGACCGCGTCGATCACGGACGGGCCGTCCGTGGCGTCCAGGAACTCCAGGATGCCGAGTTCGCGGTCGGGAAGCGGGCCGATGGCGAGCTTCACCCGCTCCCGGACTTCGGGCTTGTCCGCGTACACGAGAACGGTACTCATGCGACCGCAGGCCTTTCACTCGAAGCGGCCGTTGGCAGGATGGCGCCCGATGGGAGCGTCGAGGAGTCACACACCGCGACCGCGGCAGTGTGCGCCCATGGTGGGTGTGCGCCCATGGCGTGATGTGTGCCCATGGTGAGGGACCCGCCCGCAGGGTATCCGATCGTGCTGACAGGTGACGCCCACGGTCGTGGCACCGGGAGCTGTGCGGGACACGCAGGGGAGATGCCGATGTGTCATCGCCCGGTCCGCCAGGCTGGGCGTGGCGGGTTTGCGGGACTGCCGTCCTCTAGTAGAGAATGAGACTCGTTCTCAAGGGTGTCGACCGCAGCAAGATTCAGTCGCGGCCAGCCATGACCAAACGTCACAAGACAATTGCGGACGGTTTGCTAGGGCAGGGCGTGTCTACCAACGGCATCGGACGTGACAGCATCGGATGTGACATGGACGGTCAGCAGGCTCTCCGTCTCACCCCCCAGCGCCGCGCGGTGCTGGAGGTGCTTCAGACTGCCCACAACCATCCGACAGCGGCCGAGGTCTACGATCGCGTCCGAGAAGTCGCGCCAGGTATCGGCGCTGCCACCGTCTACCGGTCTCTGGGGCTGCTCGTCCAGGCCGGACAGGCCCTCGAGCTCAGTCTCGGCAACGGTACGGCCGCCCGCTACGACGGGAACACCAGCCGTCACGACCATCTGGTCTGTGACCGCTGTGGACAAGCCGTGGACATCGATCTGCCGAGCCCGGTGGAGATGATGGTCGACGAGCTCGCGCACAGCACCGGCTTCGCGATCACAGGCTACGACCTGCAGTTGCGCGGCCTGTGTCCGTCCTGTCGACCGGGTGGTTGATCACCGGAAGCCCTGAACACCATCGGTTGTCGCGCGGCCGGTGTCCCACTCGAGGTTTCCCGCGCCGCCGCGAGCCACTCATCCGAGCGGTCGTCACCATCCTGGACGGCCGCACCCCAAGGGCGTCGCCTCGCACCAGAGGTGACCGCACTTGAAGAAGGTCACCAGAGACGACCGCACCCGAAAGAAGGTCACCAGAGGTGACCGCACCCGAAAGAAGGAGCATGTATGTCCAAGCTTGACGGCACGAAGACGCACGACAACCTCAAGGAGGCGTTCGCCGGCGAGAGCCAGGCGAACCGCCGTTACCTCTACTTCGCCCGGGTGGCGGACATCGAGGGCCTGACCGATGTCAGCTCGCTCTTCCGCGACACCGCCGAGGGTGAGACCGGTCACGCTTTCGGCCACCTGGACTTCCTCGCCAAGGTCGGCGACCCGGCGACGGGGAGCCCGATCGGTGACACCGCCAAGAACCTTGCCAGCGCCGTGGCGGGGGAGACCTACGAGTTCACCGCGATGTACCCGGGCTTCGCCAAGACCGCCCGTGAGGAGGGCTTCGAGGAGATCGCCGACTGGTTCGCCACCCTCGCGCGCGCCGAGAAGACCCACGCCGGCCGCTTCCAGAAGGCCCTGGACACGCTGGACACAGTCGCGGCGGAATAACTCCGGCAGGCCGTACCGCTTCGGGCTGTCACCAGGGCGGAGCCGCCTGCCGCCGAGAAGGTAGCTGGCCGGGGTGGACGCACAGGTCGCGTCCGCCCCGGCCACTACACGTTGTCGGCGCGTGACGTTGTCGGCGCGTGCCCGGCGGACGGCCTCCCGGCCGCTTCATGATCTGGCGGATGTCGGCGTAACATCCGGCGCGCCGCCCATGCCTTCGATGATCGTCAGGGAGTCCCAACGATGGCGCTCAGTGTCGCCGACATCATCACCGACCCCGAGGTCTACTCCGCCCAACGGCCGAGCCTGCGCGCCCGCATCCTGCCGGTGAGGGCGGAGCGCCGAATCCGGGTCGGCGACATGCTCCTGTTCGAGTTCGAGAACGAGCAGACCCTGCGCTACCAGGTGCAGGAGATGGTCTACACCGAACGGCTGCGCGACCCCTCGGAGGTCGCCCACGAGATCGACATCTATTCCCGCCTGCTGCCCTCCAGCCACACGCTGACCGCCACCCTGTTCATCGAGCTTGACGTCCTGGACGCCGTGCGCGCGGAGCTGGAGCGGCTGGCCGGCGTGCAGCGCAGCATCCGGCTGGAGATCGGCGGCGTACCGGTGCCGGCCGAGGAGATTCTCGGCCCCGACGAGGACCCGGACGTCCCGAGCCAGACCGTGTCCGTGCACATGCTGCGGTTCCTCCTCAACGACGACACCCGGGATGCCTTCCGGGATCCGGCCGTGCCGGTCGAACTGGTGGTCGACCATCCCGCCTACAACGAGGCGACACCGATCACCGGCACGACCAGGACGTCCCTGATCGCGGACCTCGCGCTACGCGGCTGACCGCCCACGCGGCTGGTCGTCCGCCACACAGCCGGCTGCCGGCGCTCCGGCCCGGCCTTCCTGTCGGCCTGCCTGGCCTGGCTCGTCAGCCCTGCTCCGTCCCCGGTGTCCTGTCGCGGACGGTCGCGGGCCGCCGTGGGGCGGCGGTGTCGTTCGCGGCGAGCCGGGCGAGCCAGGCGTTGTAGGCGGCCTCCCGGGCGAGCAACTCGGCTTCCGGATCCGCCTCCGGAACGGGCCCGAGCTCCCGATCCGCATTCTGTTCCGTCTCCCGCGCCCGTCCGGCTGTCCCGTCCCGCTCGGTCGCGGGGTGCCCGGGTGTGCCCGGGCGTGCTCGGGCGGGGCCCGCGGCGGCGTCGAGCAGCCGGTCCAGGCGGCGGTCCTCGCGGGCGGCCTCCCGGTCGTCCGCCCGTGACCACTGGATGAACAACGCGACGAACACCATGGCGCCGACCACCTCGCCGGCGGCCCACATCAGCCCGGCGCCGGTCTGCTGGTCGCCGAGCGGGCTGGACCCCCAGGTCCGGCCGAGCTCGGCATACCAGTCCGCGGCGAAGACCTCGTTGGTGGTGAACATAGCCAGCGCCCACAACGCGTGCATCGGGAAGGTCACGAACAGCAGGAGCAGCCGTCCCCAGTACGGCAGCCGTCCCGGCATCGGGTCGAGTCCGATGATCGGCCAGTAGAACAGGCAGCCGACGGCCAGGAAGTGCACGTGCAGGAACAGATGGAGCGCCGTGTGCCGCATCGACGCCTCGTACAGGCCGGTGAAGTACAGCCCGTAGAGGCTCACGATGAACGCGGCGAAGCCGACCAGCGGGAAGGTGACCACCCGCGCCACCCGGCTGTGCAGCAGCCGTACCAGCAGCCGGCGGGGACGCAGCGGCAGGGCCCGCAGCGCCAGCGTCACGGGGGCGCCCAGCGCGAGCGGGATGGGCGCGACCGTGCCGAGCAGCATGTGCTGGACGGCGTGCGCGCTGAACAGGGCGGTGTCGTAGGCGGCTATCCCACCGACGAGCGCGTAGGCGACCACCACCAGGCCGGCCAGCCAGGAGGCCGTCCGCCAGCGGCTCCAGGCGTCTCCACGATCTGTGAGTCTGCTCACTCCAAACAGGTACAACCCGCCCATGAGGGCGACCAGTAGCAACGGGCCGGGCTCCGGCGAGATGTGCAGCAGCATTCGCCCGACGGTCGGTGGCGGTGGAAGTTCTCCCTGCCCGGACGATGCGAGCAGGCTTCCCGCGCCTGCCGTGGCAAGGGCGCCGGGACTGGTCACAGGCCCTGTCACCTCACTCCGATCGGGGTCGGACGGGGGTTCGGCCGAACCCTCGACAGCTCGTAGTCCTACCGAATGTCGAACCTACGGTGGCGCCTGACGGATCGCGTGCCAGAATGACCGACGTGGCCTCCGCCTCCGTCCTTGAGAAAGCTCCGCCGCCGCACCCGACGGCCAACCGTCCCTCGATGGTTTCGGTCGGAACGATCGTGTGGCTGTCATCGGAGCTGATGTTCTTCGCGGCCCTGTTCGCGATGTACTACACGATCCGATCGGTCGACAGCGACAACTGGCCGCCGACCACCGGCGTTCCCGCGGGGTCCGAGTACGGTCCGGTCCACCTGCACGTGGGTTTCGCGCTCTTCTTCACGACGATCCTGGTGCTCTCCAGTCTGACCTGCCAGCTCGGCGTGTTCGCCGCCGAGCGCGGTGACGTCTACGGGCTGCGCCGCTGGTACGTCATCACCCTGATCATGGGCCTGGTGTTCGTCGGCGGCCAGGCGTGGGAGTACTTCCGCGAGAACGAGTTCTCGATCTCGTCCCATGCCTACGGCTCCGTGTACTACCTCACGACCGGCTTCCACGGCCTGCACGTCATCGGTGGGCTCGTCGCCTTCGTGATCGTGCTGGCCCGGTCGACCTACGGCAGGTTCACGCCCGAGAAGGCGACGTCCGCGATCGTGACGTCGTACTACTGGCACTTCGTCGACGTCGTCTGGATCGGCCTGTACGCGACCATCTACCTCCTCCAGTGAGCCAGTGAGCGACATGACTGCATCTACGGGCGCTGCCCGCGCATCCGTACGCCGGCGTCGGCGTTCCTCGGCCGTGGTCCTGCTGGTGGCGCTCGCGGCCACCGGCGTGTTGTGGACGGCGTTCGCTCCGCGTGGGACGGCCGAGGACACCGCGGCGACCAACGAGGCCGTCCGGGCGGGGCAGGCCCTCTACCTCCAGGGCTGCTCAAGCTGCCACGGCCTGCAGGGCCAGGGCGGCAACCAGGCCCCGAGCCTGATCGGCGTCGGGTCGGCCGCGGTCGACTTCCAGGTCAGCACCGGGCGGATGCCGCTGGCGGCGCCGGGCGCGCAGGCCAAGCGCAAGGACCCGATCTACAGTCAGACGCAGATCGACCAGCTGGCCGCCTACATCGACAGCCTTGGCGGCGGCCCGCGGAAGCCGGTCATCGACGAGGCCGAGTGGAGCGACGCCGACCTGGCCCATGGCGGGGAGCTGTACCGGGCCAACTGCGCCCAGTGCCACCAGGCCGCGGGCGCGGGCGCGCCGCTGACCTACGGCAAGTACGCGCCGGACCTCAGCCACGCCACCCCGGTCCAGATCATCGAGGCGATGCGGACCGGTCCGGAGTCGATGCCCCTGTTCGGCCCGGGGCAGGTCGACAATGCCGACGCGGTCGCGATCGCCAAGTACATCCGGCACGTCAGCGAGGCCCCGGCCGCCGGCGGCCACGGTCTTGGTAAGTACGGCCCGGTTCCTGAGGGGCTGCTGGCCTGGCTGGTCGGAATCGGTGGCCTGCTCGCGGTGTGCCTGTGGATCGGAGCGAGGCAGAAGGTATGAGCAAGCAGGACGACGACAACGCCGGCCCGGGCGCGCCCGACGACAGCGGCGGCAGCATCTTCGACCGGGCCAAGCACCCGGTGAAGCCGTCAGGGGAGCCCGCACCCGGGTCCGACGTCAGCGCTGGCGGACCCGAACTGCGTCAGGGCCACGACGACGGTCCCGAGCGTCTCGGTACCCCTGAGCACCAGACCGACGCGACCCGCGCGGGGTCGACGGTCCTGCTGGCCGAGCCGCCCGAGCGGGGCGTGGGTGTACGTGATCCCCACGCCGAGGCGCTCGACCGCCGGGCCGAACGCCGGGCCGAGCGGCAGGCCGCGTTCTGGTTCGTGATCTCGATCATCGGGACGGTCGGGTTCGTTGTCACCAACTTCGTCGGTGACAAGCACAAGGAGTACTACACCCCGGCCCTGGGCACCGCGCTCGCCCTGGCCATGGGCGGCATCGGGTTCGGGATCATCATCTGGGCCAAGCGGCTCATGCCGCACGAGGAGGCCGTCCAGGAACGGCACCCCTTCAGGTCCGCGGACGAGGAGATCGCCGCCACCGAGGAGACGGTCGCCCTCGGCTACGCCGACACCGGGCTGGCCCGCCGGCCGCTGATCCGCCGGACCCTGCTCGGCGCGGGCACGGTGCTCGGCGCCCTGCTGGTGGTACCGCTGCTGAACCTGACCAACCGCAAGCCGGGCAAACAGCTCGACCACACCCACTGGGTGAAGGGCGCCCGGCTGGTCACCGGGGAGGGCACCCCGGTCAGGCTCGGTGACATCTCCATCGGCGGCATCGAGACGGTGTTCCCGGCGATCCCGGTCACCGAGCCCGACGGCAGGGTCCGTTACGAGCCCCAGCGCACCCTGCACCAGAAGGCCGACAGCGCCACCGTCCTGATCCGGCTCGGGCCGGACGAGAACCGGCCGCGGCCGGGTCGGGAGGACTGGGCCTACGACGGCCACGTCGCCTACTCCAAGATCTGCACTCACGCGGGCTGCCCGGTCAGCCTCTACGAGGCGCAGACCCACCACCTGCTGTGCCCCTGTCACCAGTCCGTGTTCGATGTGTTGGACGGATGCCGAGCGATCTTCGGGCCGGCCAGCCGGTCCCTGCCGCAACTGGCGCTCGGAGTCGACAAGGACGGATATTTCATCGCACGAGACGGTGACTACACCGAGCCCATCGGTCCCGCCTTCTGGGAGCGCTCATGACCACCGTCCCACCACCACCTCTGGTCAAGAGGCCGGGTCCCGTCCGCGCGCTCAACCGGGCGGCCGACGAACGGTTCGGCACGCAGGCGGCGTTGCGGCGCAACCTGAACAAGGTGTTCCCCGGCCACTGGTCCTTCATGATCGGGGAAATCGCTCTCTACAGCTTCGTCATCCTGGTCCTGACCGGCATCTATCTGACGCTGTTCTTCGACCCGAGCAACACCGAGGTCGTCTACGACGGCTCGTACGTACCGCTCAAGGGCGTCGAGATGAGCCGCGCCTACGCGTCGACCCTGGAGATCAGCTTCGACACCCGCGCGGGCCTGATCTTCCGCCAGATCCACCACTGGGCCGCGCTGCTGTTCGTCGCGTCCATCCTGGTGCACCTGATGCGGGTGTTCTTCACCGGTGCCTTCCGCAAGCCCCGCGAGGTCAACTGGCTGATCGGCGTCGGCCTGTTCGTGCTGGGCATCCTCGAGGGCTTCGCCGGCTACTCGCTCCCGGACGACCTGCTCTCCGGCACCGGGCTGCGGATCGCCGCGTCCATCGCCCAGTCGATCCCGGTCGTCGGCACCTGGGCGTCCTTCCTCGTCTTCAACGGTGAATGGCCGGGCGAGAACTTCATACCCCGGCTGTACGTCGTCCACATCCTGCTGGTGCCAGGCGTCCTGCTGGCGCTGATCGGCGCCCACCTGGGCATCCTCTGGCACCAGAAGCACACCGACTTCCCCGGTCCGGGCAAGACCGAGCACAACGTCGTCGGGCACCGGGTCTTCCCGGTCTTCGCGGCGAAGTCCAGCGGCTTCTTCATGCTGGTGTTCGCGATGCTCGCCCTGCTCGGGGGTCTCGCCCAGATCAACCCGATCTGGGCCTTCGGGCCGTACGACCCGGCGAACGTCAGCTCCGCCTCCCAGCCGGACTGGTACATCGGCTTCCTCGACGGGTCGACCCGGCTGTTCCCGCCGTGGGAGTTCCGCGGGCTCGGGCACACGGTCCCGGCGGTGTTCTGGCCGACGCTGATCCTGCCCGGCATCCTGTTCACCCTGCTGGCGGTGTACCCGTTCATCGAGGCGAAGGTCACCGGCGACAAGGAGTCGCACAACCTGCTGCAGCGTCCGCGCGAGACGCCCACCCGCACCGGCCTCGGCGCCTTCGCCATCACGTTCTACCTGGTGCTGTGGATCTCGGGTGGCAACGACGTCATCGCCAAGACGTTCGACATCTCGCTGAACGCGATGACCTGGGCGGGTCGGGTCGGCGCCATCGTCCTGCCGCCGATCGTCTTCTACTTCACCAGGAAGCTGTGCATCCACCTGCAGGAACGTGATCGTGAGATCGCCGAACACGGCATCGAGACCGGGATCATCCAGCAGCTGCCCAACGGGGAGTTCGTGGAGGAGCACCGGCCGAAGCTGCCACCGGTGCCCGACCACCCCCGGGTGCCGACCGACCGGGTGGCCCTGCCGTCCGCGGGGGACGCGCATGCCAAGGGCGCTCTCGTGCGTCGCGCGGGCCGGGCTGTCAGCGGCTTCTTCGTCGAGGAGGAGGAACGCCAGCCGGAGCCGACCGGCTCCTCCCCGCAGCGCTCCGAGGGCGGGCACTGACCGGCTGAGGTCTTCTTACCGCGAGGTTTACCTGGGGCCTTCCACCTCCGTCATCCGGAGGCGGGAGGCCCCAGACCTTTTGTGGGTGTTCGGGTGGATGTTCGACCGGGACAGATGACGCGACAACCGTGGGGGTGGATAGTTAGTTGCAGAAAGAAAAAGATATGGAGGTCGAATGTCCATCGATCATTCCGTGTCGCCGACCGCGTCCACGCCCGCGCCAGCCCCGGATGACCCGCCGGCGCTGGACGTCCGAGGGCTGACCTACCGGTTCGGCGAGAAGACCGCGGTCGACTCCCTCGACCTCACCCTCGCCCCCGGGGAGATCGTCGGCCTGCTCGGGCCGAACGGTGCCGGCAAGACCACGGCGATCCGCGTCATCGTGACTCTGCTGCGGCCGGCGGCCGGCTCGGTTCTCGTCTTCGGGGTGGACGCGGCCCGCCAGCCGATCCGGACCCGGCGGCTGATGGGCTACGTACCGCAGATGCTCTCCGCGGACAGCGGGCTGACCGGACGCGAGAACGTCGCGCTGTTCGCCGGCCTGTTCGACGTCCCGCGCCGGCACCGACGGGCCCGGGTCGACCAGGCGCTGGCGGCCATGGGCCTGACCGACGTCGCCGACCGGCTGGCACGCACCTACTCGGGCGGGATGGTCCGCCGTCTGGAACTGGCCCAGGCCCTGGTCAACGCGCCACGGCTGCTCATCCTCGACGAGCCGACCGTCGGACTCGACCCGATCGCCCGCGACAGCGTCTGGGAGCACGTCCTGCGCCTGCGTGAGGAGCACGGCATGGCGGTACTGCTGACCACCCACTACATGGAGGAGGCCGACGTCCTCTGCGACCGGGTCGCGCTGATGCACGCCGGCCGGGTGCGGGTCACCGGCGTGCCCGGCGAGCTGAAGGCCGAGCTGGGCGCGCGGGCCAGCCTGGAGGACGTGTTCCGGCACCACACCGGCGATGCGCTCGCCGGCAACGGCAACGAGGCAGGTGATTTCCGTGGCGTCCAGCACACCCGCCGTGCCGCCCGCCGGGTTGGCTAGCGCTCCGGGGGAGCGGGATCCCCGGACCGCCGGGAACGCGGCCGACAGGGCCTGGCCCGGCGGCCTCGTCGACGACGACTTCGACACCAGCCGGCTGGGCGCGGCCCGGCTGCTGCTGCGCCGGCTGGCCACGCTGTCCCTGGTGGAGCTGCAGAAGCTGCGCCACGACCGGGTGGAGCTCTACACCAGAGCCGTCCAGCCCGCGCTGTGGCTGCTGGTCTTCGGTGTGACGTTCAACCGCGTCCACGCCATCCCGACCGGATCCGTCCCGTACCTGGACTACCTGGCACCGGGGATCCTCGCCCAGTCCGCGCTGTTCATCTCGATCTTCTACGGCATCCAGATCATCTGGGACCGGGACGCGGGCGTGCTGGCCAAGCTCATGGTCACGCCCACGCCGCGCACCGCACTGGTCACGGGCAAGGCGTTCGCCGCCGGGGTGCGCGCGCTGATCCAGGTGTTCGTCGTCGTGCTGCTCGCGGCGGTGCTCGGCGTCGGGCTGACCGCCAACCCGTTGAAGCTGGTGGGCGCCGCGGTGGCGGTGGTGATCGGCGCGGCGTTCTTCGCCTGCCTGTCCATCGTGATCGCGGGGCTGGTGCTCTCCCGGGACCGGCTGATGGGCATCGGCCAGGCAATCATGATGCCGATGTTCTTCGCCAGCAACGCCCTCTACCCGGTCGACATCATGCCGTCCTGGGTACGCGTGGTCAGCTATCTCAACCCGTTGAGCTATCTGGTCGACGCGCTGCGCGGCCTGCTGATCGGCACGCATTCCCACCTGCCGCTCGACTTCGTCGTCCTGATCGGCTCCGCCGGGGTGACGATCCTGGCGGCGAGCGCCCTGCTCGGCCGGCTCGCGCGGTAGCGGCGCCGACGCCATCCGGCCACTTGGTCGCCGGGCCGCCTGGTCGCCGGGTCGCCGGGCCGGCCGGCTGGCCGCGCCAGTGGAGCCCCGCGACCGGCGCGGCGGTCAGCCGCCCAGCAGGGCGATCTGCCTGGCCGCCGTGGTCACCGGGGAGGCCCAGCGGCCGTCGAGACCGACCAGACGCACGCCCGCGCCGGTCAGCCAGCGGTGGATCAGTTCGGTCTCCTCGGCGCTCGCGCAGGGCGTGGGGCCCGGCCCCGGGCGCACGGTCTCGGCGCTGGCCCGGGTCGCCGTCACCCAGGGCCACGGATCGGTGCGTGCCGGTGCGCTGGCCGCCCCGGCGAGCCGGCCGTGGCGGATCACCGCGATGTCCCAGCCGCCCTCGTCGGTGGGCGCGGCGGCGGTCATCTCGGCCACGCCGGTCAGCGCCGCCAGGCGCTGGAGCCGCTGTGACGCGTGCAGGAAGGCCAGCAGCCGGTCGCGGACGACCGCCGCGTCCTCGTAGCGCTGCTCGGCGGCGAGGGCGGCGATGCGGGCCCGCGCGGCGTCCACGACCACCTGCGGGTCGGCGGTGATGGCGGTCACGGCCGCTGCCACGTGCCGGGCGTACTCCTGCGGGCTCTCCCGGCCGTCGCAGGGCGCCCCGCAGCGGCCCAGCTCCACCAGCGCGCACGCGGCGGTGGGCCGGCGCGGTGACAGCCTGGTGGCGCACTGGCGCAGCGGGATCGCCTCGTGGATCGCGGCCGCGGCGAGGTCCGCCGCGGCCATGCTGGGGAACGGGCCGAGGTAGGTACCGTCGTCCCGGGCCGCCCGCACCCGGGACAGCCGCGGATACGGCTCATCGGTGATCTTCAGGTAGACCGCCCGTTCCGGGTTCCGGGAGCGGCGGTTGTACGGGGGCTTGTGCTCGGCGATCAGCCGGACCTCCCGGACCTGCGCCTCCAGCGCGTGCGCGCACGCGATCGCGTCCACCCGCTCGGCTGACGCGACCATCGCGGTCATCCGCTGCCGCGGCTCACCGGCGGTGAAGTACGACCGGACGCGGGCCCGTACCGACCGGGATGTCCCGACATAGAGGGGCCGGTCGGTGCTGTCCCGGAAGATGTACACCCCCGGGCCGGTCGGCAGGTCGTCCGCCAGGTGCCGCTTGCGCCGCCGGGCGGGGGAGACCTTGCGGGAGAATCCGTGCAGTTCCTCCAGCGTGGTCACGCCGAAACCGCCGAGACGCTCGAACAGCCCGTGCAGCACGGCGACGGTCGCCCGCGCGTCCGCCAGCGCCCGGTGGCAGGGCCCGGCGTCCGCGGGGAAGAGCCGGGCCAGCGAGGCGAGCTTGTGGTCCGGGGTCTCGTCCCGTCCCAGCACCTGCCTGGCGATACGGAGTGTGTCCAGATGCTCCCAGTCAGGGACGGGATGGCCGCAGCGTACACACGCCTCCCGCAGGAATCCGAGGTCGAAGGGCGCGTTGTGCGCGACCAGCACGCTGCCGTGGGCGAACTCCAGGAAGGTCGGCAGGGCCGCGTCGATGCGGGGCGCGGTGGCGACCATCGCGTCGGTGATTCCGGTGAGGACCGAGATGAACGGCGGGATCGGCGCGTCCGGCCGCACCAGCGTCGCCAGTTCCGCGAGGACCTCCCCGCCGCGGATCTTCACCGCGCCGATCTCGGTGATCTCGCTGTCGGCCGCCCGGCTGCCGGTGGTCTCCAGGTCCACCACGACGAAGGTGACCTCCCGCAGGGGACGGCCGAGCTCCGCCGGTGGCACGGGCAGCTGGGCCGCCGGCAACACGGGACGAACATGATCGTGCTGCCGGCGGCCCGCCGGGGCGCCCTGATGGAGCGGGGACTGGTGCTCGGCGGGCGGCGTGGGCGGTGCGTCCGGGTGGCCGCCGCCCGGCACGGGGAAGAACCGGCGCATGTCCGGGTACGGTAGTCCCTGCTCACGACAGTTTTCCGGCCCTGTTCCCGGGACGGGCTCCCGCTCACGCCCGCCGGTCACCGGCTGGCCGCCAGACGCCGGTGGCCTGTCACGTGAACAGCCGGGCGAACCCGTCCTGACCCGCCGTGGTGACCCGGAACTCGTTGCCCTCCGGGTCGGCGAGGATGAAGCCGCTGTCGGCGCCGTCGGTGTAGCGTCCGACCTCGCGGGCGCCCAGCGACGACAGCCAGCCGACCACGCGTGCGGCGTCCACCGCGTACAGGTCCAGGTGCAGCCGGCCCGGGCTCGGCACCGACCCGGACACGCGCCGTAAACGCAGCTTGGGACCGGCGCCGGCCGGGTGGCGCAGGACGGCCGAGTCGCCGTCGTGCCGCGCAACCTCGTAGCCGAGTGCCGACGACCAGAACCCGACCATCAGCTCCACGTTGACGCAGTCCAGGCCCACCTGGGCCATGCGGATGCCATTCGTTTCAAACCAGGCCACAGGCGCATGATTCCGCATGGCTGACCGGTCTGTGTCGGTGTGTCACCCTGGGCCCGCCGGCCCGTCCACGGCAGCGCCCCGCAGCCGCCGTGCCGGTACCGTTGCGCTGCCCGGCCCGCAGCCGCGCTGTCGACCCGCCGTCGTGCTGCCGGCACGGCACCAGCACGCTGCCAGCGCGGGGCGGGGCCGAGCGGCGCGAGTGCCAGCGTGGATCTCAGCCGGCTACTGTCCGGATACAGATACCGTCCAGGCAAAGTCAACGTCCAGATAAGGTCACCGTCCGGACATGTACTGTCCGGGCATGGCCAGCGTCTTCACCCGGATCATCAAGAGGGAGCTGCCCGGGCGGATCGTCCACGAGGACGACCACAGCGCGGCGTTCCTGACCATCGCCCCGATCCGGCCGGGGCACACCCTGGTGGTGCCACGGCTGGAGGTCGACCACTGGATCGACCTGCCGCCCGACGTCCTGCGGGAGCTGTGGAGCACCGCGGCCCTGGTAGGGCGGGCCATCGACACCGCCTTCCGTCCCCGCAGGGTGGCCGCGCTGCTCGCCGGGCTGGAGGTGCCGCATGTGCACGTGCACCTCATCCCGATCGACTCCGAGGCAGACATCTCGTTCGAGGCGGCCGATCACAACCCCGACCCGGCCGCGCTCGACGACGCGGCCGAACGCATCAGGGCCGCTCTCGCCCGGTAGCTCCCGGCAGGCCGGCCCTGTCCCGACCGGGGGCGGCCCTGTCCCGACCGGGGCGCTGTGACCTGGACGAACCGGCCGAGAACCCATGCGATCCGGAGGGATCGGGCTGGCCCGATACGCTGGGGTGTCGTCGTCGTTGTTCCCAACGTGCCCCGGAGTCTGGCCGTGTCCCTCGATCTTCCCGAACCGTCTACCCGCATGCGGTGGGGGACACGCGCGGATCCGCTCCGTTGCGCCGTGACGGGGAGGTTGTGGCACCGGGAGCGGGCCCGTGCCCAGACCACTCCCGGCGCTCCTGCCGGTCTCGGCAGCCCCGGCCGGTGCGGGGGACGAGGGGCGGTGGCCGGGGAGACCGCGGGCTTCCGGCATCGTCGGTGTGGCGTACCGGACGGCACCATGGCGACCAGTGCCATAGCGACCGGCGGCAGGCCGGGCGGTGACCTGCCGGTTGGCGGCAGGCCGGACGGCGCGCCGCGTGATCTTGCACTGGCGTCCGGGTGAGCGAGCCGCTTCCCTCCAGCGTCCGGGCACAGATTGTGGCGTTCGCGGCCGACACCCTCGCCGATCTCCCGGAACAGGATGTGCCGGCCACGCTCGTGGCCGTCCGCCGCTTCATCCCGTCCCGGCGGTCCCGGCTCGGGGCGACCCCGCTGGCGGCCGCCATGGCCAACGACGCGGTCTTTCGCGGCCGGGTCGCCGAGCGGCTGCGGCTGGCCCTGCCCGAGCTTGTGGCGTCGCTGGAGTCCGACGAGGGGCCGCCCGAGGCGGCGCCGCCCGAGGAGATCGCGGCCGTAGCCTACGTCCTGCGGCTGCCCGGCTGGGAACGGATGGTCGAGGCCGCGGCCCAGGAGGTGGCCGAAGCCGCGGCGTCGGCCCGCGCGGCCGACGCCACCGAGACGGTCACACGTCTGCGTGAACAGCTGGACGCACTCCGGCAGGGCGCCAAGGTCGAGAACGACCAGTTGCGGGAGCGGCTGGCGGTTGCCCGCTCCGAGGTGGAGGACGCCCGCCGCCGGCTGCGCTCCTCCTCCGACCGGCTCCGCCGGGTCGAGAACACGGCGAACGATGCCGTCGAGGTGGCGGAGAAGGCCCGCGACGAGGCGGTCGCCGCAGCCCGGGACGCCGAAGCCGAGACCCGGCGGCTGCGACAGCGGGTCGCCGAGCTCGAAGCCGCCCTGACCGCGTCCCGGCGGGGCAGCCGGGAGGCCCGCTCGGCCGAGGACGTGCGCCTGCGGGTCCTGCTCGACACGCTGATGGCCGCGGCCAACGGCTTCCGCAAGGAGCTCGCGCTGCCGACCGCCGTGCTGCACCCGGCGGACATCGTCAGCCGTGGCGAGGACGACGCCGCGCCCCTTGACCCGTTCTGCGGGGTCAGCGCCCGCGGCCTGGCCGAGGACGACCCGGCCGTGATCGACGAGGTGCTCGCCGTCCCCGGTGTGCATCTCATCGTGGACGGTTACAACGTCACCAAGCGCGGATACGGCTCGTTGACGTTGCAGGCGCAGCGCGCCCGGCTGCTGTCCGGGCTCGGCGCGCTGGCCGGCCGCGCGTCCGAGAGCGAGATCACGGTCGTGTTCGACGCGACCGCGGTCACCGCCAGGCCGGTCGGGGTGGCGGCGCCCCGCGGGGTACGGGTGCTCTTCAGCCGCTCCGGCCAGCTGGCCGACGAGGAGATCGTCCGCCTGGTGCGGGCCGAGCCGGTGGGGCGCCCCGTCGTCGTCGTCACCTCGGACCGCGAGGTGGCTGACACCAGCCGTCGCTCGGGCGCGCGCCCGATCCCCTCCGCCGCCCTCCTGGCCCGCCTCGACCGCTCCTGACCGCCGGAGGCGCCCGATTTCGTGATCGTTACAACGCTCCCATATTTTTGATCATATTGCTCGTGCTTCGTAGGAGCCCGCGCCTGGCAAGCGCTCGATCCACCCACAGGTCTCCGGCCATACCCGGAGGCGGCGCATGCCTCCCGGATGACGTGCGGGGTGTCGTGGTCTGGTGGGTGGCTGCGTTGGGTCTGACATCTGGACTGCCCTGTTCGGGGCATAGCATCGCCGCTATGGCCTGGGGTACCGTCGAGCTGGAACCGGAAGTCCGGGACTGGCTGGAGCGGTTACCGACCGCGCAGTTCGCCACGGCGGCGTTCTACGTGGACCTGCTCGCCGAGCAGGGGGCGCTGTTGGGCGAGCCGTACACGTGGCAGCTCGACGGCAAGCTGCGGGAGCTGCGGTTCCATCTGGAGGGCCGGGCGGTGCGGATGACCTACTGGATCGCTCCAGGCCGGCGGGTGGTGTTGTTGACGGTATTCGCCAAGACGCGGATGCGGGAGGCCGCCGAGGTGTCCCGGGCGAGGCGCGCGCTGGCGCGCTGCCTGGCCGAGTCACACACGGTGAGTGAGGACGAGGGAGAGGATGGCGATGCTTGAACGGACGGACTGGGCGGAGCTGAGGGAACGGCGGATGGGTGAGCCGGGCGCGTGGGAGGCGTACCAGGCGGCCAGACTGGCGTTCGAGCTGGGCCGGGCGGTCCGGGAACTGCGCCAGCGGCGTGCCTGGAGCCAGGCTGAACTGGCTCGGACGGCAGGCATGACCCAGTCGGCGGTGGCCCGGTTCGAGGCTGGCGGGACAGTACCCACGCTCCCCGTGCTGGGGCGGCTGGCCGAGGCTCTCGATGCTGACCTCGACGTTCGCGTCACCCCTCGCTCCGCGGCGTAGGCGACAGGGGTGCCACGGGATTCGCCGGGGGCGTGATCTCGCCAGGTTCACGGAACGTATGTTCGACGACATCGACATCGACATCGGCGGCGTGGGGATGGTTGCCGGCTATACCTTGATGATCGTGAATGGCCGGGCGTTCGGGAGGTATTCGGCCAGATACTGAAGATCACCAGGGTCGGATGTGTAGACGACTCCGCCGTGGCGGGCCGCTGCCAGCACGACGACGGCGGCGGCTCCGTCGGTGGTGTGGGCGCGGCCGAGCAGCTCGCCGGCGGAGCGGGCCGTGGTCTGGTCGACCGGTTCGACGATGCAGCCCCGGAGCAGACGGGCGAGCCGTGCCTGGCGTGCCCCGTCGCGCCAGACCTGCCAGACGACAGGCGCCGGGACAACGGGGGCGACGTCACCAGCCAACGCCTTGATGTGGCGGGCCCACATGCGCTCGTCGTTGCGTTCGGCGGCGACGAGGGCACCAGCGTCGTAGAGCAGATTCACGCGGTACGGCGGGGGAGGATGCCGGCGTCTTCCAGCTCACGCTGGGCTTCGTCGAGAACGTCCCGCGGCAGCGGACCGTGTTCGGCCTCCCACTCCCGCGCGGCTGCCAGGCCGTCCGTAATGACCGCCTGCCGCTCCAGCCGCTCCGTGATCGCTTCGCGTACCCACGCCGACAGCGAGGTGCCCGCGGCCCGTGCGGCGTCTTCGGCGCGGGCGCGGAGGTCGTCGCCGAGGTAGAGGGGAGTCGACGTCGTCCTGGCCACGTCCGCCAGCATACCCGATGCGAATCGCTTGCGAATCTATGTTGGTCGTCGTTGGTCGTCGCGGCTCGGCTGGCGGCCGAACGGCGTCTACATGGCCCGCGATTCCGGTATCGCTGTGGAACGGACCTGGTCCAGCACGGATTCGACGGTGTCGATGTCGGACGCCGTGAAGAACTTTTCGGGTCCGCTGGGCGTGAGCTGGGTGAACGGGGGGTCGTAGAGCTGGCCGACGTCGACCAGGCCGCGGCGCGCAAGAATATCGATGAGCATCTTCAGGAAGTGGAGCTGGTTGGCGGTCAGCGTGCGGCCGGTCTGGAACTGGTCGAACGCGCGGGCCGCGGCCTCGCGGTCGAGGCCGGTGAGGGAGCGCAGGAAGAGGCCGAGCCCCTCGTGCCTGGCCTTGGCCTGCTCGATGTCCTCCGTGGTACCGAGGCCGGAGTCGAGGAAGACCTGCTCCAGTTCGTCGAGGTCGGTCGTGGTGATCTGGCGGTTGCGGCGCAGCTTCTGGACAGCGAGCTGGTTCTCATGGCTGCGCAGATAGGTGCGGATCTTCTTCTCGAAGTCGTCTCCGAGTGGCTGCCAGGTGATCCCGCCCTCGCTGATCTCGCCGAGTTCGTCCTCGAAGTCGGTGTAGACGACGTTGCGCTTGCCCTTCTCGATCAGCCGGATGAGTCCGCGCAGGCGGAGGCTGACCGATTCGAGCATGGGCAGCGTGACGTCCTGCCACCACGCGTCGGTGGTCAGCTCCTCGAGCAGCTCCGCCTGGGCCCGTACCAGCGGGATGGTGGTCTGGCCGAGCAGCGCGGTAGCGATCTCCTGGACGCGGACGCGCATCCTGGTGAACCCGGTCTCGGTGCCGAGGCAGGCCAGTTGCAGGCGCAGGATCAGCAGGTCGAAGCGCCTGGCCTCTTCACCGGCGGGATCGTCCTGGTAGGCGCTGGGCAGCCCGGCGAGCTTCTCGAGATCGGCGTAGACCCCGGGGGCGATCCGCTGCCAGCGGTCGGGCAGCGAGTATGCCTCGACCTGCTCGCGGTATGGGCGGACCAGGAAGTTCTCGGGGTTCATTCCCGCCACCTGCTCGCGCAGCCGGCGGGCCAGATCGGCCCGCAGTTCGGTGACTTCCCCAACCGGTTCTGCGTCGGCCGTGGCCCGGGCGGCATCGGCCGGCGCACGTTTCTCGTCCAGCTCGAGCAGCAGGTCGGCGCGGCGCTGGAAGATCCGCTGGCCGAGGGACGGCGGGAGCGCATGCTCGACGGCGGGCATGTTCTGGTTGAAGTAGTCGACGTTCTGGCAGAGGTCGAAGACGAGGAACTCGGCATGGCATCGCGAAGCGATGTCATGGGTGCTGGTCCACCGAGATCCTCGACGAACTCGACCGCACCCTCCGCCTGTTCCTCGCAAGCGAGGGACGTCACCGGAAGAAATCGACGCCTGTCTCACCCGCTTCACCCGAACGGCGACCGCCTTCCCGGACACCCTCGTCACCGGCTGGGAGCCGCTCGTCCCGACCCTCCACCTACCCGACCCCGACGACCGGCATGTTGTCGCCACAGCATGAGCCGGCCGAGCCGACGTGATCGTCACCGACAACCCTGCGGATTTTCCGCCCAGCGCGCTGCCCGCACCACTCACCCGGCAGTCTCTCGACGACTTCCTGCTCGACGAACTCGATCTTCACCCGGGTCGGGTCGTCACCGCCGTCCGTGCGATCGCCAGCAGGACCCGACGGTCGGGCCCGGCCATGACAGCCCACGACATCGCCATATACATGCACACACAGCACCCCGGCCTTCGGCGAGCGCCTGCCGACGGCACTCGACAGTCCACGCACAGCCTGATGACTGTTCTGACCCAACGTCAGGCGAAGACCTCGACAGCGCACGCGGCCGTGCCGCTGCGCGCGATGCGGGTATCGCTGGTGATCAGGGGCAGCCCCAACGCCTCGGCGAGCGCCACGTACTGCGCGTCGTACGCACTGAGGTTGTGATGCAGCTCATGGACCCGCCGCCAGAGGATCAGCGTCTCATGCCGCACGAGCGGCAGTATCTGGTAATCGGCGACGGCCTTCGTCGTTTCTCGTTTGGTGATCTTGTTGCCTCGAAGCATCCCGAACAATGCCGAAACTATTTCGTAGTCGAGTAGGCCGGGTGCCGCGAGCGACTCGAGGCCGGCGAGCCGGCGGCGTACGGCGACTCCACCCGCACCCTGGTCTGTCAGCGTCCGTACCAGCGCCGAACAGTCGATCACGGCCGCTACATCGCTCAACGGCGTTGCCTGCCCTCGTCGATCGCGGCAAGGATGTCCGAGGTGCTGACGTCGGACCGTGTCTCGCGGTCGAGGCGGGTCATCATGTCCGCCAGGGACGGCGTCCGTGCGTCGCGCGTGACCAGGTCGAGCAGGTACGTCTGTAGGCTGCGTCCCCCCTTCGCAGCCTTGATTTTCAACGCTTCGAGGGTCGACTCGGAGACGTCGCGGATAGTGATCGCAGTCATGTCTGCATTTTACCTACAGTGCCTGCAATACGCCATCGAGATCGTTAGTGGCGGGCGGGTGGACGGGGAGCGCGTCCGAGATCGTCTCATCCGTGGGCAATGATCGTTGAGGATCGGTCCGACTACCCGAGACGGCGGCGTTACGCTGGTTCGGGAGGATCAGGCCGTCGGGTCGCCAGGAGGAGGTGTGCCATCGCCGCGGAGATGATTGCTCCCGCCTGGATGCACCAGCAGATCACGGTGGAGCAGTACGACTCCTGGTCCGAGGAGCAGTGCGCGGGCATCGAGATCGTGGACGGGATGGTCGTCGTGAGCCCCGGCGCGTCCAAACGTCACAACCGGCTGGCCAAGATCCTCGCGGTCGCGTTGGAGACCGCCGCCGGGCTGGGCTGGAACGCGGATTTCGGCTTCGACGTGCGGCTTCAGGACGTGCCGCTGACGAATCAGCGCCCGGACGTCGTCGTGTACCGCGCCGACACGATCGACATCATGCCGGCCCGTCCCGAGCACATCCTGCTTGTCGTCGAGGTCGTCTCGCCGGGCTCGGAGACGACCGACAGGATCGTCAAGGCTGAGCAGTACGCGCGGGCCGGGATCTCGTACTACTGGCGGGTCGAGCAGCTCCCCGCGGGCGTCCCGGTCGTCCATACCTACGTCATCGATCCGGCGACCAGGACATACCGTGACGATGAGGTCTTCACGGGTGTCGTTGACGCCGTCGCGCCTTTCCCCGTCAAGATCGACCTTACTCGGCTGTAGCGGCGTCACGCCTGGGCTTTCTGGTGGGGTCAGGGGCTGGGTAGTCAGGTCTCGTTCTTCGTCCGGGCTGTGCTGGGTTCTCCCGCTGGTCCCGGCATCTTTCGCTCTTGGTGGCCTCGGCATCATTCCTGATTCCCGCTCCCGATCTGGTCGTCGCACTGTCCGGTGGACCGCTGGAGGCGTTGGGGCGGAAAAGTTGTCGGACCTGGTGCCTACGGTGGGTCCCGACGCGGTCGCGTCACCCGTGGCGGTCATGTCATGACCGTTCGGGTCGGCTCGAGGCGGCCGGTTCCGGCCGGGAAGGCGGAGACGATGCTGATCGACTGTGGCACCTGTGTGGTGCGTGGGGCCGCGTGTGGGGACTGCGTGGTGCGTGTTCTGCTGGAGCCCGCCGGCGGCGTCGTCGACTGGGACGACAGCGAGCAACGGGCCGTGGACGCCCTCGCCGCCGGCGGCCTGATCCCACGCTCCCGGTTCGTCCCCCCGGTGGCATCCGCGACGCCCAGGAAGGCCGGGGACGTCAGGAATGCCGAGAACGTCGCGTCCACGGCGCCGGCGCTGGTGCCGATGGCGCAGGTGCTGCCGTTGCCCCGTCCCGTGAACGGCCCCCGTGAACGCACCCGCCGGACCGGTTAGCCCACCGCCTTCCCCCGCGGCGGCGCGTCACGGCCGGATGAGTCGGGCCGGGCGGTGGCTCCGGCGGCGCGTGCTGGCGGCGTCGGTGGTGACGCTGGCGGTCTGCGTGGTGGTCGCTGTCGGGGTGGGGCTGGCTGTCATCAACTATGCCGGCCAGGAACGCGCTGGTCAGGAACATGATGATCAGTGGAACGCCGCTCATGAGGATGCGGCCGGTGCGGCCCGGTTACAGCCCACACCAGAGCCGGCTGGGCAGGGGGCTGCTGGGCCTCTGACGGTCGTCGGGGACCTGCCGACCTCACGGCTGGTCGAGATACGTCGTGACGCCGACGAGGCCCTGCGCTATGTGCGTACCGTCTGGGACGGGCCGTGGGCCGACCGGGTCGTGGTGGAGGTTCCCGCGGGCGGCGCCGGCTTCCGCGCCGAGTCAGGACGGGCAGGCGCCGACGGTGAGGCCGCGGTCGTGGTGCTTCCGCGGGAGGCCCGGGGGCCCGGAGCGTCCGCGGCTGCCAGGGCACTGTCCGGTGGCGGCAGCGGGGACGCCACTGACGGCGGCACCGCGTCACCAGGGTGCCCGCCTGGTGGATGTGCTCCTGGCGTGTCGCCCGGTGGTACCGACAGCGGCATCGGAGGTGGCGGCTCGGGCGTCGGCCGTGTGATCGTCAACC
Organism: Candidatus Protofrankia datiscae; assembly: GCF_000177615.2. Lineage (GTDB taxonomy): Bacteria > Actinomycetota > Actinomycetes > Frankiales > Frankiaceae > Protofrankia > Protofrankia coriariae. The sequence continues at coordinate 3,755,562 of NC_015656.1, read as the reverse complement.
CGGAGGTCTACGACCGGTTGAGCGTCGAGGGACGGCAGGTGGTGCTGCGGCACGAGTTCACCCACCTGGCCAGCGCCGACGTGACCGGGGCAGGCACCCCGACGTGGCTGGTGGAGGGGCTGGCCGAGGCCGTGGGCCATGCCGGCGTACGGCTGGCGGTGGCCCGGGCAGCCACGGAACTGGCCGCCGAGGTGCGCGCGGGCCGGTTACCGGACGCGTTGCCCGACGACGCGGCGTTTTCTGCGACGGACGGCAGCGTCCCCGTCCGGTATCAGGAGTCGTGGCTGGCCTGCCGGCTGATCGCGGACCGGGTCGGCCTGGACGGGCTGATCAGGTTCTACCGGCAGGTCGGGACCGGCGCCGGCGATCCACGGACGCGGCTGGCCGATGCGCTGCGGGCGGTTCTGGGCGTCACCGAGGCCGATTTCATCGCACAGTGGAGATCATATATGGACGTACAGTTACATTCCTGACTGTTCGATGGTTGTCGGGAGGCTACGGACGCGCTGCCGTACATGCGTGCCGCCGTGTGAGGGCTGTCTGCGTACGGCGGTCGGCCGCCACTACGGCGGCGGGGCAGGCGGGGCGATACTCCGAGTGCCCCGGGCCGTCGCTCGGCTGCCGTCGCGGCGGGGGAGGCGTCCGGCGCCGCTCGGGATGTCTCCTGTCGCAGGCTGCCCGTTACCGGGGCGGCCTGGCGGGATGCTGGAGGATGGCCCGATGCGGGTACTGGTCGTAAGCAATGACTTTCCGCCACGTCCCGGTGGAATTCAGGCATATGTGTACAATTTCGCCAGTCGGTTACCCGCCACGGAGATGATCGTCTACGCTCCCGCGTGGCGGGGCGCGTCAGCGTTCGACGCGGCAGCGCCCTTCCCCGTGGTGCGGCATCCGACGACCCTGATGCTGCCGGTCCCGGACGTGCTGCGCCGGGCCCGGGCGATCGCCCGCGCGGAGAAGTGCGACGCCGTCTGGTTCGGGGCGGCCGCGCCGCTGGGCCTGCTCGCGGCCGGCCTGCGCCGCGACCCGGGGGTGGGCCGGATCGTCGCGAGCACGCACGGTCACGAGGTGGGCTGGGCGGTGCTGCCGGGCCCGCGGCAGGTACTGCGCCGCATCGGGCGGACGGTCGACGCCGTCACCTACCTGACCGACTACACCAGGACGCGGCTCGCGCCGGCCTTCGGCCGCCGGCCGGCCCTCGTCCGGCTGCCCGGCGGCGTCGACACCGGGTTCTTCCGGCCGGGCGTGGGACGCGACGACATCCGCCGGCGACACGGCCTCGCCGGCCGTCCGGTCGTGGTGTGTGTGAGCAGGCTGGTCGAGCGCAAGGGGCAGGACATGCTGATCAGGGCACTGCCGGCCTGGCGCCGCCGGGTGCCCGGGACGGCGCTGCTGCTCGTCGGCGGGGGCCCGCACCGGCCGGCGCTGCAACGGCTGGCCCGGGACGCCGGGGTGGCCGAGCACGTGGTGATGACCGGTTCGGTCCCCTGGGAGGAACTGCCCGCCCACTACGCCGCCGGTGACGTCTTCGCGATGCCGTGCCGGACGCGGCGGGCGGGCCTGGAGGTCGAAGGCCTCGGGATCGTCTACCTGGAGGCGTCGGCCGCGGGTCTGCCGGTCGTCGCCGGGCGCAGCGGTGGGGCGCCGGACGCGGTGCTCGACGGCCGGACCGGGACCGTCGTCGACGGTGGCGACCTGCGGGAGGTGACCGATGCGGTCGGCGGTCTGCTGGCCGACCCCGACCGGGCCCGGGCCATGGGCGCGGCCGGCCGCGCCTGGGTCGAGCAGGCCTGGCGCTGGGACGTTCTCGCGGCCAGGCTGCGCGACCTGTTGCTGCTCCCGGGCACGGCACAGGCATGATCGCGACGGGCATGATCGCGTCGTGTCCCGTCCACCGGCGCTCGGCCGCTGGGGCCCGACCGATGCGCTGGCCGTGCGCGACTGCGCTGGCCGTGCGCGACGGCCGCCGCGGCCGTGTCCCGCCCGCCGGGGCCCGCTGTCTGACATGATCCCGGACGTGAGTCCCTCGCCCGTGCAGATCGATCTCGTCGACGAGGTCTTCCTGGCCGTCGACCCGGCTGTGGCGTCCGCGGCGGTCCACGATCCGGCATGGTGGCGCGTGTTGTGGCCGGATCTCGAGCTCACCGTCTTCCAGGACCGTGGCGCCGAGGGGCTGCGCTTCACGGTGACCGGCGCGCTGGTCGGGACCAGCGAGATCTGGCTCGAGCCGTGGGGTGACGGTGTCGTCGCGCACGTCTTCCTGCGGGCGGACGTCACCCGCCGGGGGCGGCCGGCCGAGGTTCGCCGGCTGCGTCCACGCGCCGCGGCACGCTGGGCACAGCACCGCTCGCTGCACACCAAACGCCAGCTCAACGTGCTCAAGGACGTCCTTGAGGCGGGCCGCGCGCCCGGCGAGCCCGCGGCGGCGCCTCCACCGCAGCCCGCGGCATCCACCGGGCCCGCTCCTGCTGGGCCCGCTCCTGCTGGGCCCGCTCCCGCTGGGCCCGCTGTGGGGCCGGTGGAACCCACCGGGCGACCCGAGCGGTTCGCAGAACCTGCCGTACGGTCCGCGGAACCGGCGGAATCCGTGGCGCCCACCGCGGAACTCGTGGAATCCGCGGAACCGGTCATGCGCGCCGTGAAACCGGCGGAACCCGTGGGGCCCGCTGTGCCACGGGCGCCGTCCGCCGATTCCCCAGGGCGCCCCGTACACCGTTGAGGCGCGTCTGGGGACGTCCACCGGGGCGACCATCCGGTGTGCTGGAGCCCGCCGAGGGACACGGCGCACGAAGAGCAACGATCCGGCATTTCACCGAGCGACGGCCCGTGGTCCGGATCAGCCCCCGCGCGATCCTCCAAGAACCCACAGAACACCCGGGCAGCGGCAGCCTCACATCCACCAGCAACCGCCCCACCAGCAACCTCCCCACCAGCACCGCCCGGGAAGCCGGCCCAGCGCCCGCGCGGGATCCGCCGGCCCGGCGAACGGAGCCGTGACGTCGAAAACGGGGCCGGAAAGAGACGGAAGTTACGTCATCGCTCCGTTCGCGGGCTTGCCCGTCGATCTGGGCGCGGGTACGGGGCGGGGGTTCTCGGGTGGCGGCCGGGTTGCGTCAGGTGGGTTTTTCGGACGGGGTGACCGTAGGCTTGGCTGGTATGAGGGTCCATGTGGTCAGTGATGTTCATGGCCGCGCAGACGCGCTTGCCGCCGCCGGGCAGGGGGCCGACGCCTTCATCTGTCTCGGGGACCTTCTTCTTTACGTGGACTACCGGGATCACCGCCGCGGGATCATGGGTGACCTGTTCGGCCCGGAGGCGGTCGGGAAAATGATTCGGCTGCGGACCGAGCAGCGTTTCGACGAAGCCCGTGAATGGTCCCACGGGTTGTGGGCCACCTTGGGCGACGACCGGCAGGCGATCATCGAGCAGGCGATCCGCCGGCAGTACGAACAGTTGTTCGCGGCCTTTCCCACGCCGACTTTCCTGACCTATGGCAACGTCGATCTCCCGCATCTCTACCTGGACTATCTGCGGGACGGTGTCACGCTGCTCGACGGCGAGACGACCGAGATCGGCGGGCTGCGGTTCGGTTTCGTCGGCGGGGGCTTACGCACCCCCATGCGCACCCCGTACGAGATCGACGATGAGACCTACGCCGCGAAGGTCGCGGCGGTCGGGGAGGTGGACGTGCTGTGCTGCCACATTCCGCCGCACCTGCCCGAGCTTGTGTACGACACGGTGGCCCGGCGTTACGAACGGGGCAGCGTCGCGGTGCTGGAGGCCATTCACGACATGAAGCCTCGTTACGTTCTGTTTGGACATGTTCACCAGCCGTACCGTGATGTGCTCGACATCGGGTCGACTCGCTGCGTCAACGTCGGGCATTTCAACGCCCGGGGGACGCCGTTCGTACTCGAGTGGTAGGCAGCCCACCGCGGGTGCTCGAGCGGTCGGCGGCCCGCCGCAGGCGCTGGTCGTCCGGGTGTCGGGCCATGCGATCGGCAGCCTGTTGACGATCTCCGGCGATTTGTCAACGACCCGTGGATGGCCTGCAGATGGCCCGTGGATGGCCTGGGGATGGCCTGCGGACGACCCGCCGGCCACGGACACACCCGGTGGTAACCCGCCGTGTCCGTGGCCGGTCCGGTAGCCTCGTCGACTGGTCAGGATGATTATCCTGGCGTGTGGAGAGATCCTGGATGTCTCAGTAGCCAGGATGCAACCGGGATGCCAGCAGTGTCGGGTATGCCCGGGCGAGTTGTGGAGGCAGTGTCACCAATGGCGGAGCACGCCCGAGCCAGCACCACGATCAATGCCAAGCCCGCGGCTGTGATGGCAGCGATTGCCGATATAGGTGCATATTCGACCTGGTCAGGGCCGGTGGAACGGGCCGAGGTCGTCGCGCCCGGCCCGGACGGCCGTCCCCGACAGGCCCGTTTCCTGGTCAACGCGGTGGTGGCGAAGGAGGAATTCGTCACGGAATACACCTGGTGCGGTGACGATTCGGTGAGCTGGACCCTCGTCGAGGGAAAAAACCTGGTCGCGCAGAACGGCAGCTACGTTCTGCGCGACCTCGGTGACGGCCGGACCGAGGTCACCTACGACCTCACCGTCGAGCTGAAGGTCAAGATTCCGAGTCTGATCCGGCGCAAGGTGCAGAACGGTGTCGTCGACGCCGCGCTGAGGGATCTCAAGAAACACCTCGAGAGCTGACCACGCGTGCGATGCGTGCTCTTCGCGGGCAAGGGGGGCGTCGGGACGACCACGGTCGCCGCTGCGACGGCCACGCTGGCCGCCCAGCGCGGTAACCGGACGCTGGTGATGTCCGCGGACCCGGCGGGAGGTCTCGCGGCGGTTCTCGACCATCCGCTGGACACGGCTCCCATCGAGATCGAAACCGGCCTGTTCGCCCAGCATGTGGACACCCAGCGCGCCTTCGAGGACCGCTGGTGGACGATACGGGCCGCCCTGGGCCGGCTGTGGGAGGCCACCGGAGCGGATCCGATCGAGCCCGGTGAGCTGACGGTGCTGCCCGGCGCCGGCGAGGTACTGGCCCTGGTGTACCTGCTCGACCAGCTCAGATCCGGGGACTACGACGTCGTCGTGGTCGACGCCGGCCCGATCGCCCGTTTACTGCGTCTGCTGACCCTGCCGGAAACGCTGTTGTGGTATCTGCGCCGAGTCGTCCCGATCGACGGCCGGCTCGCCCACCTGCTGCGCGGCAGCCCGTGGCGGCTGGGTCGTCCCACCTGGCCGGACTCCGTGGCCGGACCGCTCGCCGGGGCCACCGCGCGGCTTCAGCAGATCATGGATGAGGTCCGTGACGTCCTGTCCGACCCGGCGCGCTCCAGCGTGCGGCTCGTGCTGACCCCCGAGACCGTCGTGGTCTCCCGGACCAGGGCGGCGGTGGGCGCGCTGGCGCTGCACGGGTTCGGGGTGGACGCCATGGTGGCCAACCGGGTGCACACCGCAGCCGGGGGCGATGCCTGGCGGGCCGGCTGGGCGGCCGCCCACCGTGACCAGTTGGCGGCCGTCGAGCTGTCCTTCGCGCCGATCCCGGTCCTGCGCGCGGCCTACCGAGCCGGGGAGCCGGTCGGCCTGGAGGAGCTCGCGGCCTTTGCCGCGGGCACCTATTCGGCCCTCGACCCGGTCGCCGTCCTCGGGGGCGGGCGGGCCGGGATCGGCCCGCTGCGGGTCGAACGGGCCGGGAACGGCTTCTCGATCTCGATCGCCCTGCCGTTCGTGGAGCGTTCCGAGATCACCCTTGCCAGGGTCGGCGCGGACGAGCTGATGGTCTCGGTCGGTTCGCAGCGGCGGATGCTCACCCTGCCGTCCGCGCTGCGGCGGTGTGACGTCACCGGCGCGGTGCTGCGAGACGATCGGCTGGTGGTGTCCTTTGTACCCGACCCGGACCTGTGGGTGCGCACATGACCATGCCGGCGCCGGGTCCGCTCGCCCAGGAAGCCGCTCTGCTCGCCGCGGCTGTGCGTGACCTCCTGCTCACAAATCCGGGGATTCAGGCCTACACCGCCCACGCCCACGCGGGTAACACCGGCTATGCCGATCACACCGGCTATGCCGATCACACCGGCTATGCCGATCACACCGGCTATGCCGATCACACCGGCTATGCCGATCACACCGGCTATGCCGATCACGCCGGCTATGCCGGTCACAACGGCTATACCGATCACAACGGCTATACCGATCACAACGGTCGTTCTGGTGACGACACCCACGTCGGCAAGAACGATCATGTCGGCCATACTGGGGGTACCGGTCCCGGGCGGACGGGATCCGGGCGCCGCGCCGCCACACCGTCCGGCGGCGCCGGCGGTGACGCGGGCGGCGGTGCCGGTTGCGACTGCGGCCTGCGTCCGGAGGACCACCACGAGGCCCGTCCAGACGCCGCGGCGATGAACATGTGCCAGGTGTGTCCGCTCTGCCGGCTGGTCAACACCCTGGCCGCGGGCCGACCGGAGGTGGCCGGGCACCTGTTCGCCGCGGCAACCTCGCTGGCGGCGGCGGTGCGGGCGGTCCTCGCCGGCCGTCCGGACACCGGCACGGGCAGCGCGGCAACGGCCGGTACCGGCCCCGTCGAGGACACTGCTGTGAGGGGATGGACAACTGAGCGGCCGGGGCCCGGGCCGCGTGTTCAGAGGATCGATGTCGAGTGACCCCCACAACGTCGGGTAGGGACGGCTCACAGCCCGATCTGGTGATCGGCGTGGATGTCGGTGGCACGAAGGTCGCCGCGGGTGTTGTCGACGGGGCCGGGGCGGTTCTGTCGTCGCTGCGGCGGCCGACGCCGAGCCAGCAGCCGTCCGCGGTGGCCGATCTGATCGGCGAGGTGGTCGGCGAGCTGCGAGCGGCCGTGGCGCCGCGGCCGGTGCGGGCGGTCGGCATCGGGGCGGCGGGCCTGATCGACCGTGACCGCTCGCGGGTGCTGTTCGCGCCGAACCTCGCCTGGCGTGACGAGCCGCTACGGGACGAGGTGAGCACCCGCACCGGTCTGCCGGTCGTCGTGGAGAACGACGCGAACGCGATGGCCTGGGGGGAGTACCGCTTCGGTGCCGGCCGCGGCGAGCCGGATCTGGTGTGTGTGACGGTGGGAACCGGTGTCGGCGGCGGGATCGTGCTCGACGGCCGGCTGTACCGGGGGCGGTTCGGGCTCGGCGGGGAGATCGGGCACATGCAGCTGGTGACCGGCGGCCGTCTGTGCGGGTGCGGGAACCGGGGATGCCTGGAGGCGTACGGTAGCGGCAACGCGCTGGTCCGCAAGGCCCGTGAGCTGGTGACGACCTCGCCGACGGCGGGCCGGCGCCTGCTGGAGCTCGCCGGCGGCGAGGTGGGCGCTCTTACTGGTCCGGCGGTCACCGAGGCCGCCCGGGAGGGTGATCCGCTCGCGGTGAAGTGCTTCGAGGACGTCGGTACCTGGCTGGGCCGGGCGATGGCCAGCCTGGCCTCGATTCTCGATCCCGGTCTCTTCGTGCTCGGCGGCGGGGTGTCGGAGGCTGGTGATCTTCTTCTCGCCCCGGCCCGCGTGGAGTTCGCGAACAGCCTGTCGGCCCGCCAGCACCGTCCCGAGGCACGGATCGTCACAGCCCAGCTCGCAGCCTGGGGCGGCATCGTCGGCGCCGCCGACCTGACCCGTAGCTGAACGTTACTGTAGCAACTTTGTGTTGTTGAAAAGAATTCAATATGTCACTGGACGGTTCGTCATCGAGCTGGACGGCGACGCGGACGGCCTTGCCAGGCCGGCGCGGCCAGCTCGATCAGCGGATGGTGTCCGGGCGGTAGTCGGCGACCAGTTCCTGGGCCAGCTGCTCCAGGAACAGCCCGGCATCCGTGACCACACCGACCGCCTGGGAGAACCCGCGGTCAGCGATCCTGCTGACGCTGCTGGGATCGATGTCCACACAGGCCACCGGGATGGACGCCGGCAGGATGTTGCCCGTCGCCACCGAGTGCAGCATCGAGGCGATCATTATCGCGAGCCCGATCCCGCGCAGGGCCTCGCGCATGGCCCGCTGGCCGGCCAGCACGTCGGTGTGGACGTCCGGCAGTGGGCCGTCGTCACGCACCGAGCCGACCAGGACGAACTTCTTGTTCGCCTTGACGATAGCATGCATGATCCCGCTGGTCAGGATGCCGTCGTCGACGGCGGCGACGATGGATCCGGCGCGCCGGATCGTGTTGATCGCCCGGATGTACTGCTCGTGCCCGCGCTCGGCGCCCTTGCCGCGGCTCGGCTCGTTGCCGAACGCCGACCCGTACAGGGCCGCTTCGATGTCGATGGCGGCGAAGGCGTTGCCGGAGAAGAGCACGTCGACATAGCCGGCCTCGATCAGCGCGACCATGGCCGGGGTGGCGCCGGAGTGCACGACGGCGGGCCCGGCCACCCACAGCACCCCGAAGCCCTCCGCCTTGAGCTCACGGATCTGGCGGGCGATCGCGCGGACCAGCACGGCCTGCCGCTGCGGCGCCAGCAGGGTGGTGGACGACGAGACGGACTGCGACGACAGGGCCTGGAAGGTGCCGTACAACCGGGTCGAGTGGTCGGTCACCGGCAGGACGGCCTTCACCCCGGACACGCCGCACACGATCATGTCGCCGGCCCGGACGTCGGAGACCGGGATGGTGCGTACCCGCCCGTCGGAGACGACAAGGCCGCAGTCCATCTCGGGATGTTCCACCGGCACCCAGTGGCCGCCGAGGCGGACCACGGTTTCCAGGTTGGTGGTCGAGTAGAAGTCGGGGGGGAAGACCCCGTCTCGGTCGGCCGCCCGCAGCAGCGCGGTACCCGGTTCCACACTGTTGACGCCATAGGCCTTGATCCGCATGAGAATGCGGGTCAGCTGCTCCGCCGAGTCGGCCCCGACGACGATCGTCGCGTGCGACTCGTCATCGTGGGTCGCGCCGAGATCGATGCTCCTGATCTCGTAGTCGCCCCCGTAACTGAGAACGTCGTCGAGTACCCGGGCGAGAATGCCGGTGTCCATCAGGTGACCGTGTATCTCGACCTTCTCGTGGAACTCCACGCAGCCGCCCCTTCCCTGCCCTGACGTGGGTGCCCGGTCCGCCTGCCGGCGAATCCGGATCAGACGACCGCGCCATCGTCACCGTCCGCCGAGTCGGTGGGCGGCCGATCCGCCATTCGGAACACCAGTGTGGCGACTCCGCCCAGCACAAGCATGACTCCTCCGACGTCATAGGGCCTGCCATGGTCGATCCCGGCAATCGTGGGGACCAACAGGATCGCGACGCCGACGGCGATGGAACACAACGCCCACCGGGTGGTGGGTTTCATGCGAGGTGCTGGCGGTGGGGGTGGTGGGTCGTAGTGGTCGGACGGGTCATCGGGGCCGTCGTAGCCGTCGGCATCATCCGGGATGCCCGGCGGATCGATCTTCGGTCCGTCACCGGCGGGGCCGGTGGCCGCACTGTCGTCCACGGGAAAGAGAATATGATCTTTCTGCTGGCCCGGGTCGAGCGGTAAGCGCCAGACCGGACGCACGATCGCGCCCGGAGGCTCCGTGTGCATCGTGACGTCCTCGTTGCGTGCCGTGACGTCCTCGCTGGATGGCCAGGTCCGCTCCACGGGCTCGGCGTTGAAACGGGCCACAAGCGAGGCGAAGACCGCGTCCTGGTCGGTGTCCTGATCCGTTTCCGCATCGCCGCCGTCGCTGTCCCCGCCGGAGGCGTCCGCGGCCGTCACCGGCGGCTCGGCAACGGCCGCATCCTCCTTCGGCCTGCCGTCGTCCCCGGGTGGCGGATCGCCGCGGCGTATCCCACGGTGGTCGGTGGCGCCGGGCGCGCTGGCGCCACCCGCCTCGGCGTCGGGCGGGCCGGCCTGCGGCGGCTGTCCGTACGCCGGGCCGCCGGACGCTCCACCCGCGTCCGGCGGCGGGCCACCGGCAGATGGTGGCAGGTCAGGCACGACTCACCTCGATCACCTCGATCACCTCGAGACAACCGTGTGCGTGTCGACGAACTGGAGGCTTCCCTCGAAAATTGTGTGTCTGTCGTTGTCGAGAGTCGCGACGTGGTAACTGTTCTCCAGGATGCGCTCGGAAACGGTGGACGATGTCGCGCCCGCCAGCAGGATCCGTCCGGAGGTGGCCTCGACGACGTGGTCGACGCGGCTGCGGAAGGTCAGGATCGGGCTGGTGACACGCCCCAGGTCCGCCACTGTCACCGCCCACAGTTCGCGCAGGGAGACGAAGGCCCGCAGGGGCAGGCGCCGGTAGGCGACCTCCGCCGTACCCGCGGCCTTGATGTCGCTGCCCACCCCGACCACGCAGGGGATCACGCGGGAGAGCGCCGGGGCGAGCGCGGCCACCTTCCGATCGGTGCCGAGGCTGGGGTTGACCGTGGCCACTCCGGTCAACGCCGGGCCGTACACCTCCGCCAGCCGCAGGGTCAGGGTGCCGCCCATGGACAGCCCCATGACGAAGACGGTCGAGCAGCGTTCCCGCAGGCGGATGAAGGCGTCTTCGGCCGCTGCGAACCAGTCGTGCCAGGTCGTGCCGTTCATCTCCTGCCAGCGGGTGCCGTGGCCCGGCAGCAGCGGGCAACAGACCGTCAGGCCCGCCTCCGCGAGGAACGTGCCCCAGGGGCGCATGCTCTGAGGTGTGCCCGTGAATCCGTGGATCAGCAGCACCCCGGTGTCGCCGCCGTCGTGTTCGAACGGCTCCGCACCGGGTACGACCGAAGTACCCGGTGTGACCGAACGCCGTGGTACGCCTGCCATGGTGTCCGCCCTCTCGTTACTTGCGCGCGATCGGCCGCACTCCGTGGAGGCGGGGGATTGTTCTGTTTTCGTCGCGCGGACCGGTTCCGCAGCATGCTCGCATGCCGGGCGGGTAGAGGCCATGCTCTTCACGATGCCGTGTTCAGCGGTGCCATGTTCGGTGGTGCCATGTTCGGTGGTGCCGCGTTCCATGGTGGGGTGTTCAGTGGTGCCGTGTTCGGGGCCGGCTGCGCCGCATCCCGCGTTCGCGCCGGCCCCGAGCCGCCGTGGGCGGGTCGGCCGTCCGCGACGGTCCCCGTGGTGGACGGAGCCACCCCGGTTCCATAGGGTTGTCCCGGCCACCGTGTGCGGGCGTGTCGGGCCGATGCGTGTCGAGACGATGTTGGCGGGCGACCACACCGGGAGCTGACGTGTTGTACTGGGTCGTCAAGGCATTTCTCACCCCTATCCTGCGGCTGTTCTGGCGGCCGTGGGTGGAGGGACTGGAAAACATCCCGGAACGGGGCCCCGCCATCCTCGCCGGCAACCACCTGTCCTTCTCCGACCACCTGTTCCTCCCGTTGGTCGTGCCGCGCCGGGTCACCTTCCTGGCCAAGAGCGACTACTTCACCGGATCGGGATTCAAGGGCTGGTTGAAGCGGCTGTTCTTTACCAGCGCGGGCCAGCTCCCGATCGACCGCAGCGGCGGGGCCGCCAGCGACATGGCGCTGCGCAGCGGTGTGAAGGTGCTCCAACGCGGCAAACTGTTGGGGATCTATCCGGAGGGCACGCGCTCACCGGACGGCCGGCTGTACCGAGGCAAGATCGGTGTTGCCCGGATGGCGCTGGAGTCGAAGGTTCCGGTCATTCCGGTCGCGATGATCGGCACGTTCGAGGTGCAGCCCCAGGGGAAGCTGCTGCCCAGGATCCGCCGGGTCGGCATCCGCATTGGCCGGCCGCTTGACTTCAGCCGCTACGAGGGCATGGTCGACGACCGGTTCGTGCTCCGGTCCATGACCGACGAGATCATGTACGAGCTCATGGCGTTGTCGGGCCAGGAGTACGTCGACAGGTACGCGCAGCGGGTCAAAAGCGAGATCGCCGCCACGGGCGAGGCGGCGAGCGGAGCTGACGGCTCCTCTGACGGGGACGGGGAGCCCGGCCGCGAGGGCGCCGGTCGTACGGTCGAGCGGTCGTCGGCGAAGGCCAGGACGAAGCCGTCGGCACCCCGTGCCCCGCGGACCCGCCGGCGGGGCGGTCACAAGGCCGGCCGCTCGGGCCTGGGTGACCAGACTGACACCCGCCAGGCGGGCTGATCGCCGGCCCGGGCCGGCTGTTGGTCGTTCTGGCACGGCAGGATGGTCGATGTGCACGCATCGGCGGATCTCACGGCGCCCGACCATCCGTCACGCCGGCGTCGGCCGCGGGCAGCCCGGCCGGCGGGAACGCGCTCTGCCCCGCGGCGGCTCGCCCTGACGACTGCTGTCGCCACGGTCGCCATCCAGGTGGTAGCCGGTGCCGTACCCGTGGCCTGGGCCCAGCCGGCACCGGATCCGAGTGTCGCGAGCCCGGCGCCCGTACGGTCGGTGGCGCCGGAACCGCCCGCCGGCACGGTTCTGCGCGTGGGGCGCTTCGCCGTCGATCTCGACGGCCGGATGCTGTTCGTACGCGGCGTGTCGGTGCCCCCCGACACCGTCCTCGACCAGGCCATCGTCGCGCGGTGGGCCGCCGCCGGCTTCACCGCGGCACGCCTCGGCGTGCGGATGGAGGCCGACGGAACGTTCAGCGGCCAGGCCATTGGTGCCGCTGCTGTCGCCGGCCAGGCCCGGCCGCCCGCTGGCGCTGGTCCAACTGTCGGTGACGGGCTCGACCGGCTTGCCGCGTCCGTCGCGACCGTCACCGGGCAGGGCCTGCGCGTAATGATCCAAATTGTGCCGACCGCCACCGCGGCCCGAGCCGGGGACGAGGCGTTCGCCGCGGGCCTGCGGCGGCTGTCGAGCCGCTTCCGTGACGTCGCCGGCCTGGTCGGCTTCGAGCTGGCGGCTCAGGCGTCGGCGAACTCCCCGCTGCTCTCCGGCGCCGTGCGGCTCGAGGACGCCCATCATCTGCTCTGGCGCAGCGGCCCGGCCCTGTTCGACCCGACCGCGAGCACGGCGACCAACGACGAGGCCGCGCTGCTGGTCGGCTGGGCGGGTGGGGATCCGGCGACCGTGCAGCGGCTGCTGTCGGCCGCCGAGAGCACCCAGATCGGCTGGTTCTTCGACCGGCCGCCCACCGGCCCGCTCCTCGCCGCACTGGCCAGGCCCTATCCGGCCGCGGTCGCGGGTGTTCCGGTGAGCCTGGCCTACAACCCGTCCGGGCGGCTGCTCGCGCTGTCCTACCTGCCGGTGTCGCCGGCGGGGAACGTCTTCCGGCCCGGGACGATGACCGAGATCCGGGTGCCGGCCGAGGCCTACCCTGACGGCTACCTGGTGCGGGTGTCGGGGGCCACGGTCGTCTCGGCCCCCGGCGCGGGTGTGGTCTGCCTGGTCACCGACGCCGCGGCGGCCCGGGTGGACGTCCGGGTGGAGCCCGCGTCCGCTGGTGGCGCCCCGCCGGTCGCCCCGCCGCCGCCGGGTGATCCGTGCCCGGCGGCGGCGCGACGACCACAGCCCCGGGTGCTGCCGCGGCCCCGGCCGGGGCAGCCGGCGGTGGCGGCGGCCCGGCCGCCATCGGCCCGGCCGCCGCCGGCCGGGCCGACGGGCGCAGCGCTGACGAGAACGTCAACGGCATGCTGCTGTGGGCACTGCCGCTGGCCGGCGCCACCGGGATGACGGTCGTCCTCGCCGGGCTGTGGTCGAGGCTGCGTCGCGACCACAGCCACGGCCCGGCCTCCCCCCGCGGCGAATGAGCGCGTCCCTTCGGACGACCGGCGGGCAGACTGGACCGGTGGCCAGCCGCTATCTCTACGACACCGAGTTCATCGAGCGCTCGGAGGGGGGTCACCTCTGGCTGGATCTGGTGAGCATCGGGATCGTCAGCGAGGACGGCAGCCGGGAGTACTACGCCGTGTCCACCGAGTTCGACCCGGCCTTCGCCGTGCCGTGGGTGCGACGCAACGTCCTGGACAAGCTTCCGCCGCCGTCCGATCCGAGCTGGCGGAGGCGGGCGCGCATCCGCTCCGACGTCGTCGCCTTCCTCGGCGCGGCCGGGCCGCCGGAACTGTGGGCCTGGTACGCCGCCTACGACCATGTGGTGCTCTGCCAGCTCTTCGGCACGATGACCGACCTGCCCCGGTTCCTTCCTCGTTTCACCCGGGATCTGCGCCAGCTCTGGGAGGAGGTCGGCCGGCCACCGCTGCCGCCCCCGCCGCCCGACGCCCACGACGCGCTCGCCGACGCCCGGCACAACCTCGACCGCTGGCGGGTTCTGGCGCCGCTGCGGACCTGCCCGTCCCCGGCCCCCACGCGCTGAGGATCACGGCGAGGATCGCGGTGAAACTTCCGTGAAGTACGGCCGCCGGGCCGGGGAATTCCCCGCGCCACGGGCGGCGGATGTGTTTCTTCGATCCTCTCCGTGGGATTACGCTTCCGGACTGACAGGAGCGGCTCGTCACCGGTCGAAGAGCATCGGGTGATCAGGGGAGCCGGGCGCGAGAAAAGGAAGATCGCGCCTTCTTCGGCCCGCCAGGAGGTGCATGGAATGCGGATCGGAGTACTGACAGGTGGTGGGGACTGTCCCGGGCTGAATGCGGTCATTCGGGCGGTCGTCCGCAAGGGCACGGATGTCTACGGATATTCTTTCGTGGGCTTCCGGGATGGTTGGCGAGGTCCGTTGGAGAACGCCACCGTCCCGCTCGGGGTGGAGGCGGTACGCGGAATTCTCCCGCGGGGTGGCACTATTCTCGGATCCAGTCGTACAAATCCCTACAAGGAGGACGGCGGTGTCGCGCGTATCCGGCAGACCCTGGCCGCGCACGGGGTCGACGCGCTGATCGCGATCGGTGGGGAGGACACCCTGGGGGTGGCCGCCCGCCTGCACGACGAGGGCATCCCGGTCGTCGGCGTGCCCAAGACCATCGACAACGACCTGTCCGCCACCGACTACACCTTCGGCTTCGACACCGCTGTCAACATCGCGATGGAGGCCATCGACCGGCTGCACACCACTGCCGAGAGTCACCACCGCGTCCTCATCGTGGAGGTGATGGGACGCCACGCGGGGTGGATAGCGCTGCACAGCGGGCTGGCCGGTGGGGCCAACGTGATCCTGCTGCCAGAGCGGCCGTTCGACATCGACAAGGTCTGCGCCTTCGTCGAGCACCGCTTCGCCTCCCACTACGCGCCGATCATCGTGGTGGCGGAGGGCGCTGTCCCGGTGGCCGGTTCGCTGGTCGTCAAGGACGGGGAGCTCGACGCCTTCGGCCATGTCCGGCTGCAGGGGATCGCCACCGTTCTGGAGACCGAGATCCGCGGGCGGACGGGGCGGGAGTCCCGCGCGACCGTGCTCGGCCACGTCCAGCGGGGTGGTACCCCGACGGCGTTCGACCGGTGGCTGGCGACCCGCTTCGGCCTGCACGTCATCGACGCCGCGCACGACGGCGACTGGGGCACGATGGTGGCGCTGCACGGTACCCGGATCGACCGGGTGCCGCTGGAGGAGGCGACCCGGGAGCTCAAACTGGTGCCGGAGGAGCTCTACGCCGAAGCCGAGGTCTTCTTCGGCTGAGAAGTCCGCCGCGAAGGGCCGGGAAACCGGCTGAACCGGCTGAACCGGCTGAACCGGCTGAACCGGCTGAAATTGGCCGCGGGGCCTGGGCAGCCGGCCGGAAAGTGGCCGGGAAGCCGGCACCCGGCCGGATGCCGTCGGGTGACACCGGATGGTGTGACACCGGGGATTGGGCGACGTGCGCCCATGGCCGGGCCGTACCCTGTATGACTGTGGAGGAACTCGACGCCTGGCGGGCCCTGCCGGCCAAACAACAACCGAACTGGCCGGACCAGGGGGAACTGGCCGCCGTCCGCGACCGGTTGGCGACACTGCCACCGCTGGTGGTCGCCCCCGAGGTGCGGATTCTGACCGAACGGCTCGCGGCGGTCGCCCGGGGCGAGGCATTTCTGCTGCAGGGCGGCGACTGCGCGGAGACCTTCGCCGCGAACACCGCCAACAAGATTCGCGACAAGGTGAAGACGCTGCTGCAGATGGCGATCGTGCTCACCTATGGCGCGAGCGTGCCGGTGGTCAAGGTCGCCCGGATCGCCGGCCAGTACGCCAAGCCCCGTTCAGCCGACATCGAGGCCAGCACCGGGCTGCCGTCCTACCGCGGTGACGCGGTCAACGACATCGCAGCCACGGCGCGGGCCCGCCGGCCCGATCCGGGCCGGATGCTGGAGGCCTACCACGCCAGCGCGGTCGCGCTGAACCTCGTCCGCGCCTTCGCCACCGGCGGTTTCGCCGACCTGTCCAAGGTGCACGAGTGGAACAAGGCGTTCGTGCGGGACTCGGCGGCCGGGCGCCGTTACGAGATGATGGCGACCGACATCGAGCGGGCCCTGTCGTTCATGGCCGCCTGCGGTATCGAGCTTGAGCGCACGCCGACGCTGCACGGCGTCGAGCTGTTCACCAGCCACGAGGCGCTGCTGCTGGACTACGAACGGGCGCTCACCCGCAAGGAGGACGCCACCGGCTCGATCTACGATCTTTCGGCGCACCTGCTGTGGATCGGCGAACGGACCCGTGACCTCGACGGCGCCCACGTGGACCTGATGTCCCGGATCGGCAATCCACTCGGCTGCAAGGTGGGCCCGAAGGCGTCGCCCGACGAGGTGCTGGCGCTCGCCGACCGGCTCAACCCCGACCATGTGCCCGGCCGGCTCACGCTCATCACCCGGATGGGCGCCGGCCGCATCCGGGACGTCCTGCCCGCGATCGTCGAGAAGGTCAACTCCGCCGGGCATCCGGTGGTGTGGTCGTGCGACCCGATGCACGGCAACACCCGGGACATCAACGGTGTGAAGACCCGGCACTTCGACGACGTCCTGGACGAGGTGCTCGGCTTCTTCGAGGTCCACCGGCAGCTTGGCACCCATCCCGGGGGGATCCACATCGAGCTGACCGGGGACAACGTCACCGAGTGCCTCGGTGGTGGGGAGCGCATCGGCGAGGCGGATCTGGCCGGCCGGTACGAGACCGCCTGCGATCCGCGGCTGAACACCGGTCAGGCCCTGGAACTCGCCTTCCTCGTGGCGGAGATGCTGCAGCAGATCAACGTGGCCCGTTCACAGGGTCGCTGATCCCCACGGGGTGATCCCACGCGGTGGCCGCGGGCCGGCGTTCCTCCCGGGCCGCGGCAGGCGACCCCAGACCGATGATCGCCATTCTGGTGATCATGCGCTCAGGTCGAGTGATCATCTCCTGTCGGGGACGCCTGGGAACGCCCGGGCCGACAGGTGCTCAGACCGGTCCGCCAGTGCCGGTGCTGACCGGTTGGACGGGCTCGTCCGTATCGGCCGGCAGCGCTATCTCCGGCGCCTTGGGCACGCTGGTGGGCGTCGCGTCGGTCGGGGCGGAGGGCCGCTCGGAGGCGTGCGTGGCCGGTGCCTGCGGGCTGTGGGCGCCGCCCGTGGAGTGGGTCGGCCGCGGCGGCGTGGGGCTGCCACCGGGGCGGGCGGAGGGGCTCGCGGCCACGGGAGGGGTTAAGACGGAGAACGGGGCCGATCGCGGCGAGCGTGAGGCGTCCACCCGGCCGGGGGTGTCCTTCGCGGGCGGTGTGCGCTCGCCGGTGCTGAGGGTGTTGTGGACGCCGTGCACGTAGTCGAGGGCTTCGGCGGTCATGGTGTGCAGGGGGCCGTCCGGCAGGTTGTCCAGCAGGACGTGCAGGTCCCGCGACTGGTCGTCGGTGAAGTCCTGGACGGTCCGCAACGCGTCCTCGCTGCCGTTACGGGCCTCGGTGACCAGGACGTTCCCGCCGGCGGACGCCTCCTGCTGCCAGGCCGCCAGCAGGTTGCGCACCTCGACGGTCTTCTTCGGCAGCCGCCCGTCGTCCATGATCGAATTGATTTCGCTGAGCCTGCTACGGGCGATGCCGAGATGGATCTTGGCTTTTTCGACCGGGCTGCTGGTGA
Source organism: Candidatus Protofrankia datiscae (assembly GCF_000177615.2). GTDB lineage: Bacteria > Actinomycetota > Actinomycetes > Frankiales > Frankiaceae > Protofrankia > Protofrankia coriariae. The sequence continues at coordinate 3,737,727 of NC_015656.1, read as the reverse complement.
GGTCGAGCTGGATGTGTTCGACACGCAGCTTGAGCCCGTACAGCGGCTCGCCGGGGACCGCCCGATGGGTCCCGACGGCGACGCCGGTCACCATCACCGACGCCGCGAGGGCGCCGAGCAGGATCGGACGCGGGCCGGTGGTGGGCTGGGCGAGGGTTGTCCGGGACGCGGTGGCCCAGGCGAACAGACCCCGCTGGGCGGGCGTGCGCACGAGATACCCCGGGCCTCTCGCCGATGGTGCGTCTGCCGTCGGGGCCGGGGTTTTCGGGGTGTCGGGGGTCGTGGCGCCCGGCGCCGGTGAGGCCGCGGCGGCGGTCTTCGGAGTTTCGGTTCCGGCGGTCAGGCTCTCGGCGAGCAGCTGGGCGCGCAGCGCCGTACGGAACTCGGGGCGCGGCGACACCGTTTCATGGGCGCGCAGCGCCACGACCACGGTCAGCCGCTCGCGGTCATCCGGGTGAGCGGCCGGCGATCCGCCGTCGACGAGCCGGTCGAAACGCTCGGCTCGTCGCCCCGTGAGCAGTACTCCCACCGGAGTCCCCCCTGTTTCCCCCTAGTACGGTGTGCCGACCGGGGGCTCGCTACCACCCGGATACACCGTCGGCCCCCATGATGACCAGGGACACCCCGTTCGGGCACGCATTCCGCCCCCACGGCCGAGGGTGATTCGTCCGGACAGCCGAAGTATGCCGGGAAAAATGCCCGCCTGGAACAGCCATGTGACGATTACCGGGACTATCCGATGGTGAGGGTCACCTTGGTGCCCTTTTTGACCTTGGTACCAGGGGGCGGATCCGTGCTTCTGACCACCGTGTCGTCGAAGAAGACGAAGCCGTTGCGCTCGGGCCGCAGTCCACGGCGTTGTAGTTCGCGGGCCGCGTTCTGATATTTCTGATTGATGACGTTGGGCACCTCGACCAGGTCGCCGCGGTCCTCGTCGTCCACCGGCCCCTTGGACACCAGCACTGTCACCACCGAGCCGCGGGTGACTGGCTGCCCCGGGTCAGGGGAGGTGCGGATGACGTTCCCGCTCTGGACGGTCTCGTCGTTGACGTCGAGCCGTGTCACCTTCAGGCCGAGAGCGCCGAGCTGGGACTGAGCTGTGGCGATGGGTACATTGATCACGTTGGGGACGACCGCCATGGCCGGACCGGAACTGACGATCAGTGTCACCTGGGCGCCGGCAGCGAGCTCGGTGTTGACGGCGGGCTCCGTCCTGATCACGTTGCCGGCCGGGATCGTGTCGTTGGCCTCTGTGCGTGGCGTCGTGGAGAGGTTGAGCTGCTGGCGGGTCAGCCGGGCCTGGGCCTCCGCCACCGACAGGGTGGCGACGTCCGGCACCCGGACCTTCGCCCGGCCCAGGCTCAGGCGTATCCGCACGGTGCTGCCGCGCGTCGCCCTGACGGCGCCGTCCGGCTCCTGCGCCATGACCTTTCCGGCGGGGATGGTGTCGCTGGTGGCGGCCTCGTCGTAGGCCACGGTGAACCCGGCGTCGGTCAGCGCCTGTACCGCCGCAGCCTGGTCGAGGCCCACCAGTGGGGGGACCGGCGCCGTGCCCGGCCCGGACAGCGCCCTGCTGGCCACGACGATCCCGCAGAGCAGGACGACAGCCGCGGTCACGGCCGCCAGCACCGGCCTTCTGCCGCGGAACCGGCGTGACAGGAGCCGGTAGCGCCACTCGGGCGACCGCCGGCTCCCCAGGGCGAAGCCGGCGGTCGCCCGTGGGCGGCTGCGCCGGCGAGCGCCGGCACCGCGGGCACTGTGCACACCGCCGCCGGGCGCCGCGGTGTGCACAGTGCCCGCGGCCGGCGCCGGCAGGTAGGGCAGGACGCGGTGCAGCTCGTCGAGCATGGCGGTGCCGTCGGCCGGGCGCATGTCCAGGTCACGCGCGGTGGCGTGCAGCACCAGCGCATCCAGTTCGGCCGGGATGCCCTCCGCGGCCGCCGACGGCGCGGGGACCTCGCCGTGCACCGACTGGTAGGCCACGGACATCGGGGTGCTGCCGGTGTGGGGCAGCACCCCGATGAGCATCTCGTAGAGGACGACCCCGGCGGCGTAGACGTCGCTGCGGGGGCTGGCGGAGCCGTCACTGACCTGCTCGGGCGCCAAGTAGTCAACGGTCCCCATTACGACACCCTGTGTCATGGCATGGGTTGCCTGGTTCAGCGGGCGGGCAAGCCCGAAGTCGGCGACCTTCACCTGGCCGTCATGGCCGAGCAGGATGTTCTCCGGCTTGATGTCGCGGTGGATGATCCCCGCGTTGTGGGCCGCCGCGAGCGCCTCGAGGACCGGCTCGATGATCTCGATGGCCTCGGTGGGGGTCAGCCGCCCGCGGCTGCCGATGAGCTGGCGCAGGGTCTGACCCCGCACCAGCTCCATCACCAGGTAGATCACTGGGCCGCTGGGACCGTGATCGCGGCCCTGGTCGAGAACGGAGACGACGCACGGGGTGTTCAGCCGCGCGGCGGCGGTGGCCTCCTGCTGGAAGCGGCGGAGGTAGTCCTCGTCGTGGGTGAACGCGGGATGCATGACCTTCAGGGCGACCAGCCGGTCAAGCCGGTTGTCGTGGGCGACGTAGACCGTCGCCATACCGCCAACCGCGATGCGTTCCTGCGCGGTGTAGCGCCCGTCCAGCAACCGTCCGATGACGGGGTCTGCGACGGTCGCGTCCACGGTCAACAGCTTAGAGCGCCCGTGGATGGCGCCGGAATCCGGCACCACGGCCATACCTGTGCCCAACCCGTCGCAGGGCCATACCCCATCCCAGTCGATCCGAACCCATCCCAGTATGAACGGGTGGGCCGGCGCCGCGACGGGGGCCATCCGCCCGGACGCCGGCGGGGGCCGGTGCCGCCCCTGCCGGCCGGGCCGACACGGCAGCCGGGCCGCCGGAGGCGGCGACCATGGTTTTTCGCGCGGCCAGCGGTCCGCATCCCGGGATGGCCGGGATGGCCGGGATGAGCGTGATGCCGGGATAGCGCACAGATGTCGGGACGGCCGAGTTGTCGACAGATCCGGCTGTCGACAGGACCGGATGCCGATAGAGCCGGATGCTGATAGAGCCGGCTGTCGTAAGGACCGCTGGCGCGAGGGTCGGGAGGCCGCCGGTGAGTCAAAACCGGACGCCCACGGGTGTCGGCATCCGGTATTCGTCCGGGAACATCCGGTATTCGCCCGGGAAGACGGGCGCGCGCCCGCGCCCGATATTCGTCTGGGACGGTGACTGCGCTTTCTGTCAGGCCGCCGTCGCTCTTCTCGCCCACCATCTCAGCCCGGTGCCGGACGTCCAGCCCTGGCAGGCGGTAGATCTGCGCGGACTCGGCCTGACCGAGCGGCAGGCGCGGGAGGCCGTCTGGTGGGTCGACACGAACGGCGACGTGAACGGCGACGTGCGCAACCGCACGGGCGGCCACACGGGCGGCGAGACGGATGGCCATGTGGACGGCCAGGTGGACGGCACGGCGTGCTCGGGTGCGCAGGCGGTGGTCGCGTGGCTGGCCATCTCCGGGCAGCCCTGGCGGCTGTTGGGAAATCTGCTCCGCCGCCGATTGCCCGGCCGGATCGCCGCCGCTGTCTATGTCCGGACATGTCGCAACCGACATCGGTTACCCGTACCGACCTGGCACGGATTGTGGCTGTGGGTGCGGGGTTTGTGGACGGGCACGCCGGCCGGTGGCTGTGACCCGACGGGTACGCCGCCGCGCTGATCCTCCCACACAGATCCTTCTACGTTGATCCTCCTGCACTGATCCTCTTGGTCGTCCGTGTTTCCTGAGCGGACCCCCGTCGCTTTGCCGGTGGGCTAATTCACTACAGTGCCTGCGTGCCCCGGATTCACCTGGTCTCGAACCTTCCCGGCGCCAGCGCACTCGGTGACCATCTCAGGGGTGCGGGGCTCGGGCCCACCTCCGCGCGGTCCGCGGATGCGCTGCTCGTCCTCATCGACCGACCGTTGGACAGCGGCGAGCAGGACGTGCTCGACCGTGCCCGCCAGTCCGTCCCGGTGCTGCTCGCCGGCCCCACCCTGCGGTCGCTGCCGCCGGACAGCCCGCTGGTGGAGGCGTCCGGGCTGGTGCCGGGCCGGGTGACGCCGGTCCACGAACTGTGGCTGTTGCCGGGCCCGGACGGCGCGGAGTTCACCACCCGGCTCGGTGACTTCCGGCCGGTCGACCAGTGGGTCGTGCCCGACAAGCTCGCCGACGACGTGGAACAGCTGCTGATGGTGCGTCACGAGCTGACCGTGCATCCGGTGTGCACCTGGCGTCCGTCGACGGGCCTGGGCATGCTCACGCTCGGTTCGGGTGACCGGACGCTGGCCGATCCCGCCTACCACCGTCTGATCGGACGCTGGCTGCGCCACGCCCTCGGCGTGCGGGACGCGCCGCCGGTACGGGTGGGGCTGCTCGGGACGGCCGAGTCCGCCGCCTTCCACCACATGGCCGTCGACGTCACCGAAGGTCTGGAGATGGCCGCGATCTGTGACGGCGCGTCGCGCCCGCCGGGACGCGGCGGGGACCGTACCGTCCGCCGGATCGCCAATCCGGCGGACCTGGTGAACGACTCCGAGATCGATCTGATGATCGTTGTCACTCCGACGCACACCCACACGGAGTGGGCGGTGCGGGCGCTCGAGGCCGGCAAGCACGTCGTGGTCGAGCATCCGTTCTGCCTGACCACTCGGGAAGCCGACGAGCTGACGGGCCTGGCCGCCGAGCGCGGGCTCATCCTGGCGGTCCATCCCGACCAGCGAGACGATCTTGGTTGCCGTGCGTTGCAGAGCTCGGTCCGAGCGGGTGCGATCGGTGACGTGCTGTGGCTGGAGACGTTCCAGAGCGCCTACACGCGCCCGCCCGGGACCTGGCACGACGATGCCCGGGTCAGCGGCGGGGCCGTCTACGACCGGGGCTTCGCTCCCCTGGACTGGATCCTCGACCTGCTCGCCGGGCCCGTCGAATGGGTGTCGGCGACCGCGCACAAGCGGGTGTGGCACCACGTGAGCAACGCCGACCACACCCGTATCCTGCTGCACTTCGCCAGCGGTACCGAGGCCCAGATCACGATCTCCGATCTCGCCGCCGCGGCGCTGCCCAGGTTCCACGTGATCGGAACGGCCGGCTCGATCGTCAGCGAGGTCCCCACCGAGCCGGTCATCCCCGGCCCGCGGCCCGGGCGACACGCCGAGCGGATGTTCGCCACCCCCGCCGTCCACCTGAACCTGGTCGCCGCCGACGGCAGCCGGACCAGGCTGCCGCTGCCGCCGGCACCGGTCACCTCGGTCTTCCACAATCAGCTCGCCGACCTGCTCGTCTCCGGCTGGCCCATGCAGTACACCGCGGAGGTGGCCCGGCGGGTGGTCGCCGTGATGGAGGCGGCCAGCCAGTCGGTGGCCGCTGGTGGGGGGTCTGTCGCGCCGGTATGACCATCACCCCGTACGACCCTCACCCCGGTATGACCAATGGCCGTTTCTCGGTGTTTACTTTGACCGTGGAATGGCTGACCCTGCCCGACGTCGCTGACCGGCTCGGGATACCCATCACGCGCGTGCGTCAGATGGTGCGGGATCGCAAACTGCTCGCCGTGCGCTCAGATGGCGTACTGCGGGTTCCGACCGAGTTCATCCAGGACGGCACGGTGCTCAAGGGCCTGTCGGGCCTGCTGACCGTGCTCTCCGATGCCGGCTTCTCCGACGAGGAGTCGTTGGACTGGCTCTTCCGGGAGGACCCGACCCTGCCCGGCACCCCTGTGCGTGCCCTGGCGGAGAACCGTGGCCGGGAGGTCAAACGCCGGGCCCAGGCCCTCGCCTTCTAGCGCCTTCCAGCCGCCCGCGCCGCCGTAGGGTCGAGGGTATGACACAGGACGTCGATGCCCCCCGGTCGTCATATGCGTCGTCGTACACGCGGTCAGCGGAGGCGGAAGCCCGCCTGGTCCGGCTGGCCGACGCCAGGCTGTACCTGTGTCTCGGGTTGCGGCCGGAACTGGCCGCCTTCCTCGACGAGGTGGTCGCCGCCGGGGTGGACGTCGTCCAGCTGCGCGAGAAGGGCCTGGAGTGGCAGCTCGAGGCCGACGGGCTCGCCGTGGTGCGCCAGGTCGCGCGGCGGCGGGGGGCGCTGGTCGCCGCCAACGACCGCGCCGATCTCGCCGCCTTCACCGGCGTGGACGTGCTGCACGTCGGCCAGCACGACATCCCGCCCCGGCTGGCCCGCCAGTTGCTCGGCCCGGACGTGCTGATCGGCCTGTCCACCCATGATCCCGACCAGCTCGCCGCGGCGATCGAGGATCCCGACGTGGACTACTTCTGCGTCGGCCCGGTGTGGGCGACGCCCACGAAGCAGGGGCGTCCGCCGGTCGGGCTGGAGCTACCACGCCTGGCCGCCCGGCTCGCACCCCCGTTCACCCCCGGCGCCAAGCCCTGGTTCGTCACCGGCGGGGTGGACGCCACCACGCTGGACGACGTGCTCGACACCGGCGCCCGGCGGGTCGTGGTCGTCCGGGGCATCACGCAGGCCGCCGAGCCGGGGCCGGCCGTCACGGCCCTGGCCACCCGGCTGCGCGCGGCCCTGAGCCATCACCCGGACGGCGCGGGCGGGTGCGCCGAGGCCTGACACCATGGCCGGCCCGCGCTGTCCGTCTTCCGCCGTCCGTCTCCCGCGGGCTGTGTTCCGCCGGCTGCGTCCGCCGGCCGTAGCTGCCCGGATGTCCGGGACGGCCGGTCGCGTAGCATGTTCGTGCGTCAGCGGTGACGGCCAGTTGCGGCGGTCAGCGGCGGTCAGCGGCAGTGTCAGCGGCGAGGTGCGCGAAGTAACCGTGTATTCGGTTCCGGTGCACGCGACAAACCGTAGATACGCTGGTTATGGTGCATGCATGGCGACTTTGCGGATCTCAGACGCGGCCGGTCTGTTGGGCGTCAGCGACGACACCGTCCGACGGTGGGCCGACGCCGGACGGCTGCCACTGGTACGGGACAGCAGCGGTCGGCAGGCCGTCGAAGGTGCCGCGCTGGCCCAGTTCAGCAAGGAGCTCGCGGCCTCGAGCGACCGACCGCCGGCCGCGGACGCCGCGGTGGTGGGGGAGTCGGCCCGTAACCGCTTTCCCGGCATCGTGACCCGGGTGGTACGCGACGGTGTGATGGCCCAGGTCGAGATCCAGGCCGGTCCGCACCGGGTGGTGTCCCTGATGAGCCGCGAGTCCGCCGACGAGCTCGGCCTCGAGCCGGGCGTGGTGGCTGTGGCCTCGGTGAAGTCGACGAACGTGGTGATGGAGCTGCCGGCGCAGCGTCGCTGACGCCACACGACAACCGGTGGCCGGCCGGTTCCCTCCGGCCCGTCCGGTCCTTCCGGGGTTTTCCGGGGCTTCCAGCGTTTCCGGAGCCCTGCCGGACGTGGCAGGTTGCGGGGGGCGGACGTGCGGGGACGGATGAAAGCGCGATCAAAGAACTCGGCCGGGGCACCCGCCGCCGTCAGACAGCCCGATACAGGCGCGCCCAGCTCATCTGTGTCCAGCTCATCTGTGCCCGGCGCACGTGTGCCCGGCGCAGCTGAGCTCGATACCGGTGGGGCGCCGCACGCCGGGGCCGGGTACCCCGCCGCGGCGTGAGCCGGATCTTCACGGCCGGCCGCCTCCGCCGGCCCCGCTCTCGAGTCCCCGCTCCGTTCGCCGTCCCGGCGCCCGGCCTGGCCCAGCCCGGCGGCCGGCCCCGTGGGCGGCCCCGTGGGCGGCCCCGTGGGCGGCCCCGTGGGCGGGCCGGTGGGCGGGTACCGGTTCCGCTGGCCGCCGCCGGCGGCATCGCGCTTGCCTTCCTCCTGCTCCCACTGGCCGGGCTGCTTGTGCGGGTGCCCTGGCGCGACCTGCCGGAGCTGCTGGCCGAGCCCGAGGTGCGCGAGGCGCTGCGGCTGTCCCTGCTGACCGCGAGCATCGCGACCGTGCTGTCGTTGGCGGTGGGTGTGCCGCTGGCCTGGTTGCTGGCCAGGGCGGACTTCCTCGGCCGTGGGCTGCTGCGCGCGGTGATCACCGTGCCGCTCGTGCTGCCGCCCGTGGTCGGTGGGGTGGCGCTGCTGCTGGCCTTCGGGCGTCGGGGCATCGTCGGCCGATACCTCGACGCCTGGTTCGGGATCACCCTCCCGTTCACCACCGCCGGGGTGGTCGTGGCGGAGGCGTTCGTGGCGATGCCGTTCCTGATCGTCGCGGTTGAAGGGGCGTTACGATCAGCGGACCGACGCTTCGAGGACGCCTCCGCCACCCTTGGCGCAAGCCGGTGGGTAACGTTCCGCCGGGTCACCCTCCCGATGATCGCGCCGTCGCTCGGCGCGGGCGCGGTGCTGTGCTGGGCACGCGCCCTCGGCGAGTTCGGAGCGACGATCACCTTCGCGGGTAACTTCCCGGGTACCACCCAGACGATGCCGCTGGCGGTCTACCTCGCCCTGGAGACCGACCCGGACACCGCGACCGCACTGTCCCTGGTCCTGCTCGTCGTGGCCGTGGTCGTCCTGGCCCTGCTCCGGGACCGCTGGCTGCGTCCGGGGACGACCCTGTGAGCCCGGTGAGCGGGCTCGGCGAGCGGGACGGGCCGGCGGGACGGGCCGGCCCGCCTGACGGCGGTGGATCCGACGACGGCGCGTTGCTGGCACGCCTGCGAGTGCGGCGGGCCAGCGGCTTCACCCTGGACGTGACGCTGACCGCGGCGAGCGGGACGACCGTCGCCGTTCTCGGGCCCAACGGCGCGGGCAAGACCACCCTGCTGCGGGCGCTGGCCGGGCTGCAGCCGGTCGACGCGGGCCGGATCAGCCTGGCCGGCCTCGTCCTGGACGACCCGGCGGAGGGAATCTTCGTCCCGGCACAGCGCCGCACGGTCGGGATGGTTTTTCAGGACTACCTGCTGTTCCCGCATCTGTCCGCGCGGGACAACGTCGCCTTCGGGCTGCGCTGCCGGGGAGTCCCGCGGGCCGCCGCCCGGGCCGCCGCGCTGCGCTGGCTGGAGACGTTCGGGCTGGCCGAGTTCGCCGCCCGCCGGCCCGGGGCGCTCTCCGGCGGGCAGGCTCAACGGGTCGCGCTCGCCAGAGCGCTCGCCGCGGGCCCGAAGCTGCTGCTGCTGGACGAGCCGCTGGCGGCGCTGGACGCGGCCACCCGGCTGGCCGTCCGAGGGGACCTGCGCCGCCATCTCAGCGGGTTCGGTGGCCCGTCCGTGCTGGTGACCCACGACCCGATCGAGGCCATGGTGCTGGCCGACCACGTCGTCATCATCGAGGCCGGACGGGTGGTGCAGCAGGGCCCGCCGGCCGAGGTGGCCCGCCGGCCCCGCACCGACTATGTCGCCCGGCTCGTCGGGCTGAACCTGTACCGGGGGGAGGCTGAGGCGGGTGTCGTACGGCTGCCCGGTGGCGGCACGCTCACCGTCGCGGACAGCGCGATCACCGGTCCGGTGCTGGCCGCGCTGCGGCCGTCCGCGGTGATGCTCGGCGTCGTCGAGCCGCACGGCAGCGCCCGCAACACGCTGGCCGGCCAGGTCACCGGGCTGGAACTGCTGGGGGACCGGGCCAGGGTCGCGGTGGACACGAACCCCGCTCTGCTTGCCGACGTCACCCCCGCGGCCCTGGCCGAACTGCGGCTGGAGCCGGGATCGCGCGTCTGGGCGTCGTTCAAGGCGACGGACATCGAGACCTACCCCGACGAGGCCCCCTGACGAGGCCCGCGGCCCTTGACCGGCCGTGTAACGACACGAAGTGACCAGGCCCGGGACGACACGAGGCCTGGTGACGACTACGAGACCGGGGCCGGTTGGCTGATACGGGACGAGCCCCGCACCATGCCGGTTGCGGGGCTCGCCTCACGCATGTTCCTACTGCTGTCCGCGATCACGCTGAGCCGCGTGGCCGCCGATGATCAAAGCGGCCGGACGTTCTCCGCCTGCGGACCCTTCTGGCCCTGGGTCGTGTCGAACTCGACCCGCTGGTTCTCTTCCAGGGTTTTGTAGCCGTTCGTCGCGATCGCGGAGAAATGCACGAAAACGTCCGGACTGCCACCGTCCGGGCTGATGAACCCAAAACCCTTCTCTGCGTTGAACCACTTCACAGTGCCCTGAGTCATTCTATGATCCTTATCGCCACGCAAGTCGACACACGCGAGCGCGCACGCCGCATCTACACCTTACTCATGCCGGACGCACGGGCCGACAGGCGCCCACCGCCACCCGCCCACATCGGGTGATGCGGACCTGGCCGGTGAGGCGGCAGACAGCGGTTTTCAGCGGCTGCCCGGCCGATCGCGGATACGCCGATCACCGCTGCTCAGGGCAGCCGGGAGGAGAAGGCCACCGACCCGGCCGCGGCCGTCAGCCCCAGCAGCAGGGACAGGCCGACGAACCAGGTGGTGACCTCGTGGAACTCGTTGCGGTAGCCGATGGAACTGCCGAGGTTCTCGTACACCGAGCGCAGCTCGTCCCCGGAGGCGGCCCGGTGGTAGGAGCCGTCGGTCGCCCGCGCGATCTCGCGCAGCGCGTCCTCGTTGACCGGGACGGGAATCTCCTGGCCACCCACGTCGAGGCTGCCGTCCGCGGTGCCGTAGGCGATCGTGTCGACCGGCACCCCGGCGTCCCTGGCTGCCTGGGCTGCCTGGGCGTTCGGGCGTCCCCGCTGGGTCTCCCCGTCGGAGAGCAGCACGATGGCGGCCGGCGGCGGTGTCCCGCCGTCCGCGGCGAGCTGTTCCCCGGCGGTGGTGATGGCCTGCAGGCCGGCGAAGATGCCCTCGCCGATCGCGGTGGACGGGCCGAGCTGCAGCCCGTGGATGCCGGACCGCACGGACTGCCGGTCGGTGGTCGGTGGGACGAGGAGCGCCGCTGACCCGGAGAACGACACCAGCCCCAGGTTGATCCGCGGTGGAAGCTGGTCGATGAACGCGTCGGCGCCGTCCTTGGCCGCCGCGAGACGGTTGGGCGCGACGTCGGTGGCCGCCATCGAGTTCGACACGTCGATCGCCAGAATGATCGTCGCGCGTTCGCGGGGGACCCGCCGGGCCTGGGCCGGCCGGGCGAGGGAGAACACCATGGCGGCCAGCGTGAGCAGCAGCAGGGCCGCGGGCAGGTGCCGACGCCACCACTGCGGCCGCCGTGGCAGCACCGACGCCAGTAACCCGACCGAGGTGAAGCGTGCCGCGTAGGCCTTCCGGCGCAGCGACATCACGATGTAGGCGGCGGCGATGGCGCCGACCGCCAGCAGCAGCCACAGCCAGTGGCCGGCGAGGAAGGTCATCGGCCGGCTCCGGTGGGACGGGCCGCGACCGGTGGGCGCCTGGCCGCGCCCCGGCCGCGGCGGGTGGCCAGGACGAACCGGACGATGTCGGTGAGCCAGTCGGAGTCGGTCCGCAGGACGAGATGGCCGGCGCCCGCCCGGCGCAGTGCCGCGTCCACCTCCCGGCGGTGTGCCGCGGCGGCCCGGGCGTAGGAGTCGCGCAGCCGGCGGGAGGAGGTGGGCACCGTCAGGGTCGCGCCGGTCTCCGGGTCGACCACGTCGAGCAGCCCGACGTTGGGGAGCTCGAGCTCGCGCGGGTCGACGATCTCGATGGCGAGTACCTGGTGCCGGCCGGCGAGCGCGCGCAGCGACCGTTCCCAGGACAGGTCGACCGAGAGGAAATCCGAGATCACGACGACCATCCCGCGGCGCCGGGGCGGGTTGCGCAGCCCGTTCAGGGCGGCGGCGAGATCGGTCGTGGACGTCCCGGCGCCCGGGACCGTCCCGGCCCCCGCGCCTGTCTCCGGACCGGCGCCCGTCCCCGGGGCCGGGGTGGCGGGGGAGCGGCGGGCCGGCCGGTCCAGCGCGGTTCGTGGCGCCGCCAGCAGCGCGCGCAGCAGCGCCCGCAGGCCGTCCCGGCCGGTGCGGGCGGGGACGAGCCGCGGCGGGTGGCCGGTTGTCAGCACCACCGCGCCCAGCCGGTTGCCGCTGCGTGCCGTCAGGTAGCCCACGGCGGCCACGGCGGCGATCGCGAGGTCGCGCTTCTCCAGCTTCGCGGTACCGAACTCAAGGCTCGCCGTCAGGTCGACGAGAGCCCAGGTCTCCAGCTCACGGTCGGCGACGAGGTCGTACACGTGCGGGATGGTGGTGCGGGCCGTGACCGCCCAGTCCATCCGCCGCACGTCGTCCCCGACGTGGTAGGCGCGGCTTTCGGCCTTCTCCGTCCCCGACCCGGGCACCAGGCCCAGGTGGTCGCCGAGCAGCAGGCCGTCCAGCCGGCGGGTGACGGTCAGCTCGAGACGCCGCAGGGTCCGTTCGATCGCCGGATCCGCCGCGGCCGCCCCGGGCACGCCCGGCGTGGGCTGTGCGGGCTGCGCGGGCTGTGCGGCGGGGCTGCCGGGCCGGCCGCCAGCCCCGCCGGCCGTGCCCGCGCCTGGTCCGCCGGGTGTCACCGCTCTGCCCGTTCCACCGGTTGTCGCCGACGTGCCCGCTCTGCCGCCGCGGCGTGGCCCGGCGGGTCGTTCCGTTGGCTGGTTTACGCTCACGCCGACGTTTCCTGGCCGAGGTACTCGGGGAATCCGCGCGGGTTGGTGGTCCAGTGCCCGGGATAGTCCTGCTGGCGGGGCGTGACCCGTGGGGGCCGGGTGCCGTGCAGGATCCGTTCGGCGATGGTCCGCGCGGACAGCCCCTCCGCCAGCGCCTCGTAGGACAGCACCAGCCGGTGCGGCAGCACGTCCAGCGCGACCGCGGCGACGTCGTCCGGCACGACGTAGTCCCGGCCGCGCAGCATCGCCAGCGCCCGGGCCGCCGCGACCAGGCCGAGCGACGCGCGCGGTGACGCCCCGTAGGCGAGATGGCCGGTGAGTTCGGGCATCCCGAACTCTGCCGGCGCCCGGGTCGCCAGCACCATGCGGACCGCGTAGTCGGCGATCGCATGGTGCACGAACACGTCGGTGGCACGCTCCTGCAGTTTGATCAGCGTGGGTGGGTCCAGGACGCGCTCGGCCCGGGGCGGCTGGGTGCCCATCCGCCGGACGATCTCCAGCTCCTCGTGGCCGCTGGGATACGGCACGTCCACCTTCATCAGGAACCGGTCACGCTGCGCCTCCGGGAGCGGGTACACCCCCTCGGACTCGATCGGGTTCTGCGTCGCCAGCACCAGGAACGGCGCCGGCAGCTGGTGGGTGACACCGCCGAGGGAGACCTGCCGCTCGGCCATCACCTCCAGCAGCGCCGACTGCACCTTGGCGGGCGCCCGGTTGATCTCGTCGGCGAGGACGAAGTTCGCGAAGATGGGCCCCAGCTCCACATCGAAGGTCTCCCGGGTCTGCCGGTAGACCCGGGTGCCGATGATGTCGGAGACGACCAGGTCGCTGGTGAACTGGATGCGGGTGAACGTCCCGCCGACCACCGTGGCGAGGGTCTGGACGGCGAGGGTCTTGGCCACCCCCGGCACCCCCTCCAGCAGGCAGTGCCCACGGGCGAGCAGTGCCACCAGCATCCGCTCGACCATGTGGTCCTGGCCGACGATCACCTTCTTGACCTCGAAGAGGGCGCGTTCGAGATGGTCGGCGTCGGTGGCCGTGTCCGGACTGGCGAGAGACGCTTCGCCGCCCGCCGCGGACTTCCCCTCCTGGTCGTGCTCGGGTGCGCGTGCCACGGATCCGTCCGGGGCGCGCGCACCCGAGCGTGTGAGCCGTTCGTCCATGAGCTGTAGTCTCGCAGCCAGCGGCCGGAATCGAGACCTCAAGCCGAACTCGTCAGCCTGTTTGAACAATGAATTAAGACGAATTAAGACGAATCAGGGTGGATCCGGGGCTTCCGCCCCGCGGCGGCCCTCGGCTCGTCCGGTGCCCGTCCGCGGGCTCGGGGCCAGTCGGAACCAGGGGATCCGACTCGGATGGTCATGCTGACCGCCCGGATGCCGGGCTCGACCGGTACCGTTCCCTACGTGCCGACCTGCTCCATCGACGGAACCCGCTCTGTTGGCAGGACCCGCCCTGTTGGCAGGACCCGTCCCCTCGATGGAACCTGTCCGCTCGGCGGGAGCCGTCCTCTCGGCGCGGCCGGTGGCGGGGAGGGCTGATGACGGACGTCCTCGTCGCGGTGGCCGCCGCCGTCCTGCTGGGCGCGGCCGGCTACGGGCTCGTGCTGCCGCGACGGCCGCCGCGGCAGATCAGCCAGACGGTGGACGGGGTGGGCGCCGTCGAGATCCAGCTGGCCGCCGGACGGGTCGAGATCGCCGAGGCCGACCGGGCGGACGCCCGGGTGGCGATGACCGTCCGCCGGCGCGCCGGCCGGTCGCGCCCGGCTCTGGAACAGGTCGGGGAACTGCTGCGCATCGACGGGCGCACCAGCGAGGCCCGGGTCCGGCTGACGCTGCCGCGGGCGACCCGGGTTCGGGCCGAGGTCCGCCGCGGGGAGGTGACCCTGTGGGGCTCGGACGGCGACCTCGTGCTCATCACCGACACGGGCACCATCGCCGGGCGGGAGCTGGGCGGGGCCGGTGTCGCCGCGCGCAGCCGCACCGGTGACGTCGTCCTGCACTTCGCCCGTCCCCCCGGGAAGGTGGCGGCGTACAGCGACAGCGGGGCAGCCACGGCCGTCCTGCCGGGTGGCCCGTACGCGGTCGACGTCGAGTCCGCGGATCCTGACGCGGACGCGGTCACCCTGGGTGTTCCAGTTGATCCGCGGGCGGAGCGGACGGTGTCGGTCCGCAGCCGCTCCGGCAGGGTGCGGGTGTGCGCCCCGACGCCCCAGGGCCCGGTGCGGCTGTAGCCCGTGCGGCGGCCGGGTGACCTACGGGACGCGGCCTACAGGGGCGGCGTGCCGTGGCTGGCCGCCTCGTCCGGGTGGTTGTCCGGGTGGCTCGGCCGGTTGTGCCGGGTCCGGCGCGTGACAGGGCTTACCCTCAAGGGTATGGCAGCGGTCAGGAGTGTCGTGGCGACCCGGGGGTTGGTGGCGACCCGGGGGTTGACCGTGCGGGACTGCCTCGACTCGGGCCGGCCGTCGTTCTCCTTCGAGTTCTTCCCGCCCAGGACCCCTGAGGGGGAACGCCACCTGTGGACGGCGATCAGGGAGCTGGAGCCGCTGCGGCCGTCCTTCGTGTCGGTCACCTACGGCGCGGGCGGGTCGACCCGGGCCGGCACGGTGCGGATCACCGAACGCATCGCGACGGAGACGACCCTCACACCGATTGGTCACCTCACCGCCGTCAACCACTCCGTCGCCGAGCTGCGGCAGGTGATCGGCAGCTATGCCGGCGCCGGGGTCCGTAACGTCCTGGCGCTACGCGGCGATCCGCCCGGCGACCCGCAGGGGGAGTGGGTCGCCCATCCCCAGGGGCTGCACCATGCCGAGGAGCTGGTACGCCTCGTCCAGTCGCTCGGTGACTTCTGCGTCGGGGTCGCGGCCTTTCCGGATCGCCACCCCCGCTCGTCCGACTTCGACACCGACGCGCGCTACCTGGTACGCAAGCTCACCGCCGGCGCGGACTATGCCATCACCCAGTTCTTCTTCGAGGCGGATGCCTATTTCCGGCTGGTCGACCGGGTCCGCCAGCTCGGCTGCGAGGCGCCGATCATCCCCGGTGTAATGCCGGTGACCAACGTCGCGCAGATCGAGCGGATGGCGAAGCTGTCCGGGGCCGCGTTCCCCCCGGACCTGGCCAGGCGGCTGCACGCGGTGGCCGACGATCCGGCGGCGGTACGGGCAGTCGGGGTGGAGGTCGCCGCCGACCTGTGCGAGAAGCTGCTCGCCGGTGGCGCACCTGGTATCCACTTCATCACGTTGAACCGTTCCACCGCGACGCGGGAGGTGTTCCACTCGCTACGGCGATGACTCGTCGGGCCCGGGCCCGGGCCCGGACCGCGCCAGGCTGTTCCACCTGTTCCTGTCGGCACCGCTGGCCTCGGCGTTCACGCTCGCCTGGCCGTGCGGATGATGCGGGCGCCGCCGGCCGGGGAGCCGCGTCGGACGCCGTGGCCCGTCAGCCGCTTACGAATCTCCCATCCCCACCCGCACCCCACCCCCACCTGTCGTTCCCGTCCCCGTCTCGCCTGATCCCATCCGCTTGCCTGGCATCCTCACCTGTCGGCTGTCCGGACGCGTCGGGCGTACCGGCCTGCCAGCCATGGTGATCCCTGGGGCCACCGGCCGCGGGGATCGCGCTTCCCCACGGGGTTCTTCCAGCCGTCCCATCGTTGCTGTGATCTTCAGTCGTTGTCCTCGTAGGCGTCGAAGACGCACAACAGCCATTCGTCCCGGAAGGGCTGCTCGCGCACGAGCGCGAAGCCGGCCAGGTTCGCCGCGTCCACCACGGCCGCCACCAGATTGAGGTCCAGCGTGCCGAACACGGGGGTGATACGTACCGCGACCACCACCTGGTCGCGTTCAGTGTTGAAGACCGCTGTCGGGTCGAGGTCGTCGAGTGTCTCCACGACCAGTGGTGCATGCTTGGTCACCGGTGTCTCCTGCGGCCGCCCCCTGGCGGCCCTCGAAGGGCTGACGGTTGTCGGTAGTCTCGGTCGTCATCAGACGACGGAACGATACGCAGCAGGCATGATGCTCCGATGACCGCCCCGGTGCCGACCGGGCAAGCTGTCGCAAGACGTGGTCGGACCTACATGGCAGTCATATTCCCACGAAACGCCCGTACGGGGCCTCCGGCGCAGGCGAAGATGACGATGATCATCCCGAGGCGCTGCCCCGCCGCTGCCCCGCGTCGTGCGCCGGTATTCACGTCACAGCGTCCGTGCACCGTTCACTCACTGCCTCCTGCCTCGCCTGCATCCCCTGCCTCCTGCTTCCGCTGCCTGGCCGACCCGGCGTCTCACCACCCCGTGGGCCCGTTGCGGCGGTCCGCTGTCCCCGCCCGGCTGGCGACAGTCGTCACTGGTCGTCACTGGCCGCGATCCATCGATCCCGTCATCGGCGCCACCGCGCCCACGCGACCGCAAGCCGTAGGTGAAAACCGTTGGTATCGCACAGGTTGTCACCTACGGCCTGCGTGCCCGTAGATGGATTCCGTCGTGATGACAGCGCTTTCCACCTACGACTGGCCGGATGCCGATCGAAGCACGAGATGGAAATTGTCCGTACAGGAATATCCGTACAGGAATAATTGCTACCTGCGGGCATGGTTGGTGGAGGCTGGGTGGTGGGCGCCGGCATGGTTGCGGGCATGGCAGGTGAGGCGTGGCAGGGTGCATGACGGGACGAACGTCATCGGGGAGTTTCAGATGGCGCGGGCCTGCCGGTGGTCGCCGCCGGAGTCGTGGGCGGGCCGCTGCTCGGCCGAAGGGGGCGGAGGCTGCTCCCGGGCCGGGTCGGTCGGCGTGAGGCGCTTACCCAGCACCGCGTATTCGATCCAGCTCCCCGGAAACTGAAAATTCGACAGTAACGGAACAAAACCCTCGCTGGCATACAGCCGTCGGGCCCTGCTGTCGGGCAGTTCCAGGGCGGACAGCGCGGCTGTCTGTTCCGGTGCCTCCCGCAGCAGTTCCCGCAGCAGACTACGTCCCACCCCCCTGCCCTGGAACTCCGGCAGGACGTGGAACTCGACGATCTCCAGACAGTCGCCGAGCCAGGTCACGGCGTCCTCGGGCCCCAGCGCGTCACTGACGACGTCGTGCCACCACTGCCCCTTCAGCCCCGGCAGGGCGTAGGTGAAGCCGACCAGGCGCTCATCGGAGAGAAGAGCCGCGACCGCTCGCAGATCCCGGCGGTCGGCGTGCCGGCGGGCGTGCATGGTCCGTTCGATCGCCGCCCGCGCCGGGTCGGGCTCGTGGAAGTCCAGAAAGGCGGCCTTGTAGACGGCGATGACATCGGTCAGCCGGGCACGCATCCGCGCGGGTGTCCAGCGGACCAGCCTGATGTTCTCCACCAAGCCTGCCTCCTCGCGCTTCCGTTCCTGCCTCGGGCAGGCTGCCTGCCCGGGGGGCCTGTCTACCCGCGTCGATTACCGGCCACGCCTGGGCCGGGTCAGTCCCCTATACCATCTAAGGTCACTGACGATAACGGGTACTCGGGGCGTTGCGCCCGGCTCGGTCCGGACGAAGACCTGTAGGCGAACCTTGTGCGGTGCGGCCGCACCGTGCCGAATGCCGCATGTTCCTGGTGGCTCGGGGTGTTTTCGGCGTCTGAGCCCCATGTGGCCTGAGCTCCGCCCCGGTCCTCGCCGTTGCGAGCACGCATCCGGGCCGGGCGGGACCATCACGGCACAGCTTGCCGCTGCCTCGATCATCTCGCCTGCCGCCTGCCGCCTGCCGCCTGCCGCCTGCCGCCTGCCGCCTGCCGCCTGCCGCCTGCCGCCTGCCGCCTGCCGCCTGCCGCCTGCCGCCTGCCGCCTGCCGGATGGGTGATCCCTGGCCGGGCGGGCGGCAGGCGCCGACCCGGAGCTGGCGGCGTCGATGAACGGCTGTCGATGCCGCCAGCTGCCCGGTCAACCGGCTTTGTCCGGTCGCGGCCCGCCCAGGCGCCCGACGACAACGCCCACGCGGAGTTCTGGGCGTCGCCCCCGGAGTTGGTGCCCGGGCCACCAACTCCGGGGGGGGGCTTGCTTCGGCCGTGGCTTTCGACGACGTCAGCGGCTCGGCCCGCCAGCGGGCAACCCGGCGGCCACACGGTAGCGGCCACGATGCCACGCAGCCGTACCCCTCGACGACGTTGACGGTTCAAGACGGGTGAGGTTTACTACTCCAGTAAGTCGAACATATGTTCGACTTACTGGAGTAGATCGTCATGCGAAAGATGGCCATGTGAAAGATCGTCATGCGGTTGAGCCATGTAGTGATGTCGTCGTATCGGAGGGAGCGGTCATGAGTCGGCAGGCCGTAGATCGACAGCCTCGAATCCCGGTCCCCCTTGCGGGGCTGCCTCGTCGTTCCCGTGACGAGCTGCTCATGGCCGCGCATCACGGCCTTGACGAAGCGAGCTTCGCCCGAACCCCCGGGCAGCGGTACGCCCTGGCGCACCTGGCGGCGCTGCGGGCCGCCGCCGCTGTTCTCGTGGAACGGGCCCGCCCCCGGCACGGTCACCGCGGCCGGCCCGTCAGCGTCTGGCAGTTGCTGGCACGAGTGGCGCCCGAACTGGCGGAGTGGGCACAGTTCTTCGCGGCTGGCGCGGCCAAGAGGACGGCCGCCGAGGCAGGCCTGTCCGTGGTCGGTGTCCGGGATGCCGACGACCTGCTTCGGCAGGCGGAGACGTTCCTCGCGGTGGTGGAAACAACGCTGGGCCTACCGTCCCAGCCGGCGCTGACGGCCGCGGTCGTCAGTTGCGTCCCGCCTGTCGGCGTGACCTGCTCACCGGAGAAGGCCGGGGTGCGAACGGGGTGGAAAGGCCAGGATGCGGAGCTGTGCGCACGCCGGGTGTGGTCAGGGCGCGGGTTCACCCTCGTGGCCCCTGAACGGGCTGATCCTGGCCGCTGGAAGAGGTACCTCTCGTTGTCGGGAGATGCTGGTCCTGTTTGCCGGGGGATCCCGGATGTCGTCCTGTGCACGAACAGAGGCTTCTGCCCGTCGGCTGTTGCGAGATCCATGTAGATCGTTTTGCGTATCGTAGATCAGGCGTTCACTATCGGTGACCATTGGTGAGCGTCTTGATTACGACGGTAGGTCATTCGGATGAATTCAGTCATTGCTGGGGATGCCACGCGATCGATGCCCGAAGGGTTGACCAGGGGGTCGAAGGCAGAAAAAGCATGGGTTTTCCGTTCCGTCGGAGGTCATGGTCTCCGGGCTGTCGACGGGGTGGTGCCATCGGACATGCCTGTGGGGATCCGCGAAGTCACGCGGCGAGACCGGCGGCGGCCGCCGAGCTGGCTGCTGCAACTGGTCGGCCTGTCCCTGGGGGGTCTCGTGGCCGGCATCGCCATCGGTTTCCGGCTGCCGGCGTGAGACCGGCTACCGGCGTGCGAGATGCGCGAGAGAGTGCAAAAGATGCGCGTAGAGAGACGTTCCGGTGCGTGATGCGTGAAGAACGATGCACCCGAGGCGGTCGTGGCCACCCTGGCGCTGGTTACCCCAACCTGGCCACCTAACGCTGGCCGCCCGGCGCCGTCACCTCAGCGCTGATCACCCCGGCGCTGATCGCCCTGGAGTCGCTCATCTCGTTGCGAGGTTCGCGAGAACTCTCCAGCGGGCATGGCCCGGGGAGGTCCAGGTCCCCGGGTCGTTGAGGGGCTCAAGGCCTCCGGGGCGCCGAGGAGGTACGGCATGGCCGTCAGAAGTCGTCCGGTGACATGGGGAGATCTGCGCCAGGCCGTGGTCTGGCGGGGGCTGTTGGACGCACTGGTCACCGTGACTGCGCGAGCGGGCAGCGCACTCGACGTGGTGGACGCGGGTGGCGGCAGTGGTGGGTTCGCGGTGCCGCTTGCCGAGCGCGGGCACCGGGTGACCGTGGTGGATCCCAGCCCGGACGCGCTCGCCTCGCTCGACCACCGGGCGGCAGAGCACGGGGTCAGACATCTCGTGACGGCGCGTCAGGGAGATCTTTCCGTCCTGCCGGAGATCGTCGGAGTAGGCCGTTCGGACGTGCTGTTGTGTCACACCGTGCTGGAGGTGGTGGACGAACCCGTCGCCGCGCTGACCGCGGCAGTGGCAGTCCTGCGTCCAGGTGGGCTGCTCAGCGTTGTCGCCGCCAACCGGGCGGCGGTCGTCCTCGCCCGTGTGCTCGCCGGCAGGCTCGCCGAGGCGCAGCATGCGCTGGCCGATCCCGGTGGACGTTGTGGCGGCTTTGACCGGGCGCGCCGTTTCGACGGCGGCACGCTGGTACGCATGGTGAGCGACGCCGGAGCCGATGTGATCGCGGTCCACGGGGTGCGGGTGTTCGCCGATCTGGTGCCCGCGGCCGCCGTGGACGCGGATCCGTCCGCGGCGGAGCGACTGCTCCAGTTGGAGATCGCTGCATCCTCCCGGGCACCCTTTCGGGATCTTGCGGCTCACCTGCATGTCCTGGCCCACCGCCGCGACAGCCGGTGACGCGACCCGGCGACACGATCAGGCGGCATGACCAGATGGCATGACTATGCGTGGCGGATACCCGACCATGTTCCTGCGGGGTTCCTGCGGGGTTCCTGCGGGGTTCCTGCGGGGTTCCTGCGGGGTTCCTGCGGGGTTCCTGCGGGGTTCCTGCGGGGTTCCTGCGATGGCTGATGGCGTGATGGGCCGGCGAGAGGCCGATGCGAGACCGGCACCGATGCGAGACCGGCGGGAGGTCGATGCCAGGGCGGGAGCGATCGTGATCAGGCAGGCGCGCGGTGCGAGAGACACGGTGCGAGGGGGAGGGGCTGTCGGGCACATCCACATCCCCTCGGAGGCGACTTTCCCACGAAGGCACGGCAGATTCCCACGAAGGTATGGCAGAAAGGCATGACAGGACGGTGAGGGCTTCCGGCGTGACATGACGGTGAGTGCTTCTCCGCGGAGGCAGGGTCGATTACGCAGGGTGAGTTCGGACCGGCTCCACCTGGACTCAGGGTGATTTCTTCCTCACGGAGACGGGGCCGATCACGCCGCGTGGCATGAGCCTTCGCGCCTGCGGGGAGGAGTCAGGGCAGCAGGAAGCGATCGGTCTGTCTCGGCATGGT
Organism: Candidatus Protofrankia datiscae; assembly: GCF_000177615.2. Classification (GTDB taxonomy): domain Bacteria; phylum Actinomycetota; class Actinomycetes; order Frankiales; family Frankiaceae; genus Protofrankia; species Protofrankia coriariae. The sequence goes on along the minus strand of NC_015656.1, from coordinate 3,716,205 downwards.
TGGTTGCCTACCGCGCATGCCCGGTCGTGCCTATTCTTGGGTGTCAGGTTCCGTCTGCCGGACCTGCCGGCCGTGGGAGGAGCGTCGATGCCGCTCTCGGAAAATGAGCAGCGCCTGCTTGATCAGATCGAGCGCGCCCTCGTCGAGGACGATCCCAAGTTCGCGAGCACGGTCCGCTCGACGAACCCTCGCACCTATCTCATGCGCAGGGTCCGCCGAAGCTTCCTCCTGTTCGTGGTGGGGCTGGTCGTCCTGCTTGTGGGGGTCGTCCTCAACCGGACACCGTTGATCGTGATCTTCGGTGTGCTCGGTTTTGCCACGATGCTGTTCGCGGCGTCCCGGGGTGCTGCCGATCTTCGTCGGATCAGTGGCCGGGGCGGAGAGGCCAGTAGTCATCGTCCGACGGCCTCCCGTCGTCGGACCCGCCCCCCGTTCACCGAGCGGATCGAGGAACGATGGCGCCGCCGGTGGGATGATCACTGACTGGGGTAGTTACTAGCAGCGGTTGCTGACAGGCGGTTGCTGACAACCAGCCCGATCGCTGGCCAGGGCCGGCGCTGTCGCTGGCTGGCAGGAGCCGCCGCCAACCGCCGGGACAATCAGTCGGCAGTATGATCGTCGACTGTTAGTGATCATGGTCCGGTGGTGACCGTCAACCACGGGCCGACAACAGCCGCCAACCGCCGGGCGGGCCACAGGCGATCTTGAGTGACAGGGTCGCTCCCGACGGAGCCGACCCCGTCGACGCGGCCGGCATGAGCAACCGAGCCATGCTCCCGGTGTTCACACCCTGTCCCACTGGCTGTTCTGGTCGTGCCGGCTGTTCTGGTCGTGCCGGCGTGCAGGCGGACGCCTCGACGCCGGATTGCTTCCCGGTCGGACCAGGCCACGTAGGCTACCCAGGTCGGCGACCACGGAGCGTGGAACCATGGTGGCCCAAGCACGGCTGGTGCGCGGCGCTGTCTTTCTCAAGATTCGTGAAACTGTCTGTAGATCGCGTCCGATCCGTTCGTCCGGTGCGTTGGAACGAACCAGGGCCAGTGGCGCGTAACAGGCGAGTTCCTCCGCCTCGGCGATCCGGAGCAGGGCAGCCAGGGCCTCCTCGACCTCCGCCGTCGTGATCATTTGTTCGGGGGCGCGGGCGTTGGTCGAGATGTGAGCGCTCAGCCGCGTCGCGCTGGCTCGCGGGGACTCGTTCGGCCGCAGCGGCATACCAAGATCGGCAGCAAGGTCGGCCAGTTCGGCCCAGGCCGCGTGTGCCCAGCTGTCGGTCGCGGTGTCCCCGTCGTCGTCGGAGGTCCCCCGCAGGGTGGCCGTGAGGCGGTGTCGGCGGCGCACCATCCGCACCAGTGCTGGTCCACCCAGCACCGCGAGGACGGCGACCCCCGGCAGGAGCCACCAGAGGATCGCGGGCGGCCCGTCGCTGGTGGGCTGTACCTGCGTGAGGGGCTGTTGCACCACCGTGTCCTGTCCGCTGCCGCTGGTGACATCGGCGCTCGGCGCGGTGGTCTCAGGCGCGGACGACGGCTGGGCGGCGCCCGCCGGCGCGGAAGCCGTGGCCCCTCCAGCCGGGTCCTGGGCCTGCGAGTAGCCGGGGATGATGATGCCCTCACTCGCCGGCGGGGTCGGCTCGAAGGGGATCCAGTCGGTGGAGGCGAACCACACCTCCGGCCACGCATGCATGTTCTTGTTGGTCATCAGGTAGCTGCCGTCCGGCTGCCGTTCGCCTTCGTTGAAGCCGATCGCCACTCGGGCCGGGATCCCCAACGACCGCAGCAGCACCGTCATCGCGGAGGCGAACTGCTCGCAGTAGCCGCGTTTGCGCGTGAACAGGAAGTCCGCCAGCGCCCCGGCCTGGGTGGTGGGGGCGCCGTCCAGGTCGTAGGTGAAGGCACCGCTCTGCAGGTAGTTCTGGATGGCGACGGCCTGCTGGTAGGGGCCGGAGGCAGTTCGTGTGAGCTGCCGTGCCAGATTGTGGATCCGGGGATCGGTGGTGGGAGGCAGTTCGGTATCGATCTTCAGCTCGGCCGGGGCGGCCGCCAGCACGGTCGCGAGCTCGTCGCGGGCGGGGGCCGGGACGGTTGCTTCGACCTGGTAGGTCGCGTCGGCGGTGGAGGTCCGGGTGCTGAACACCGTGCCGGTCTCGGCGGCCAGCCGCCAGTCGCCGTCGAGACCGGTGATTTTGGTCGGGATTCCGGGCAGCGGGAGGTAGTTCGCCTCCAGATCCTTCGACACGCTGATGGTCGCGGTGAGCTGAGTGCTGTGGGCGGTGGTTGCCGGCCCGGGCAGGCCGTTGCTGATTTTCGCCTCGCGGCCGGCGCGTAGCGCCCGCAGGGTGAACTGCTGCCCGTCGAACTGTTCGAGCGCGGTCAACCGCAGGTACTGCGGTGACGTGGTGCGCACCGACACCAGTTTCCTCGTCAGGGGGGAGTGCAGTTGTTGTGCCAACGAGACGATCGGCTGAATGACAACCGTCGAGCCGGGGCCGTCGTCGCCGTCGTTGCTCTGACCGTGCGTGACGAGCGCCAGCCCCTGTAGCGAGGGCAGCGTGGCCGGGACAGCCACCGCGCACACCAGCGCGCACACGGTGATGCCGATGACGTGGACACCGGTTCTGCTGCCCAGCCGCGGGGATGCCGACGAGGCGGCATCCGATGCGCCGGAGCCGGACGAGCCGGAACCCGATACACCGGAGGTCGACGCGCTGGTGATCGGTTTTCTCCACCGTTCGACGCTGGTGCGGCCGTCCAGTATCAGTAGCAGGAGGAAGCCCAACGCGCCGAGAACGAACCGGACCGACCCGACACCGTCCGGCAGTACCGCCGCCGGCAGCATGAACAGTGCCAGCAGCGGGAGCCCGGCAAGCGCCGGACGCCGGAGCATCGTCATCAGAAAGTCGACGATCATCGCGACGAGATGGACGCCGATGAGGACGAGCAGCGCCAGACCTGGCCGTTGCGGCACCGGCGCGGCGAACCGGGCCACGTCGTCCCGGCCGGTGGTGATCAGGGAACGCAACGTTTCCAGGGTCTGACCGGTCGGCACCACGCCGGCGAGAGCGGTTTCCCTCGCGCACAGTACGGTCGCCGCGACGAGCAGGCCGAGCGCCTCCAGCAGGACGATGACCGGGGCGGGCAGCCGCAGGGCCTGGCCCAGCACGGATGTTCCCGCCACCACCACCGTGGCAGCGACAGCCAGTCGCAGCCACCACAGGCCGTCGAACAACGGCGCGAGCGCGAACGCGCACAGCAGCGACGCGAACGCGCCACCGAGAGTCGCGGTCAGGGTGGGAGGCAGGCGTGTGATCACCGCCGTAGGCCTGCTTCCGCCTCCGGCTGTCCTGTCGCGGACGCGTCTTCAGCGGCGTCTTCAGGGCGTACCCGCCGGGCGGATGACCGGGGCGTCCCGGACGGGTGTGCCGGCTCGGGCGTGCTGCCGGCGCGTTCCCGCATGGCCGATGGCCGGGACAGGGGGGACGTCCTGGCGCTGTCGGGCGGGCCGGGTGGGAAGGCTGTCGGGCGTGCCGCGGGTTGGCGGGAGGCGGGTGGCGGTGCCGCACCGGCCGCGTCGGGAGGGAAGGCCCCTGAGTCACCGGTGGCCGAACCGGCAGCGGCTGGGCCAGCGGTGGTCGGCCAGGCGGCCGCTGGTCTGCCGGCCGTTGGTTCGCGGGCCGCCGAATTTCTGGCAGCCGAATCTCTGGCCGCCGAGTCGCCGCTGGCTGGCCGGGCGGCCGCCTGGCTGGCAGCGGTCGAGCCGGAGACAGTGGCCGAGCCAGGGGTGGCCGAGCCGGCGGTGGCCGAGCCGGCGGTGGCCGAGCCGGCGGTGGATGGCCACTCGAGCGGCTGATCCGACAAATGCAACATATCAGACGAATTTGACGAATTCGGATGGGGTGGGTTCGGGTTCAGCGGATGCCGTGGCTGTGGCGGCGCCGGCCGGTCATTGTGGATCAGGCCGGTGGTCGGGGAGCCGGCCCGATGCCCGGCCCCGCTGCCCCCACCGCCGCCGGCTGTGTTCCGCTCGGACGCCCGTGGCCACAGCGCGGCGAGGGTGTCGCCGTAGCCGGCGACGATCACGGTCCAGCCGTGACGCTGGAAGACCGCGCGGCAGGCGTGCAGGTTCTCCGGTCTGGCAGTCTCCTGCCTGGCGGCATCCTGCCTGACCACGGAGTGGTTCTCATCCCAGGTCGTGACGTCGACGAGCACAACCGTCGCGAGTGCGCCGCGCGGACGGGTTCTGGCGAGCATCCCGGCCCGTGCCGGCTCGGTGGCTCCGAGGACCGCCACGAGCATCCCGTCGCCAGCGAGGTGAGTCAGGTCACGTCGGCTGGGGATCGACGGGCCCGGGGATGCCGTACGGGGCGGCGGGCCGGCGTCGCTGGTGGTCACCACGGCGAGCGCGTCCAACAGCGCGGTGGGGCTGCGGGTCGGGTTACGCGACCGGCCCGTACCCGGTGTGGTCGTCACACCGGGTACGCCACCGTCACAGATCAGGTCGACCAGGTGATCGCTCTCGGCGAGATGCACCGCGACCGAGCCCGCGGCGCTGACCGCCCACTCGAACGAGGAGGCCGGCCCCTGGCCAGTCCAGGCCGCGGAGCGGGTGTCGAGCAGCACGGTCGCGCTGGCCGGGCGGGAGCTCTCCTCCCGGCGCACCATCAGCTCACCGGCGCGGGCGCTGGTTCGCCAGTGGATCCGTCGCAGGTCGTCCCCGGCCTGGTACGGGCGGGTGACGAAGTCGTCGGTCCCCATGGTGGGCCGGTCGCGTTGGCGGAGGTCGCCGATCATGGTCTGTCTGCCGGGGCGCGCCGCGGACAGTGTTTCCACCGGCGGGGTGACGACAAGCTCGCCGCGGCTGCGGAACGTGCGGGTGAGCTCGCACAGCCCGAACGGATCCGTGATCCGGATCGCCATCGGCCCGATCAGGTAACGGCCGCGCAGTTGGGGGCGAAGCTGATAGGTGAAGTACCGGGCGCCCCCCGGCTCCACCCGGTCGAGCACGAAGCGCGCCCGGAAGCCGAGATGGGCGGGGATGTCGTCATCCACCAGCAGCACCGAGGAGGAACGCCGACTCATGTTGTCGATCCGAACGCTGACCGACACCACCGCCCCCACGGTCGCGCGGGCGGGTACCAGGCGCCGGTGACAGGCGAGCCGGTAGCGGGTCCGGCACACGAACGCCGTCGCGCACACCGGCAGGGCGAGCAGCAGCAGGCCGACCCGCAGGAGGTCCTTCTCGCCGACCACGACCGCCAGCCCGCAGCAGACCAGCCCGGTGACCACGAAACACTGTCCGCGGACGGTCAGACCTCGTAAGGCCGCCAGGAAGTCCGACACGGCGATCTAACGGCCACGGTGCGACGGACGTGCCCCCCGGTGCGGGATGGGGACCCGGGCGAGGACGTCCGCGACGATCCGGGAGGCGGCCTCGGCGGACCCGCTCGACGCCGCGGTTTCCGCTCGGACCAGCAGCCGGTGGGTGAGGACCGGTTCGGCCATGGCCTGGACGTCGTCGGGGACGACGAAGGCGCGGCCGTCGAGGGCGGCATGGGCCCGGGCGGTTCTGATCAGGTGCAGGGTCGCACGCGGGGAGGCGCCCAGGACGAGTTCCGGGTGCCGGCGGGTCGCCGTCACGAGATCGATGATGTAGCGGCGCACCTCGTCGGCCACGTGCACCGAACGGACCAGGGAGATGAGTCTGGTGATCTCGGTGGCTTCGGTGACCGGGTCGACCGCGTCGAGAGGCTCGGTGTTTCCATGGCTGTCCAGCATGGCCAGTTCGGCCGCGGGCGACGGGTAACCCATGGACACTCGCGCGGTGAAACGGTCCCGTTGCGCCTCGGGCAGGGGATAGGTGCCTTCCATCTCGATGGGGTTCTGGGTCGCGACGACCATGAACGGCGATTCCAGGTGATAGGTGACACCATCAATGGTGACCTGGTGTTCCTCCATGCATTCGAGGAGTGCCGACTGCGCTTTGGGAGCGGCTCGGTTGATCTCGTCGGCTATGACCAGGTTGGAGAAGACCGGTCCGGGGCGGAACTCGAAGTCGCGGGTGTCCTGGTTGTAGACGCTCACCCCCGTGACGTCGCTGGGCAACAGGTCGGGTGTGAACTGGATACGGCGGACGCGGGCGTCGATCGAGCGTCCCAGCGCCTTGGCGAGCATCGTCTTGCCGACGCCGGGCACGTCCTCGATGAGCAGGTGGCCCTCGGCGAGCAGGACGACCAGGGATGTCCTGACCACCTCGGGCTTGCCGTCGATGACGCTCTCGACCGCGCGGGTCATGCGCGCCGCGACATCCGCGAGGTGGCGCAGGCCGGTCCCGGGCTCGCGCCACGGTATGACGCCGGGCTCCGTCACCGTCACGTCGGCCTCCGTCCTCAGATCGGCGAGGTGGGCCCGGCGGACCCCCCACAAGTGTGGCACCCGAGCAGAAGATGATCTTCACCGGTGGGAATCATCCGTCCGCTCCGTCCGGAAAGCGTACTCATTCGCGGCGGCGATCGAGGATAGCCGCTGCATCGGTTACCGGAGGTGTTTTTGGCATGTTCGGTCAAAAGACACATTGATGCCGGAGAGGTGATCTCCGAGGCCCGCCGAACGTGGGCGTGGGGGTGTCCGGAGTGTCGGACAGGTGGGGGGGAGTGGGGTACAGTGGCGCGCAGTGGGGGGCGGAGGCGCTGTCAGGCTGACCAGGGTGGGGTTTGAACGGCCATGAATCTCTCGGGTACGGGCGAGGAGGCCGCCGATGTTCCTCGGCAGCCACACGCCACGACTCGACGACAAAGGCCGGCTCACCCTGCCGGCGAAGTTCCGCGAGGAGCTGGAGGGGGGGCTCGTGATCACCAAGGGGCAGGAACGCTGTCTCTACGTGTTCCCCATGGCTGAGTTCACCCGGATCAGCGAGTCCCTGCGGGCCGCGCCTGTTACGGCAAAAGCTCTACGGGATTACAGCCGCGTCTTCTTTTCCTCGGCTTCGGACGATGTTCCCGACCGGCAGGGACGGATCACCATCCCGCCGGCCCTGCGGACGTATGCGGAACTCACCCGGGACTGCGTCGTCAACGGCGCGAACACCCGGGTGGAGATCTGGGACGCGGCCCGCTGGGAGACCTATCTGGCCGGCCAGGAGGAGAACTTCGCCGCGCTTTCCGAGGAGGTGTTGCCCGGCGTCATCTGAGCGTCGTCCGAACGTCATCGTCCGAAGCGGACACACTCGGCCGGGAGCGCCGACCGACTACCGTCGGCAGTCCTCGCGCCGCCCTCGGTGCCGCTGCAGCCCGGGGCATCAGGTGTGCGCCGAGGTCTCCCCCCGCTCCATACCGGACACCACTTCCCCGGTGTCCGGTGGCGTGAGCGGGGCGGGACCTGGGCACACGCCGGGCCCTCGGGACCGGTGATGACGCCAGGCCGCCTTGGCGCACGTGTTTCCCGCATATCCGCACGCCCAGCAGTCACCCGGTAGCAGCTATCCGGTAGCAGTCATCCGGCCGGCTGTCGCGCAGCCGACAGCACCGGTTCGTCACATCCATTCACATCGTCTGTAGGTGTACACCGCGATTTTCACCGAGCGCGATCGCGGATGAACCGCATCTTTCCCGCCGCGAGGTTCACAAAACCGTTCGAGGAGGTCGAGGTGGAGGCCACACACACCCCCGTCCTCTCCGACCGTGTCGTCGCCCTGCTGGCGCCGGCCCTGCTCAGGCCCGAGGCGGTGCTGGTCGACGCCACCGTGGGCCTCGCCGGTCACGCGAGCGCGTTACTCGACGCCTGCCCGACGGCCCGCCTGATCGGTCTCGACCGCGATCCGCAGGCGCTGGAGCACAGCCGCGCCCGGCTGGCCGACCGGGCCGACCGGGCCACCCTGGTGCACGCCGTGTACGACCAGCTGCCGACCGTCCTGGACGCCCTCGGCCTGACCGAGGTGCACGGCGTGCTGTTCGACCTGGGCGTCTCCTCGCTGCAACTCGATTCCGACGAGCGGGGATTCAGCTACTCCCGGGACGCTCCCCTGGACATGCGGATGGACCCCGGCCGGGGCCGCACCGCCGCGGACGTCGTGAACACCTACGACGCCGACGAGCTCACCCGCATCCTCCGCCACTACGGAGAAGAACGCTTCGCCCGCCGAATCGCCTCGGCCGTGGTCGCCGAACGCGCCCGTGAGCCGTTCGTGTCCTCGGCGCGGCTGGCCGATCTCGTCCGCCGGACTATTCCGGCCGCAACACGTCGTAACGGTGGAAATCCAGCAAAACGTACGTTCCAGGCGCTGAGGATCGAGGTGAACGGCGAACTCGAGGCACTCGCCCGGGCGCTGCCGGCAGCCCTCGACGCGCTCGCTGTCGGGGGGAGACTCGTCGTGCTTGCCTACCACTCGCTCGAGGACCGCATGGTCAAGCGGGCGTTCGCCGCGCGGGTACGCCCTGACGTACCGCCGGATCTGCCCGTGATCCCACCGGATGCCGCACCGACGATGCGCTGGCTCACCCGCGGTGGGGAGACACCGTCTGCGGACGAGGTGGCGGCCAACCCGCGGGCCTCCGCGGCGAAACTGCGCGCCGTCGAGCGGATCGCCCCGCCGTCCGGGACGTCCGGGATATTCGGAGCATTCGGGACGCCTGGGCCGGCCGGCCCAGGCGGGGCAGCCGGAGGTGCGGCATGAGCGCGCTGGCCCCCCTGCTGGCGCGGCAGGGCCGGGGCAGGGCGAAGGCGGCCACGCCGCCCGCCCGCACGCCGCACCAGGCCGCCCGCGCCGACCGCTACGGCTACGCGGCGTCGGCCGCGGTGTACGACACGCTGCCCGCCTCGGCGGCGGTCCGGGGGCACGCCGACACCGCCATCCCGATCCCGTCCCTGGGCGGGCGAGCCGGTGGGCCGGCGGGCGGGGCGGCCACCGCCGCCCCGGTCCTGGACCGGCCACGCCGGCGGGTGGACGGGCTGGGCCGGCCGTCCACGCCGTCACCGCTGCGTGTCGGCCAGCCCCCCGTGCGCGGGAACGCTCCCCGGGCGCCCTTCGTCATCCTGTTGCTGCTGCTCATGGGCGCGGGCCTGATGGGCCTGCTGCTGCTCAACACGGCGCTCGCGCAGAGCGCGTTCAAGGTCCACGACCTGGGGCAGGACTCGTCCGATCTCATGGACGAGGAACAGGCGCTGTCCATGCGGCTGGACAACCTGTCCGACCCGGCGAACCTCGCCGCCCGGGCGGCGCAGCTCGGCATGGTCCCCGGCGGCATCCCGTACTACCTGCCGGCCGGCGCCCCGCTCCCGCCCGGTGCCAGGGTGATCGGTGCGGAGCCGTCCTCCGGCTTCGTCGTCGTGGTGGTGCCGCCACCGGGCCGGCCAGCCGGCGGTGCTGTGGGCCCTGGAGCCACGGCGGGTACTGGAGCCACGACAGGCTCCAGCGCCACGGCGGGCTCTGGAGCCACGGCGGGTACGGGCAGTGCGCAGCCGGCAGCCGCACCGGCCGCCGGCGTACCGGCTGGTGGCGCACCGGCCGCCGTGGGAGGCCCCGCTGGTGACGCGTCGACCGCGGGCGGGTCACCAGCCGCGGGTGCCCGGTGAGCTCCACAGTGCACCGTGGGGCCGCGCGTGGCCGATCGCGATCACGTAAAGCATCCACTCCTGTTCGTAGTGGCGCTGTTGATCGGTGGTACGAGTATGAGGATGGCCACGGCGGGTTCGCCGCCGGCTACGCCGATCCGGACGGCTACCGGGCCACGGCCGCCGGTTCCGCCTCCCGTACCGCCCACGGGGATCCCCACCGCTGGGGCGGCGGCCCCGACGACGGCTACGTCGACGACAGCTACTCCGGCTACGACCACCCCGACTACGACCACCCAGGCTATGGCCAGGGCTACTCCGGCTACGGCTACTCCGGTTACTCCGACTACGACCACCCTGACGACAGCTACCGCGAGGGCGGCGCGTCCGGACGCGACGGATACGTCCATGACCAGGACGAATATGTCCATGACACGGACGGTCACCAGCTGGACCGCAGCCGGGTGGGCGGGCGGCGCCCGGGCCGGTCGTCGAACCAGCGCCGGGGACGCAGGCCCGTTCGTACCGGGAGCCACCAGCCGACCATGCCACGTGGCCGGACGGGCGGACCGGGTGGCACCACGGCTCATCCCTCAGCCCGTTCGTCAGCCCGTCCCGCGGCCCGGCCGGCGGCGCGCGTCGCCGCGTCCCGGCCGCCCATGCGGCTGGGTAGCCCGCGCCGCAGGCTGCGGGTGTCGGTCGTCGTTCTCTGCGCGGCGCTGGTCGTGCTCGCCGGTCGGCTGACCCAGCTGCAGGCGTTCCAGGCTTCCACCTACGCCGAACGCGCCGAGCAGCAGCGGCTGCGGACGGTGGCGTTGCCCGCGGTCCGCGGTGTCATCACCGACCGCAGCAGAGCGACGCTGGCGCAGGACGTCGAGGCGCGCGCGGTCTACGCCGACCCGCACGACGTCACTGACGCGAAGGCCGTGGCCACCGCCCTCGCGCCGCTGCTCGGCGTGCCCGCCGACACCCTGCAGCCGAAACTCGCCGGCAGCGGACGTTTCGCCTACCTGGCCCGGAGCCTGGACCCGGCGGTGGGCAAGGCCGTGACCGACCTGAGGCTGCCTGGCATCGGCGTCCTGGAGGAGCGCCGGCGCCTCTACCCGTCCGGCACGCTCGCATCCAACGTCGTCGGGTTCACCACGATCGGTGACAACGAAATGATCGTCGGCAGCGGCGGCATCGAAAGCGCCTACGATCGGGTGCTGCGCGGGACAGACGGCCTGCGCCGGGTCGAGGTCGACCCGGCCGGGCGGATGATCCCGTCGGCGGCCAGTCGGGAATCCGACCCGGTGCCGGGCTCGAGCGTGCGGCTGACCCTCGACCGCGACATCCAGTGGGCCGCGCAGCAGGCGCTGGCCGAGGCCGTGCGCACGACCCACGCCGACGGCGGCAGCGTCGTGGCCATGGTTCCGGACACCGGGGACATCCTCGCGATGGTGGACGCGCCCGGTTACGACCCCAACAAGGTCGCCGCCGCCGATCCGGCCACTCTGAAGAACCGCGCCACCCAGGACGTCTACGAGCCTGGCAGCGTCAACAAGGTCATCACGATGGCCGCGGCGATCGACCGTGGCCTGATCACGCCGGAGACCCCGGTGACGGTGCCGCCGAACATGCGCATCGCGGGCCGGACCTTCACCGACGCCGAGCCGCACGGGGTCGAGCACCTGACCGCGGCCGGGGTGCTGGCCAGGTCCAGCAACCTCGGGACGATCCAGATCGCGCGCAAGATCGGCCCGGCCGGCCTGGAGAGCGCGCTGCGCGACTTCGGCCTCGGCGCCAGGACCGCGCTGCGCTTCCCCGGGGAGAGCGCCGGCATCCTGCGGCCCGCCGCCGAGTGGGACGTCCAGCAGGCGGCCACGATCTCCTACGGGCAGGGGATGTCCGCGACCGCGATCCAGATGGCCTCGGTCTACGCCACCATCGCCAACGGGGGCGTGCGGGTCGAGCCCCGGCTGGTGGACAGCACCATCTCCCCGGACGGGGCCGTGCGCGCCACGCCCCGCCAGCCCGGCGTCCGGGTGATCAGTGAGGCCACCGCGGCCACGGTCTCGCAGATGCTGGAGTCGGTGACCACCGACTCGGGGACCGCGCCGTTGGCGGCCATCGACGGATACCGGGTGGCGGGCAAGACCGGGACGGCGCAGCGGGTGGGCCCCACCGGCCGCTACGACGGCTATGTCGCGTCGTTCGTGGGTTTCGCCCCGGCCGACCAGCCCCGGGTGGTCGTCGAAGTGGTCCTGGACAACCCCCGCGACGGCCATTTCGGCGGGACGGTCGCCGCGCCGGTGTTCCAGCGGGTGATGACCTTCGCGCTGACGACGCTGGGTGTGCCTCCGTCCGGCACGAGCGCGCCGAAGCTCGTTCTCGATCTGGACGCGGGTCGTTGACCCGCCGTGCCCGTCGTGACCCGACGCAGGTCCCGGCGGGCCGGCTACTAGTGTCGTTGCCGTGACCTCACCGGTGTTGCGTCCGGTCGCCTCGCCCGCACGGGCGCTCACCGAGCTGACCGTCGGATACGACGGTCTCGCGGTGACCGGCGGTGCTGTGGCGGGTGTTGTCGTCCGCGGGATCACCCACGACTCCCGCGCGGTGCGTCCTGGCGACCTGTACGCGGCCCTGCCCGGCGCGCGCGCACACGGGGCCGCCTTCGTCCGGCAGGCGGTCGCGGCCGGGGCCGTGGCCGTGCTGACCGACCGGGCCGGCGCCGACCAGATCGCGGCGACGGCCCGGTCGGTCGGCACGGGCACCGGCGGCGGCGTGGCCGGCGGTAGCGGCGCGACCGGCAGCGGGCCCGTGGCCGGCAGCGGTGTGGCCGCCAGCGCGGGCGTGCCTGGCGGCGCGGGCGCGGCCGGTAGCGACGGCGGGAGCGTGGCTGACGGCGCTGTGGCCGCCGGCGTGGGTGTGGCCGACGTCCCGGTGCTCGTGGCCGCGGACCCGCGGGCGCTGCTGGGGCCGGTCGCCGCCCGGGTGTACGGCGACCCGTCGGCGGCCCTGACGCTGCTGGGGGTCACCGGCACCAACGGCAAGACGACGGTGGCCTACCTGCTGGAGGCGGGGCTGCGGGCCGCCGGGCACACGACCGGGCTGATCGGGACGGTGCAGACGCGGCTGGCCGGCACCGTGCTCCCCTCGGTGCGCACCACCCCGGAGGCCACCGACCTGCAGGCGCTGCTCGCGGTCATGGCCGAGCGTGGGGTGACCGCGGCGGCGATGGAGGTCTCCAGCCATGCCGTCGCCCTGCACCGGGTGGGCGGCATCCGTTTCGCCGGGGCGGCGTTCACCAACCTCAGCCAGGACCATCTCGACTTCCATCCGTCGATGGAGGACTATTTCGCCGCCAAGGCCGCCCTGTTCACCCCCGAGCGGACCGGGGTGTCCGTCATCGACACCGACACGCCGTGGGGGCGCCAGCTCGCCGCCGCCGTCCCGGGCGCGATCACCTGCGGGACGGCCGCCGACGCGCACTGGCGCGCCGTCGACGTCACCGCCGGCCCCACCGGGACGACCTTCCGCGCGCTCGGCCCGCACGGCGTGGACGTTCGGGTGGGCATCGCGCTGCCCGGGGCCTTCAACGTCGGCAACGCCCTGGTGGCGCTGGCGCTGCTGGTGGCCACCGGTGTCCCCGCACCGGTGGCGGCAGCGGGGCTGGCGAGTCTGCCGGGTGTGCCGGGCAGGATGGAACGGGTCGACGCCGGCCAGCCGTTTCTCGGCCTGGTCGACTACGCGCACACACCGGACGCGGTACAGACGCTGCTACGCACCGTACGGCCGCTGGTGTCCGGCCGTGTGATCGTGGTGCTTGGCTGCGGCGGTGACCGTGACCGGCGCAAACGTCCGCTGATGGGCGCCGCCGCGGCCGCCGGCGCCGACCTTGCGATCTTCACCAGTGACAACCCCCGGTCGGAGGATCCGGAATTGATCATCGCGCAGATGTGTACCGGCGTGGGGACGTTGCCGCCCAGTGCCCGCGGCCGGGTCATGGTGGAACCGGACCGGGCCGCGGCGATCCGCCGCGCGGTGGGCTTCGCCCGGCCGGGAGACGCGGTCGTGCTCGCCGGCAAGGGGCACGAGACCGGCCAGGAGCAGGCCGGCGTGGTGACACCCTTCGACGACCGTGACGTGTTGCGGGCGGAGCTGGCCGGGTGGCGTCCCGTGTCGCGCCAGCACCTGGCGTGAGGGGCATCCAACGGTGATGACGCTGACTCTGCGCGAGGTCGCGGTGGTCTGCGGCGGCCGGCTGGACGCCGTGGATGATCATGACGCCGCCGTGACCGGTGTCGTCATCGACTCGCGCCAGGTCGCCGCCGGCGCGCTGTTCGTCGCGGTGGCCGGGGAACGGGTCGACGGCCACGACTTCGCCGCCGCGGCGGCGGGCGCCGGCGCGGTCGCGGTGCTCGCGGCCCGGCCGGTGGGCGTGCCCGCGGTGGTGGTCGCCGATCCGGTCGCCGCGCTGGCCGCGCTCGCCGCGCAGGTGCGCACCCGGTCGTCGGCGACCGTGGTCGCGGTGACCGGTTCGGCGGGCAAGACCACCACCAAGGACCTGCTCGCCGACCTGCTCGGCGAACTCGGGCCGACCGTCGCCGCCGCCGGCTCGTTCAACAACGAGATCGGCCTGCCGCTGACCGTCACGCGCATCGAGCCGGCCACCAGGTTCGCCGTACTGGAGATGGGCGCCCGCGGGCCCGGCCACATCGCCGCCCTGTGCGAGCTGGCCCGGCCGCGGATCGGGGTCGTGCTCAACGTCGGCTCGGCGCATCTCGGCCAGTACGCCGACGGGCGGGCCGGTATCGCGCGGGCCAAGGGCGAACTGGCTGAGGCCGCCTCCGACGCCGTCGTCCTCAACGCCGACGACCCGCTGGTCGCCGGGATGGCCGCCCGTGCCCGCGGCGAGGTGATCACCTTCGGTGAGGGGGAGCGGGCGGACGTGCGGGCGCACGACGTGCGGGTCGGTGACGACGGCCGTGCCCGCTTCGACCTGGTGGCCGCCGGTGAGCGGCACCCGGTCGCACTCACTCTCGTCGGCGAGCACCAGGTCGGCAGCGCGCTGGCCGCCGCCGCGGTCGCGATCCGCCTCGGCCTGCCGCCCGCGCGGGCGGCCGAGGCGCTGTCGCGGGCCCGGGCGCGCAGCCGCTGGCGGATGGAGGTGGCGGTGACCGACACCGGCGTCACCGTCATCAACGACGCCTACAACGCCAACCCCGAGTCCATGCGGGCCGCGTTGAAGACCCTGGTCGACCTCAGCCGGGGCCGGCGGGCCTGGGCGGTTCTCGGCGGCATGGAGGAACTCGGCGCGAGCGCCGACGACGAGCACGACGCCCTCGGCCGGCTCGTCGTCCGCCTCGGGGTGGAGCAGTTGGTGGCGATCGGCGAGCGGGCGCGCCGGATACATCTCGGGGCGTCGCTGGAAGGGTCCTGGTCGGGGGAGTCGGTGTGGGTCGCCGACGTCGAGCAGGCGTGCACACTGCTGCGGGAACAGCTGGTACCGGGCGATGTGGTACTGGTCAAGGCATCCCGCGCATTCGGGTTGGAGCGGGTCGCGAGCGAGTTGACGTCGGGTGCTGTGTCCCTGGGTGCCACACCTCTGGATGCCGCGCCCGGCGAGTGGGGTGCGCACGGGTGAGAGGTGTACTGGTCGCCGCGATGGTGGCCCTTGTGGTGTCGCTGCTGGGGACACCATCGGTGATCCGGCTGTTCCGCCGGCAGGGCTACGGTCAGGAGATCCGTGAGGACGGGCCGTCCAGCCACTTCACCAAGCGGGGCACGCCCACCATGGGCGGGACGGTCATCATCCTTGCGACGCTGGCCGGGTACTTCATCGCGCACGTCGTCACGATGAAGGGCTTCACCGCGTCCGGGCTGCTCGTCCTGATGGTCATGACCGGTCTTGGTGTGGTCGGCTTCCTCGACGACTACATCAAGATCCGTAAGCAGCGCAGTCTCGGGCTCACGGCCCGCACCAAGTTCGCCGGACAGGCCGCGGTGGCGTTGGCGTTCGGGCTGCTGGCCGTCCGGTTCAAGAACGCCGAAGGGCTGTTGCCGGGGTCGACGTTCGTCTCGATCGTCCGGGACACCGACATCTCGATCGGCCTGGTCGGCTTCCCGCTGCTGGCCTGGATCATCATCGCGGCGACGTCGAACGCGGTGAACCTCACCGACGGGCTGGACGGGCTGGCCGCCGGCACCTCGGCGATGGTGTTCGGCGCCTATGTGGTGATCTCCTTCTGGCAGTTCGGCAACCTGTGCGGGCCGGGCGCCAGCGGCCCGGGGTGCTATCTCGTCCGGGACCCGCTCGACGTCGCGCTGGTGGTGGCGGCGGCGATGGGCGCCTGTTTCGGTTTCCTGTGGTGGAACGCCAGCCCCGCGAAGATATTCATGGGCGACACCGGTTCTCTGGCTCTCGGCGGCGCGTTCGCGAGCATCGCCATCGTCAGCCGGACGGAGCTGCTGCTGTTCGTTCTCGGCGGGCTGTTCGTCGTCGAGACGCTGTCGGTGATCCTGCAGGTGGCCTTCTTCAAGGCCACCCGGAAGCGGGTCTTCAACATGGCGCCGATCCATCATCACTTCGAGCTGGCGGAGTGGCCCGAGACCACGGTCATCATCCGCTTTTGGATCGTCTCCGGCCTGGCCGTGGCGTTCGGACTCGGCCTGTTCTACGCGGAGTTCCTCTCCCACGGCGGCTCCTGACCGCTCCGACAGCGCTTCCTTGGCAGTCCTCATGGCGGTTGCTGACAGTTCCTACAGTGGTTTCTGGCGGTCACCAGGCGGTGCCTGTCGGCTCCGCGGTGGCTCTTGGCAGTCGCTGCTGGTCTCCCGGCTCTCCGGACGGGCCCGCAGGCCGTCGCCAACCGGTCCGGCCAGCCAGTCCGGACGGCCAGGCGCGGACGCCGTGGGCCGCCCGGGCCGTGGGCCGCCCGCACCATGACGATCAATAACCGGTCTGGTGTCCGGTGGACCCGCCGCTTTCACGGCGTGATGGTGGCCCGCCGCCGGGCGAAGCAGGCCGCGCCCGCCGTGCACAGGGCGAAGGCGCCACCGGCCGGGCCGGCTGTCCACGCGGGCGAGGCGAGGGAGCCCAGATCGTAGGAGATCCAGGAAATGGCGAGCCATACCCCGGCCGCCCCTGAGCAGCCGACCGCGACCGGTTCAAGCCATCCCAGGCTCGCCATCCGGCTGCGCTCCGGGGAGTGGGACGGGTCCGGGTGGCGGGACGGATGCCGGTACCGGAAGACGACCGACGACAACAGGAGTGTGACCGCGCCGAGAAGGACGATCATCGGGGCCTGTGTGGGCCCTGGAAGCGGGAGCTGATAACCGAACGTCTGTATGGCGGTGAGTACCATGCCGACCATGCCGATAGCCATCGTCTGTACCCGGGTGAACCATTCCTGCCGCTGGTACAGGGTGTCCTCCATGTCCTGGAGTTCCCCGGACCGTTGCTGCTGGCGCCGCCGGATCACCCGTTCGACGATCGTGCTGACGACGCGGGCGCGTTCCCGCGTCGCTTCGGCATAGCTGCTGTCGTCGTCGAGCTGCTCGTCGAACCAGGAGGCCAGCTCACGGTCGTCGGCGAACAGGCCGCCCGCGGGCGTGACGGTCCACGGCAGCCGTTTCGCCATGTTCGCGCGCGCGATCTCGACCGTACGGCGGATTTCCCGCAGCCGGGTCGATCCGAGGGCCAGCCCGGCGTCGTTGAGCTCGAGACGGGTCAGCCGTTGTAAACCGTCGAACAGCTCGGCGTCCGATATCTCGTCAACGTCACCGCCAGCGTCACCGTCACCGGTGCCGAGCCGGTGAAGAAGATCCGATATGGCCTCGTCCGTCTCCCGGCGGATACGACGCAGTTCCGGCTGTTCCACCGACCAGACTCGAATCTGGTAGCGGATTCTCGCGGCATGCAGAAGATAGCGGGGAAACGCGGGAAGCCGGAGACCGCCAGGGGTCCATGTCCACCCGCTCAGCGTGTCCCCATCGCCATGGGCCGTGACCGCCGCGATTCGACGAACGGCCCGCGCGTCGGCGTCCGGGTTGCGTCGTTCGACCGCTTCCCAGACGGCGAAACCGGTCGGTACGAGCACGCCGTCGCGCCACCACGGCTCGGCGACATCGCCAGGCATCGCGGCACGCACCGCCGCGGCGAGCTCCCGGCTCATCCCGCCTAGGCCTGTCCCGCCGGCGGTGTCGCCGGGGGGTACGCGGCCAGGGGATGCATGGTGGACGTCGGCGGGTATCTGATGGGACTGTGCCAGGTACAGCCGGGCCTCGCCGAACAGGAAATCTTCCCTGTCGGACAGGGAATCCGCGGAGCCGGCCACGATCCGCGACCACCGACGGTCCAGATCCGCCCAGGACACCAGATTCGCCGGATCCAGGACCAGTGAAAGGCAGAAGGTGTCGCGTTCGCAACGGAAAATTGCCTGGATGACGCCGTCGCCAGCCGCCTCGCAGGCGGCGATCGGGCCTTCCGCCAGCAGGTCCGGATCGATGGGAGGAGCGGTGGGAAGGGTTGCGGTGACCTCCTTGTGCATAGCCAGTTCGCCTGTGCATGCCGACCAGATGCGTCCCAGTTCGCGGTAGGCGCCAATACCGGTTGTCCCCTCGGCGGGGGCGAACAGGTGAACGACCAGCTCGTGATCGGTCAGAGCTGGGAGGTCATTCATCGTCGGCTGGTTGCTCGCCGCTCGGATCGCGCACGCGGTGCTTCAGCTCGCCGATTCTTTCCCGAGTGTATTCGTCGACAGGCTCCTCGAGTGGCCGGTCCTGGAGTTTTTTCGCCAGCACCGGACCGGAGGCGGGCAGACTTTGAACGGCGCTGCGCACCTTTTCGAGGTCGAGATCACCGGATGCGAGTCTCTCCCTGATATCGGCGATCGCCGACCGTACCTGCTCCCAGCCAGCCGATGGCAGCTTCTGGGCCAGCAGGTTGTCGAGTGCCTGCCGGATCTGGTCCCGAATTCGATCATCACTGGACGTTTCCCCCATATGCCCATACTTACTCCTGTTACGACTGGACTGACAACAAGGACCGTTGGCCCTGACGCGTGACTGCGGCCGGCCGCCGGCCAAGCTGCATGGCTCCAGCCCTCTGGACGACGTGACCGAGCACTCTGGACGACGTGACCGGGGGCTGGCCGAGGATGCTGCCGGATGGTCGAGCGGCCGTGGAACGATTGGGCTGCCGCTCCCGCCACGCCGCATGAGGAGCAGCCGACTGGATGTCGGTCGTAGTCATGCGGTGTCGTCCGATTCGGCTGCGTACGACCCTGCCACGGTATGTCGTATACGTATCGTTACGATCGTTTTATGACGTATGGGGGGCCGGGGGAAAACCCCGGAGATGATCAGTACGCGGCGCGGCCCTGGCCGGACTGGGACACGGCGGATACGGCGGCGCTGGCCCGCTACGTGAATCCCGAGTCCTTCGATGACCTCGGAGTACCGAGCGGGCTTGCCTTCAACGAAACGGATCCCGATCTCGTGGAGGCAGCCGGCCGCGAGGTGGTCCGGGATGCCTATAACGCGCTTGCCGCGATGAGGCTGCGCTATGGCTTCGACGCCTGGGGTGGCCCGCACGTGGGCCGGCAGCGCATCCGCTATCCGGCCCGCGTTCGCCGGGAGAAGGGCACCTGCCTCGATCTCGTGCTCATGCTCGCGGGGCTGCTGCTGCGCGCGCAGGTCCGACCGGTTGTCGCGCTGCTCGACCGGGGACAGGACAGGCACGCCGTTCTTCTGGCCGACGTCAGGAGACCGCTGGACAAGAGCTACCTGCGCCAGAGCGCGGATTTCCGGAATATCGTCCGGCCCCGTTCCGGGGCGGAGGACGGGGTGCTGGAGTTGCGGCCCGGGGCCCGGCTGCCGGCATGGCTCATACCGGTGGACGTGGTGAGAGTGGCTATCGAGCACGACGATGAGCAGTCGGTGCCTTTCGACGAGGCGGTCCACGGCGGACACGACGAGCTCGGCAAGGGATATGCAACAACGCTGCTGGACATTCCTTCGTCACCGCATGCGCGTAACCCGCTCGGTAAGCCCCAGGACGCGCAGAGCCCGGCCATCTACGCGCGGCTGCCGGTGCTGGAGCAGGCCCCTTCGGACTACGCCAGCCGGGCGGGCATCCGGGAAGACCTCAAGCGCGGTCAGGGACGCATTGTGCTGTGCGGGGAGCAGGGTATGGGGAAGTCCCTGCTGGCCTACGAGCGGGCTCGCGGTGCCGACGCCGGGTACGGGTGGTTCCTGAACACGAGTGACCGGCTGTCGCTGCGCGCCGAACTGGCCCGGGCGGAGCTGGAGCAGATGTCGCGTGTCGGCCCTGTGACGGACGACGCCGACCATGAGCCGTATGCCCTGGCGGCGCTGCGGCGGCTGGAGGACAGCGACGCGCCCTGGGTCGTCGTCATCGACAACGCCGACGGGCCTCCGGAGAAGATCCGGGATTTTCTGCCGCGGGCCGTCAAGCCCGGCCAGACACTGATCGTGACGACCACGAACACGGCTTGGGGCACCTTCTTCCCGGGGGTCGAGCCGATCGTCGTCGAGCCGCTGAAGTCCACGGACATGGCAGATCTGCCGGAACGGCTCCAGAAGGTGACCCAGGGCAAGCCGCTGATCTACGAAGCGCTGCGGCGGCTGGCGGCAGCCGGCGCCTGGCAGCCGCTTGCGGGCCCGGGGCAGACGGGCACGCAGGAGAGTGGCACGGCTGTTGTCTGGCGACTGGCCGCCGGCATCCTGGCCGATGACCAGGCCGCGCTCGACGCCGCGCACGCCGTGGCATGGGCGCCACCGGTGCTCCTGCCCCTGGACGATCTCGCCGCCGCCCTCGGGCTGGACGACAGTGCCCCACTGGACACCCTGCGGGACATCGGCCTGCTCGCCACCCGCACCCAGAACCGCGTTACCACCGTGCAGATGCACCGGCTGTTACGCGCGGAGATCCAGAAAGAACGTCATGTGATGACCCAGGGCGCGTCCGCCGGGCTGCCCGGCTGGGCCGCGCTGGCGAGCACCGGCCCCGGCTGGCAACTGCTCACGCGCCTCGCGGACAACTCCACGGTCAGCGACCTGCACGCGTCCGCCGCCCAGCCGGATTCGCTCGCGGGACTGGAGCCACACCGTCACGGTCTGGTTCTGCACGGTGTCGCGCGTGTTCTTGAGCTGCGTTCCATGGTCGAGGAGGCATCGGAGCTCTATGCCGAGGCCGGTGGGTATTTCGACCCGGCCCGGGACGCCCCGCTGGTGGCTGAATGCCTCTACGGCCGGGCCCGCTGGGCCAACCAGAACAGCAAGGCCACGCTGGACGAGTTCGATGAGGGCCTTACCTTTGCCAGTGAGGCCGAGCGGTTGGCGAGCACCGACAGCACCGTCGAGGGCAGGATCCGGGCCGCCCGGGCGATGGCGATGCGTGGCCTGCTGCTGCGCAAGAAGGCCGGCAAGGACGGTGCGCCCGAGGAGCCTGCGTTGGCCGAGGCCATGGAGCTCCTGCAACGCTCGCTGGACGAACGCAGGCGCCTGAACGATCCCGAGATCGACAGGGCCGAGTTCAACATGCTCGGGACATACGTGCGGCTGGGCAAACTGACCGGTGGCGCCGACGCGCACCGCTGGTTCCACGCCGCGTACGAGGGATACTCCCGGCTTCGGGAGATGCGGCTCGAGCGGTTCCACGGGGTCGTCATCTCGTCGATCGCGGCGTGCACGTCGGGGCGTGGTCTGACGCTCTACTACGGCGCACTCGCCGGTGTCGACCCCCGGCGGAAGAACGCCGGGAATGACGACGCCCCGGTGGTCGGGGTCGGCACCGCGACCCGCCTGGACCTGCTCCGTCAGGCGAGCGTCCTCGTCGCGGACTCCCTGCGGGAACGGTCGGACCTCGCCCCTGCCCACACCGACAGCGACGACTGCCTGAAGTCCATGGGTCTGCTTGAGAAGATCTTCGGTCTGCGGCGGCTGTTCCTCGCCGCGACTCCCAAGCCCGACAATGCAGATCCCGACAATGCCGATCCCGCCACCGTCAAGCTGGCGACGCTGTCACCTGAGCAAGCCGCGGGGGTGCTCCACCCGAAAGAGAAGGAACTGCTCAAGGAGGCGGCCGGTTACGGCCTGGTGCCGGCGGGCGCCTAACCAGTGCCGCGCACAGCCAGTACCGCACGACCAGCACGCGGCCACCGCGTCCTTCAGAACGTCGGCGTCCTTCAGAACGTCAGGTGACCCGGTGTCAGGTGGTGTGGCAGTTGTGCATGGCGCGGGCGAAGGCGGCGCCGCGGTCACGGTAGTCGCGGAAGCGGCCGAAGCTCGCCGCCGCCGGTGAGAGCAGGACGACGCCGTCGGGTTTCGCCCAGCGGTAGCCCTCGACGACGGCGGTGGCGAGATCGGGGGTGTCCACCACGGTGACGTGCGGGCCGGCACCGGTCTGGGTGACCTGGCGGCGGATGTCCGGGCCGTTGTCCGGCACGGTGAGGACGAACGTGTCCAGGGTGCGGCCGCGCAGGCCGACGGCGAGCGGACGGTAGTCGATGCCGCGGCTGTAGCCGCCGACGATGAGTGCGACCCGGCGGTCGTCGAAGGCGTCCACGGCCGCCAGTGTCGGCAGGACGTTCGTCGACAGGCTGTCGTCGACGAAGCTGACCCCGCCCACCGAGCCGATCATCTTCAGCCGGCTGTCCAGGCCGGCGAAGCCCGCCGCGGCGGCCCGCAGGGCGTCGTCGTCGTCCGCCTCGGGCACGCCGAGCGCCCGCAGGCAGGCTCTGACGATCACCGCGTTGCGCCGGTTGTGCCGGCCGAGCAGCCCCAGCGGGCGGGTCCAGTCACCGGCGTCACCGGCGGCGTCAGCACCGGCGGGGCCAGCGGTGCCGGCACCGGCCGGGCCGGCGGTACCAGGGCCGGGAGGGCCGGCAGTACCAAGGGGGCCGGCAAAGCCGGCAGGACCAACGGGGACAGCCGGGCCGGCGATGTCGGCGGAGCCGGTGGTGCCGTCGTCGGCGTGCACCCAGTGCACCTTCGGGCCGAGGAGGTGCCGGTGTGCGCGGATCAGGTCGCTGTCGCCGTTGGCGACGGTCAGCTCGGCGCCGGGCTGCGAGCAGGCGGACAGCTTGTCGCGGTAGTACGTCTCGGGATCGTCGCGGTGCCAGGGCAGATGGTCGGGATGCAGGGAGGTCAGCGCGACCACCGGCGGGGAGCAGGCCAGGTCGGTCGCCTGGTAGCTGGAGATCTCGACGATCCAGAAGTCGTACCCGCTGCCGGCCTGTGGGTCGTGCGGCGGCAGGCCGATGTTGCCCGCGACCAGGCAGCGGTAGCCGAGGCGGGTCAGCAGGTGCCCGGCGATCGCCGAGGTCGTGCTCTTGCCCTTGGTGCCGGTCACGCACAGCACCTTCGACCGGTCGGCTTCGGCGAGCCACAGGCCCACCCCGCCCACCACCGGGATGCCACGCCGCTGAAGGGCCCGCACGGTCTCGCCGTAACGGGAGATCCCCGGCGTTTTGACGACGACGTCACAGCGGGTGAGTGCGTCGAACCCGCCGGCGGCGGTTGCCAGCAGCGGCCGGCCGTCGACGTGGGTCCGGCCGGGGGCGTCGTCGACGAGCACCGGGTCGACTCCCCGGGCGAGGCAGGCCCGCAGGTTGGCCTCGCCCTCGCGTCCCAGGCCGTAGATGCCGACCGCGCGGCCGCGCAGGTCAGACCAGGAGATCGTCGGGCGCATACCGGTCCGGGACGAAGTGGCGGCCATGGGGGACGAGTAGCTCCTCGAGCGCGGGCTCCTCGGGCAGGGGGCCGAGCGCGGCCAGCACGGCGGAGCCGGCCCGGTCGTGACGCGGGGCGGCCAGCGCGGTGGCGGCCCGGCACTCGGTGACGTCACCGACGCACTCCCAGGGCTTGTTGTCCGCGGACAGCCCCAGCAGGGTGCGGAACCGGCCCAGCAGCGTCACGTCGGCCAGCGGCTCACGGCCGTCGAACACCCGTCGCAGCGCCGGTTCGGCCATGAAGGGAGCGAGGACCAGGTCGATGAAACAGCATTTGTCGCAGCGGCCGCACCATCTGTCCAGCCGCTGTGCCGGGTCGATGTGGAAAGCGCGGTTGCAGCTGCGGAAATGGTCGAAGTACTGCGGCAGCGCGGCGAACCGGCGGGCGATCCACAGCTCGGTGAACGGGCGCAGCAGCGAGAAGTAGTCCGGCCCGCCGGCCAGTGTTTCCGCCAGCACCGAGCGCAGGGAGTTCTCGAACCCCTCGCTCTTGGAATACTGGTGGTTGACGGACCGGCCGTCGACCTCGACGGTGCCCACCGACGCGGACCATTCGTTGGACATCACCACGGCGTCCCGCCCGTCCAGGACGGCCGCCAGGAGCGCGATCGCCGAGAGGATTCCGGTGACCGGGACGTGCCCGTTGAGAAAACCGAGCTCCGCCGAGCGCAACAGCTGGGAGTCGATGAGTCGTTCCGCCCGCACGACCGGGAAACCGGTGACGCGGGCGGGCCGTTCGATGGCGTCGAAACGGTCCCCGGGCCGGTTGACCACGAACAGCGCCGGGTCCTTCGCCAGCGGCCGGAGGAGTTCGGCGGTGACGATGGAGTCCACTCCGCCGCCGAAGGGTACCAGCGGCCGGCCGCCGCGGGGGCTGAACGCCACCGGCGCCGTCCGTTCCAGCCGGGGGCCGACGATCCGCAGGCCGGAGAGGTCGAGGTTGTTGCGGTAGGCGAACTCGCCCAGGCCGTCCAGGTAGAACTCGCGGAGGAACGCGCGTTCGGTGTCCGTCACCGCGGTGTCACCGAGGTCGACCACCGGCGGGGCGGCGGACTTGTAGTAGGAGACCGCGGCCAGCAGGAAGATCAGCCGGGCCGTCTCGGCGGCCGCCGGCTCGTCCCAGGCGCCGCCGTCGGGAAAAGTGATCTCCTCGCGGAAGTCCCGCCCGTCCAGCCGGTAGCGACACACCAGCCGGTTACGGGACGCGTCGATGTCGTAGCCGACGTAGTGGAAGCTCTCCCCGCGCGGGGGTGACGCCGTCACGGCTGGTCCTTTTCGCGCGGCTGGTCCTTTTCGCGCAGCCGGGCCACGGCGGCGAACCGGCCGCACGGGCCGCCGGCCCGGTGGCTGAAGAACGGGCTGTCCGGGCCGGTGCCGAGGGCGGTGACGTGCACCTGGCCCGCCGGCACGCCCGCCGCGACCAGTTGCAGGGTGTTGGCCCGCCACAGGTCGAAGGTCCACCGGCCGGTGCCGTCGGGTCGCACCACCGTGTCGAGCTGGTCGCCGAAGGCGGCGCGGGCCGCGTCGACGACGTCCGCACCGACCTGGTAGCGGTCGGGGTGGATGGCCGGCCCGACACAGGCGACGATGTCGCGCGGTTCGCTGCCGAGCTGGCGCATGGCCGTCACGGCGGCGGGGGTGACCCCGCGGACGGTCCCGCCCCAGCCGGCGTGCACGCAGGCCAGGACGCCGGCCACCGGGTCGTGCAGGACGAGCGGGACGCAGTCGGCCACCATGACGACGAGGATGACACCGGGAACGGCGGTCACGAGCGCGTCGGTCGCCGGTATCGCGTCCGCTGCCGAGCGGGCGCCCCGGCCGCGGTGCTCGTCGGTGACGACGGCCACGTTGCGGCGGTGGGCCTGCTCGCAGAACACGAAGTTGTCCAGCTCCGCGCCGAGGGCGTCGGCCACCTTCGCCCGGTTCGCCAGCACGGCCGCGTCGTCGTCCCCGACGTGCAGGCCGAGGTTCAGCGACGCGTAGCGGCCGGTGGACACCCCGCCGTCACGGGTCGTGACGAAAGCGTCCACACCGTGCCCGTTCAGGGCCGGCCAGCGCAGCACCCGCAGACCTGGGGCGGTCCGCTGGAAGTGTGCTTCGGCCGTGCTCGTGGACATTGTTCCCGGCCTCGATTCCCGACCTTGATGGTCGTTGTCCCAGGGTTGTAAGCACCTTCTCTTCCGATTCCGGGGACAGCCTGGAGAATGCTGTGAAAATCCTTGGACGGAAGCGTGGAGGTTATGATTTCTCTGAACGATGTCCGGTTGAACGATGTCCGGTTGAACGACGTCCGGTGGTGCTGCCGACGAACCAGTCATTTCCGGCTCGAGGTGGCCTGCCTCCGACCGGGCGGGCGTCGAGGATTGTGTCCGCCGTTCCGCCTCCTTCGGCCCGCATTTGTTCACCTGAACCGGATCGTAGCACCGTCATGGCCGGGCCGGCGGGTCGGTGCCCGTTACCGGCGGGCATACGGTAAGAATGCGGAACACGGGAATATTCCATTCTAACGTCCGTATCCCCGCGATCATCAACCTGGTTGCGGCGCGGCGACAGCGTGCTCGCTTACGACACGTCCGCTTCGTGTCACGCTGCCGGTCTCGTGTCACGCTGCCGACCAGTCACTTCTACCAACGGTCACGACGTTCAGGTCACGTGTTCGCGGGCCACGGCGTCCGGCGGGAAGATCCGCCGGGGAGCGGCTGCCGGCGGGGCGCGATGCGCGGCGGGGCGTAACGTACCGGGACAGCAGCCCTGACAGGGACCGTTTCAGGGCCCGTCCGCGTGCGTGCGACCCCGGCGTGAGCATGGACGGCCCCGCCACGAGGGGGAGGCGTGCTGTGCGGCGCGATGCTTCACCGGCCTTCGACCCGGTCGACGTCCCGAGGTGGCCGGCCGGCGGTGTCCCCGACGCCGTCCTGCTGGAGAGCCTGTGGGCGTGGCTGTCCGGTGAGCCGGTCCAGGCGCTGGCGAAGGCGTCCGGATGGGGCTGGGCTGGTTCCGCCGACCCGCGTCGGCTGCTGGGCGAGCTCTGTCAGCGCTGCGCGGACTGGGACTTCCGCCGGAACCGGGAGCGTGGCGCGATCGAGAGTGACGCCGCGGTCGTCGGGGACCGGCTCATCCCCGAGGAGTTGGCCGTCGCCGCCGCGCGGGCGCTCGGCATGGTCGACGCGACCGAGCCGCCGCTCGCGGACGCGTCGCGCCTGGTCGTTCTCGCCGGCGCGGTGCGGGCCAACGTCAACCGCCTGCACCGTGCCCGGTCGTTCCAGCGTGGTGAGCCCCGTCCCGGGGAGGTCGTCGTCACCACAGCCGCCCGTGATCTCTCCGCCGCCGAGCGGAGCCAGGCGGACACGCTGGGCCTGACCGAATGGCTGCTGCCGGGACGCCGGATGACGACCGAGGCGGACGCCGTGGTCGCCGCGGCCCGCGCCACCTGGGAGCTGCGAGGGCTACCGGAGATCGACGGCAGGCTCCCGGACGGCGGGGACGGCGAGGAGCGGACGGCCGCCGCCTGGCTACGCTGGCCGGGCGGGGCGGTCGCGGACGTGACGGTCGTGGTCGCGCCGTCGGCCGACCCGGACGCCCGCCGGGCGAACACGTTCGACCAGCTGACCTATTGGCGCACCAGGAGCCCGCTGACACCACGCGACCACGTGGTCGCCGTCACCACCCAGATCTACGTGCCCTACCAGCAGCTTGTCGCGATCAGGGCGCTCGGCCGGCCGGCCCGGTGCGGTGTCACGGTGGCCGGGGTCGACGCCGCGGCCTCGGCCACGCCGACGAAGGCTTTCGGCTCCCGTGACTATCTCCAGGAGATCCGGTCGTTCTTCCTGGCGGCCGCGGACCTGCGCAGGGACGTCGACGCCGGCTGACGGCCCCCCGGCGTCACCTCGTCCCGCTCAGCCGGGTTCCGTGCCCGCGCTCATCCCTCCGAGCGCCGGCATGGCCGAACGCCGGCACGGCCGTGTCCTGGCCGGCTTTGTTCCGGCGCGGCCGGGCCCGTCCCGGCGTCCGCGGGCTGGTCGGGTCCGCCGGCCGGTCAGGGTGCCGCCGGCAGGAGGACGTTCGGGTTGAGGATGCCGGCGGGGTCGAGAGCCTGTTTGAGACGGCGGAACGCGGCGATCTCGCTGGGTGAGCGGTTCAGCGGCAGCCAACGGCGTTTCGCGGTGCCGATCCCGTGCTCCGTGCTGATGCTGCCGCCGTTGTCGGCGACGAGCCCGAACACGGCGTCCTCGATCCGCCGATCCTCGGCGTCCCCGCCGGTGCTCCTGCCCCTGCTCCTGCCGCCGCTACCGGTGCCGGTGACGTTGACGTGCACGTTGCCCTCGGCGACGTGACCGAACAGCCAGGTCCTCGCCTCGGGTGCGATTCCCGCGACGCTGGCCGGGACCGTCTCGACGAACGAGGGCAGGACGCCCAGCGGCAGGGTGACGTCCATCTTGACGGGCGTGCCGAAGGTGTTGATCGATTCGGTGTGCCGTTCTCGGTAGGCCCACAGGGCGCGGCAGCCGCGCGCGTCGCCCGCCAGGGACGCGTCCTGGACCCCCGGCAGGCTGGCGACGGCGTCCGCCAGCGTCTCCAGCACGGTGGCCCGCCCGACCAGGCTGCCACCACCGATACCGGCACCCCCGACACCGGCATCCCCGACAGTGCTGCCGGGGATGCCGCCGGCGGTGACGCCGCCCCCCGCGTAGACGCCGGTCTCGTCCGCGATCTCGACCAGCAGGTAGGCCGGGTGCCGGCCCCGCAGCGGCCGGGACAGGTGGCAGGCGTGGATCACCAGCTCCAGGCCGGGGGAGAGCATCAGCTCGGCGGCCGCGAGCGCGGGCAGGCCGTTGCGCAGCTGGGAGGCCGCGGTCACGGCCCGCTCCACCGAGGCGAAGCCGAGCAGCCCGACCGCCCGCGCCCGGGTGGCCGGTACCAGCCGGACCCGCACCGCCGTGACCACGCCGAGCGTCCCTTCGCTGCCCGCGAGCAGGGACGGCAGGTGGTAGCCGGTGTTGTCCCTGGGCAGGCCGGCGAGATGGGAGACGACGCTGCCGTCACCCAGGACGGCCTCCACGCCGAGCAGTTGGGTCCTGGTGTCCCCGTGGCGCAGGACGCGCAGGCCGCCGGCGTTCGTCGCGACGGTGCCGCCGACCGTGGCGCTGTCCCTGCTGGCGAGGTCCACGCCGTAGGCGAGGCCGGCGGCGGACGCCGCCCGGTGCAGGCTGCTGACCAGCACGCCCGCGCCGACGGTGGCCTGCGCGGCCGCCGCGTCGACCGACAGGGTGTCGCTGAACCCGCGCAGGCTCAGCACGATCTCCCCGCGGGTGGGCACCCCGCCGCCGACGAGCCCGGTGTTGCCGCCCTGGGGCACCAGCGGGGTCCCGTACCGGGCGCAGATCTCCACGACCGCGGCCACCCCGGCGGTGCTCACCGGCCGGACGACGGCGGCCGTCCGGCCGACGAAGCGCCCGGTCCAGTCCCCGACGTAGCCGGCGACGATGGCGGGGTCGGTCAGCACGCGCGTGTCGCCTATCGCATCACGCAGTGTTTCCAGTACGGGGTCTCGGGCCATGGCTCAGGCTCTTCCTCATGATCTCTTCGTCGTAGCTGGCCCGACGGCGGGACGGGTCGGTGGGCCGGTTACGACAACACGTATCACCGTTGTGATGATCTGCTGCTTCGCATATCCGGGCGACTGCGCAGGGTTGATTGTTGTTCGGTGTGTCCGGTGGTTCCGTCGGTTGATGCCCGACACGCCCGCGATGGTCGGTGTCGAAAGGGCCTCCGGCATGGACTATTCGGTGGAAGGCGTCACGGTGTTTCGCGCCGGAGCGCGTTCGTCCCGGTGCTCCGGGGATTCGTCGGGGGCGAGAGCGAAAGGATGTGCCGGGATGATGCCGGGGAGGGTGTCGGGGTGAGTGGCATGACCGGTCTGGTGACGACGAGTCCGCCCCGGCCCGGTGTTTCCCGGCCGGGCACGGGCGGCGGTGACGACGTCCGGGTGCCGCTGCTGGCCCGGCCGCTGGCGTCCTACTACCTGCTGCTGTTCTCCGCCGGACTGCTGTTGCTGTTCGGCCTGATCATGGTGCTTTCCGCCTCCAGCGTGCGTGCCTTCGAGGAACTGGGCTCCCCGTACGCGGTGTTCGCCCGCCAGGCGACCTGGGTGGGTATCGGCCTGCCCCTGCTGGTGCTCGGCAGCCGGTTGCCGGTCCGGGTGTTCCGGCTGCTGGCCTATCCCACGATGGTCGTTTCCCTGTTGTTGTTGCTGGTCGTGCTGACACCACTCGGTAAGTCGCTCAACGGTGCCCAGCGGTGGATCGAGTTCGGGCCGTACACGCTACAGCCCAGTGAGATCGCGAAACTCGCTCTCGTCCTGTGGGGCGCCGATCTGCTGGTACGCAAACGCAGGCTGCTGGGGGACTGGAAGCACCTGCTGGTACCGCTCGTTCCCAGCGCGCTGCTGATCTCCATTCTGATCATGCTTGAGCCGGACATGGGCACGACGATCGTGGTGTTGACCGTCCTGCTCACCCTGCTGTGGGTGGTCGGGACCCCGCTGCGGGTGTTCGCCGCGCTCAGCGGGGCGATCCTGGTGGTCGGAACCATCCTGGCCGTCCGGGAGCCGTACCGGCTGGAACGGCTGATGTCCTATCGCGATCCCTTCGCGGACGCCCACGACACCGGCTTCCAGGCGGTGCAGGGCCTGTACGCGCTGGCCTCCGGAGGCTGGTGGGGGGAGGGCCTCGGCGCCTCCCGGGAGAAGTGGCCGGGGCTGCTGCCCAACGCCCACACCGACTTCATCCTCGCCATCATCGGGGAGGAACTGGGCCTGCTCGGCACGCTGGTCGTCGTCATGCTCTTCGCCGTGCTCGGGTTCGCCGGCATCCGGGTCGCCCACCGCAGCACCGACCCGTTCACCCAGCTTGCCGCCGCGGCGGCCACCGGCTGGATCATCGGCCAGGCAGTGGTCAACATGGGGGCCGTGGTGGGGCTGTTGCCGATCACCGGCATTCCGCTGCCGCTGGTGTCCTTCGGGGGCTCCGCGCTGGTCCCGACGATGCTCACGGTAGGCATGCTGCTGTCGTTCGCCCGCAACGAGCCGGCGGCCGCCGCGTTGATCAGCTCCCGGGCAGCGGCCCGGCGCGACGCGCGGGACCGTGCCGGCACCGACCACTGGCGGCGGCGTTTCCACGCCCAGCAGCCGCCGCATGGCGGTTACCGCGTGGACGTCCGCCGTGAGGACGGTCCGCGGGTCTCCGCCCGCTGGTGACCCGCACGCTGGTGCTCCGTCGGCTTGCCTGCGCCCGCCGTCTGGCCGACGCCGCCACCGCCGCCCTCGGCCGCTGACCCACGGGCCGCTGACCCACGGGCCACGGGCGCGATCATGCTCATGCGCGCACCCACCGGTCGTGCCATGCGCCTGTGTGTCCGGGACGGCCGGTCGGGGCGGGTCCTCGGTACTCTCCTCAGCACCCCACTCAGTACCCCACTGCGGGGTCGACGAGGCCGATCAGGGGCTGGCCGGAGCGGTAGCGCAGCAGGTTCTCGTGGAAGCGCCGGGCGATGGACCGCTCCAGGTCGGGGGCCCAGCCTCCGATGTGGGGGCTGACGCGTACCTGGGAGTGGGCGAACAGCCAGTGGTCGGCCGGCAGGGGCTCCGGGTCGGTCACGTCGAGGCTGGCCAGGCGGACCCGGCCGTCGTCGAGGGCGGTCCGCAGCGCCTCCTGGTCGATGAGGGTGCCCCGGGCGATGTTCAGCAGGTGCACGCCGGGCTTCACCTGGCGCAACGTCGTCTCGTTGATGAGGTGGTGGGTTTCGGGGGTGGCCGCGGCGCTGAGCAGCACGGCGTCGCTCACCGCCAGCAGGCCGGCGAGGTCGGGTAGCAGCCGGACACCGTCCACAGGGCTCGGCCGGCCCCGCCGCCGCAGCGCCACCACGTCGACCTCGAGCGCGAGCGCGCGGCGGGCCACCGCCTGCCCGATCTCCCCGAACCCGACGATCCCCAGCGTCGAACCGGCGAGCAGGGCGCCCGGCGTCGGCCGGGGGAAGGTGACCGGCGCGGTGACCCAGGAGTTCTGCCTGGCCCCGGTGAGCAGGGCGGTCACCAGCCACTCGCTGATCTGCGTGGCGTGCAGTCCGCGGGAGCAGGTCACCACAGGTGCCGACAGCAGCCAGGACGGGTAGCTGTCGATCCCGGCGGAGACGGTGTGCACCCACTCGACCTCGCCGAACCAGGCCGGCGGCCGCTCGGCGCGCAGGCCCGGCCCGATCAGCAGGACCCGCGGCCGGCGGTCCGGATCCCCCGTCGCGGGAACATCGACGATCTCGATGCCGGGCTCACCACCGAGCGCGTCGTCGAGTGCCCGCCGGACGGGGATCCCCCACGGCAGGGGCAACTGGACGCCGAGCACCAGGCCTCGCGGCACGGCGGCCTGCGCCGGTATCCCGGGCGCCTCGGCCGTCCCGGCCACCGTGGCCGCTCCCGCCCCCGCCGCCGTGGCTGTCTCCGCTGCCTCGGCCTGGTGCGGGGTCGGTGCGCTCACGCTCGTCATGGGTTCCCTTCCCGTCCGGGCGGCCGGCGCGCGGCTGCGGGCACGGCAGACACTTAGTTGCAGTGCATCATCGTTGCGGACGCGGCGTCTATGCCCGACCAGACAGGTAGACAAAGTTGAAATACGGCGTTGACATGCCCTTTCCCGCAAGTTCCCAGCGGGGCTCCCCGTGACGTCACCGGGACGGGCGGTGCCGCTGACGGTACCCGGGGAGCGGCCCACGGCCAGGATGTGCCATCGTCGTGGACGATGCTGAGGAGTGTGGTACTCGCCGGCGGTGGCACGGCGGGTCATGTCGAACCGGCGCTGGCCGTCGCGGACGCCCTGCGCGCCGCCGACCCTCGGCTGCGTCTGACCCTGCTGGGGACGGAGTCCGGGCTGGAGGCCCGGCTGGTGCCGGCCCGCGGTTACGAGCTCGCGACGGTGCCGAAGGTGCCGCTGCCGCGCAGGCCCACGCCGTCCCTGCTCACCGTGCCCGGACGGCTGGCCGGGGCGGTCAGCCAGGCGTCGGCGGCGCTCGCCCAGGTGCGCGCGGACGTGGTCGTGGGCTTCGGCGGGTATGTCTCCGTCCCCGCCTACCTGGCCGCGCGCCGGGCGGGCATCCCGATCGTCGTGCACGAGGCGAACCCGCTGCCGGGCGTGGCCAACCGGATCGGTGCCAGGTTCACCTCCTATGTCGCGGTGTCCTACCCGAACACGCCGCTGCGTGGCGGGCGGCTGACCGGCATCCCGCTGCGCCCGGAGATTCTGCGCCTGGACCGTTCCCCGGCGGCGGCCCGGGCCGCGCGGGCCGGCTACGGCCTCGACCCCGACCTGCCGACGCTGCTGGTATTCGGCGGTTCCCAGGGGGCCCGCCGGCTCAACGACGTGATCGTCTCGGTGGCCGGGGAGATCACGTCGAGCGGGGTGCAGGTCCTGCACGCGGCCGGGCCGAAGAACGCCGACACGGTGCTCGCGGAGCTGCCGGCGCGGCTGCCCGCGCCCTACGTCGTCCGGCCGTACCTGGACCACATGGCGTCGGCCTACGCGGCCGCGGACATGGCGCTGTGCCGCTCCGGCGCGATGACCTGCGCGGAGCTGGCCGCGGTGGGCCTGCCTGCCGGTTACGTCCCGCTCCCGCACGGCAACGGCGAGCAGCGGCGTAACGCCCTGCCGACGGTGGAGGCCGGCGGCGGCCTCATCGTGGACGACGCCGACCTGTCCGCGCAGTGGATCTGCACGGAACTGCTGTCCGTGCTGACCTCCGCCGAGCGGCTGGCGAAGATGTCGGCCGCCTGCGCCGGGTCCGGGCATCCCGACGCCGCGAACGCGATCGTCGCGATGATCCGGGAGGCTGCGGCGTCCCGCCGGCGGCAGCCGCCGCGCCACGCGGCCCGTTGAAGACCCGCCGCGCCACGCGCGGCCTGCCTGAGGACGCCGCCGCGCCACGCGCGGCCTGCCAAAGACCTGGTCTCGGACGGCGGATGGGGCAAGATGTCACTGTGACAGCTCCGGCCCTACCGGACGAGTTCGACCGCGTCCATCTCGTCGGGATCGGCGGCGCCGGCATGAGCGGGCTGGCGCGGCTGCTGATGCGGCGCGGCGCGTCGGTGTCCGGCAGCGACGCCAGGGACACCCGCCGGCTGGCCGCGTTGCGGGCGCTCGGCGCTGTGGTGACGGTCGGTCACGATCCAGACCATCTCGGCGATGCCCGTACCCTGATCGTCTCCCAGGCGATCCCGGACGGGAACCCCGAGGTCGAGGCGGCCCGCAGGCGCGGCCTGCGCGTCGTCTCCCGGTCCGCCGCGCTCGCGGCGCTGATGCGCGGGACACGCGGGCTGGCCGTCGCCGGCACCCACGGGAAGACGACGACCAGCCTGATGGTCACTGTCGCGCTGCAGGCCTGCGGCGCCGACCCGTCGTTCGTCATCGGCAGCGACATCAACGAGGCCGGCTCCAACGCGCACGCCGGCACCGGCGAGATCTTCGTCGCCGAGGCGGACGAGAGCGACGGCGGTTTCCTGCTCCTGGCGCCCTCCGGCGCGATCGTCACCAACGTCGAAGCCGACCATCTCGACTACTACCAGCGGCCCGAGGACGTCGAGGCCGCGTTCGCCCGGTTCGTCGACGGGGTCGACCCGAACGGCTTCGTGGTGGCCTGCGCGGACGACCCGGGCGCCGCCCTGCTGGTCGCGGCCCTGCGGGAGCGGGAGCGCGACGGCGGAAAGGCCCCGCGGGTCACCACCTACGGCGAGTCGGTGGACGCTCACGTCCGGGTGGAGCTGCCGATGGTCTCCGCCGCCGGCTCGACCTGTGAGGTCGTCGTCCGCGGGCGACGCCTGGGCGAGCTGAGCCTGCGGGTGCCCGGCCGGCACAACCTGCACAACGCCGCCGGGGCGCTCGCCGCCGGGCTGGAGCTCGGCCTGCCCGCCGCCGGCCTGCTGGAGGGGCTGGCCGGGTTCGCCGGGGCCCGCCGCCGTTTCGAGACCAAGGGCACCGCGGGCGGCATCCGAGTGATCGACGACTATGCCAACCATCCGACCAAGGTCGTCTCCGTGCTGCGGGCCGCGCGCGACATCGTCGACGGCGGCAATGTGGTGGTGGCCTTCCAGCCGCATCTCTACAGTCGGACGGCGGCCTTCGCCGCCGAGTTCGGCGCCGCTCTCGGCCTCGCCGACGCGGTCGTGGTCATGGACGTCTTCGGCGCGGGGGAGCAGCAGATCCCCGGGGTCAGCGGCGCGAGCGTCGCCGCGCAGGTGCCACTGCCGGCCGGCCGGGTCGTCTACGAGCCGTCCTGGTCGGCCGCGGCGGACCAGGTTGCGGCGTTCACCCGTCCGGGCGATCTGGTGCTGACGGTCGGTGCCGGCGATGTGACGCTTCTCGGCGGCGAGCTGCTGCGCGTCCTCGCCGAACGGGCCCCCCACGCCCGCTGACCTCGCCCGCTGCCGCCTGCCCGTCCGCTGCCGCCTGCCCGTCCGCTGACCCCCGGCCCTGCCCGGCCCGCGCCACCGCCGGGGACGGGGCTTCCCCGGCCCGCTGACCCCGACGATCCCGCCCGGTTCGGCCGTTCGGCCTGGCCACCTGATCGTTCGTCCTGGTCGCTCGACTGTCTGGCCTGGTCAGCGGAGCCGGCCGCGTGGCGGTCCGGTCGCGGCGTGGTGTTCACTGCCTGTCGTGACCGGTGAGAGCTTGCAGCACGTCCACTTCCTGGGGATCGCGGGATCGGGCCTGTCCGCGCTCGCCCACGTCCATCTCGCCCGGGGTGGGACGGTCAGCGGCAGCGACGCGCAGGACGCCCCTCGCCTGGACGCGCTGCGTGCCGCCGGCGCCCGGATACGGGTGGGTGCTGTCACCGACCCGGCCGCGCTGGACGCGGAGCTCGACGGGGTGGATGTCGTCGTCGCGTCCAGCGCGTTTCCCGACGGTCATCCTGAGTTGCTGGCTGCCCGCCGGCGCGGCCTGCCGGTCCGGCGGCGCAGCCAGTGGCTGCCCGAGCTGACCGCCGGATACGATCTTGTCGCGGTGGCGGGCTCGCACGGCAAGAGCACCACGTCGGCGATGCTCACCCTGGTGCTGCGTGCCGCCGGAGTGGACCCGACCGCGGTGATCGGTGCCGAGGTGGCGCAGCTCGGCGGCAACGCGCTGGTCGGCGCCGGGCGGGTGTTCGTCCTGGAGGCGGACGAGTACGGCGGCGCGTTCGCCGGTCTCGACCCGGCGCTCGCCGTCATCACCAACGTCGAGTGGGAGCATCCCGACCTCTTCCCCGACGAGGCGTCCGTGCGGCGTGCCTTCACCGCGTTCGCCGCCCGGGTCCGCCCCGGCGGGACGCTCGTGGTGTGCGGGGACGATCCCGGCGTGCGGGCGGTGCTCGCGGCGCTGCCGGCCTCCGCCCCCGTCTCCGAGTCCGGCTCTGATGCCGGGCCGGGGGACACGACCGGTGGCGGGCGGGCAAGGGTCATCGACTACGGACTGCAACCGGGCCGGTCATGGCAGGCGGTGAACCTGCGTACCACCCCCGGCGGAGGCCAGCGGGCGACCGTGCGCCACGACGGTGACGACGTCGGGACGCTCACGCTCGCGCTGCCCGGCGCCCACACCGTCCGCAACGCGCTG
The DNA here is from genome assembly GCF_000177615.2 of Candidatus Protofrankia datiscae. Lineage (GTDB taxonomy): Bacteria > Actinomycetota > Actinomycetes > Frankiales > Frankiaceae > Protofrankia > Protofrankia coriariae. The sequence continues at coordinate 3,680,298 of NC_015656.1, read as the reverse complement.
GCGGTGCTTGCGGCCGCCACCGAGCTGGGCGTCGAGGTGGCGAGCGCCCTGGCGATACTGGCGACCTTCACCGGTGCCGACCGTCGGTTCACGCTGGTCGGTACGGCCCCGGCGACGGACCGCCAGGGTCCGCTGGAGGTGATCGACGACTACGCCCATCATCCGACCGAGATCCGCGCCACGCTGGCCGCCGCCCGCCAGCGGGCCGGTACGCGCGAGGTGTGGGTGGCTGTGCAGCCGCACACCTTCAGCCGGCTGGCGGCCCTGCTGGACGACTTCGCCGACGCGTTCACCGACGCCGACCGGGTGTACGTCACCGACATCTACGCCGCCCGCGAGCACGACACGCTCGGCCTGCACGCCTGCGACCTGGTCAAAAAGATCTCCATACCCCAGGCCGCGTACTACGTGCCCTGGGACAAGCTGACCGACCGGCTCGCCACCGACCTCTCGACGAGCCGACTGAGTACCCCGGACGGCGTCCTGCTGCTGACCCTCGGCGCCGGAACGATCACCGAAACCGGTCCGTGCCTGCTCGCGGCGCTCCGGTCGGCAGCTCTGTGACTGTATGCGGCATCCTGGCCGCCGCCGCGCAGACCGGCTGGTCGCCGGTGGCGGTTACGACGTGGGTCGGGAGCGCGGGGTTCAGATGCGGCGGTAGACCTCGCGACGGTGGGCGACACGGACGACAAGGACGAGCAGGACGTCGTCATGCACCTCGTAGATCACGCGTTAATCGGTAACCCTGATACGTAGTGCGCCCGGACGCCCTTCAAGAGCCGTCGCGCCGAACGGTCTGGGGTTGTTACCCAGGCGACTGATGGCGGGGCGTAGGCGTTGCTGGACCTGCGGAGGCAGTCCGCGGAACTGGCGGGCGGCCGCGGTCGACCATTCGATCTTGTAGGTCACGGACGGTCGATCTCGGCCTGTAGCCCTTCCCAGGACACGGTCCCCCCACGCTCATGGTCGGCGGCGAGGACCGCTCGGAGATTCTCCAGCTCTTCCTCCGCCTCGACGAGACGGCGAAGCTCGTCCACCGGCAGGATCGCGGCGGTCGGGGTGCCGTTACGGGTGAGGTAGACGACGTTGCCCTCGTGGACGCGGTTGACCAGCTCGCCGAGGCGGGAACGCGCTTCGGCGAGCCCGATCTCGACGTCCGTCGCATGGAGATCGGTGGTGCGGGCAGGCAGAGTCATGGCCAAAGTGTACAGTTTGATCTCTGCTCCGGATGTGGTCTCCCGGCTGCCGGATTCAGACCGTCAGGTCCTCCTCGGCGGAGGGCTGCGGCGGCGCGGGCTGGGGGCGCAGGGTCAGGAAGTCCGAGACGCCGATGGCGCCGAGCACGGGCCGCAGCGGGGCGGGCACCTGGCTGCGGCTGTCGTCGTGGACGATGTGCGGCGAGCCGAGTTCCTCCCGGTGGTTACGGTGCTCCAGCACGCAGCCTCCGGCGGCCAGCACGTTGCGCACCCAGTCCGAATCGCTGCCGTAGGTCAGCGCGACGACGTAACCGCCGTCGGAGCCGAACACGTTGACCGGGGTCCGGTACTCGCGGCCCGACTGGCGTCCCCTGTGCACGATGACGCCGAAACCGGGCAGCCGGGTCGCGGCGGGGCCGGTGACACGGTTGGTGGCCCGGCGGTTGGCCGAGGCAATCCATTTGGGCAGGGGCATGTACGACCTCCTTGAGGGGTGGCTGTCGCGCCACGCACGTCGACTGTCGTACCCAGCCGAGCGGGGGCCCGACCTCGATTCGGGAGGTCAGCCGTCACGGCGGCCGGTCGCCACGCCGTCCGCGGCCCGTCCGGGCTGCCGGCCGGGCCGCGGACGGCGGAGGCCGGATCAGGTCATCGCCGGATGATCGTCGGATGGTCAGAAGTACGACGGGCAGAGTGGTACGCCGGGGACAGGCTCGTTCTGCCCGCCCTGGGACACCGCGGTCGCCGGCAGATACCCCCAGGAGGCGGTGTATCCATGGGCGTTGGCACGCCCGTTGTCACCCTGGGTGTACAGCCACCAGGTGTTGGTGTTGCCCTGGACGACCGGGTTCGAGCGGCCCTGGTACTGGCACAGCGCCCACACGCTCGCAGCCGCGGCCATGTACCCGCTGTCATCGAGAGTCTCCGACGCCTGGTCGGAACGGACGTTGGCGTAGACGGCCGAAGCCACGTAGGTGCTGCAGTAGTAGCGGGTCGAGAAGGCCCGTCCGGCGTAGTCGGTGATCGTCTCGCCGCGCGCCGAGCAGCCGCGGGCGGGAACCGGCTGTGGCGAGGGCCGGGCAGAGGAGGGAACCTGGGACGGGACGGGCGGGGGAGCCGGGCCACTGCCTGTCCGGGGTGGTGGGTTTGTCGGCTCTCTGGGAGCCGGTGCTGTCGGCACGGCGGGCGATGTCGGCTGCCGTGCCGAATCCGGGTTTGCCGGTACCGCCTCCACGGGCCCTGCCGTGGGTCCGGCCACAGGCCCTGCCGCGGGTCCGGCCGCGGGCCCGGTCACGGGTTCGGGGCCGAAGCCAGCCTGCGTTGGGATGGTTGTAGCGATGATCAGTGTCTGGTGGTCGGAGGGACCGGTCCCGTCGGGTGCCGACGGCGCGGCGCCCGACGGGATGGGGAGGTTGTCCGCCCGTACCTCGGCCGGGCCGGATTTCCCCCGGAGTGTGACAGTCAGTGTTCCAACGATCACGAGAATGGTCGCGACGGCGGCCGCGGCGGCCGTCCACACGTTTCGGCGCCGTCGACGAGCGGAATTCCTGTCGCCGGACAGCGGCGGGACACCGCGCGGCCGCAGCCTGGTCGGGGTATCCAGCGGCTCGCGGGGCCCGGGAGCCGCGGATGGCGAGCCGGCGCCGTCCGCACTGTCGGTACCGGCCGGGGTCGGCCGCGGCGAGTTCCCGGCGGAGACGACGCGGGACCGGCGGCGGGTGGCTTCCAGGCGGGAGACGTCGGCGGCGGCTGCCCCGGAACCGGTGCCTGTTTTCGGGTCGTGGGCCTTCGGCTCGTCCGATGACGGTGGGACGGCCGCGAGATCATCCCCGGCTGCCCCCAGCCGGGCCACCGGCTCGGCTCCCAGGGCGTCCCGTAGCGCGTCGAACTTCTCGACAAGACTGGCCACGCTCGGCCGTTGCCGCGGATCGACCGACATCATGTGCCCGATCAGCGCCCGCAGCGGCTCTGGAACAGCCTGGTCGAGTTCGGCGGCGTCGCCGGCGAGGATGCGACGCATGACCGTCGCCGGTCCGTCGCCGGCGCGGGGCGCGAACGGGGCCGTGCCGGCAAGCAGGGTGTACAGGGTCGAACCGAAGGCGTAGACGTCGGCGGCCGGCGAGTACCGCTGTCCGTCAAGGACCTCCGGAGCGCAGTGGGCCGGCGTGTAGGCCTCGAGGCTGACCGACTTCTCCGGGCCGGCCGCGATACCTGCCGCCCCGATACCCGCCACTCCGAAGCTCGCCACCCCGAAGCTCGCCACCCCGAAATCGCTCAGTACTGCCCCGCCCTCGTCGGAGACCAGGAGATTCCCCGGCTTGATGTCACGATGGGTGATGTCGGCGCGGTGCGCCGCGGCCAGTGCCCGGGCGACGGACACACCTACCCCGACGGTTTCCGGCGCCGACAGCCGGTTCGGCTGGTTCGGCTGGTTGTTGTCGCGCATCCGGTCGACCAGCGATCCCCGTGGGAAGTACTGCATCGCGATGAACGGCTGGTCGTCGGTGGTGGCGCCCGCGTCGTACACGGTAATGATCTCGGGGAGGTGGGACAGGCGGCCGGACGCCTGGCACTCGCGGGTGAACCGGCGCAGCGCGGCCGCGTCCCCGACGTCGGCGCTCAGGACCTTCACGGCTACCGTTCGCGCGAAACGTTCCTGGTAGGCGGTGTAGACGGTGCTGAACCCGCCGATCGCGACCCGGCGGAAATCCCGGTACCCCTCGATGGCCGGGCCCGGCGGCACCCGCGCCGCATCCTGGCTCTCCCGAGTCTTCCCCACATCGCCCCCGGTATGTTTCGCACGAATCCGTCCGCCGCGGCGTATGCCTCCCGTTGGATATGGTAAGCCGTGACGCGCTTCGGCGACGTACGCGAGGGAGTGCCGCGGGGACGTGACACACATGGGTTGTTTTTCCAGTGGCTCCGCGGCCACCGGCCACGTGAAAAGATCTGTGATCGCACAGCCTTTGGTCGTTACAGACTGTCCTTATTGCTTCTTGGTAGGGTGCTGTCTAGCCTTTCAGGTGTCTCTTCGGACGGCGGCTTCGCCGTCGCCGGCCATGTCTGCTGAGGCCATGTCTGCTGAGGCCATGTCTGCTGAGAGACACCGAAGACGCCAGCCAGCCAGGTCATGGTGGGCGTGTGTAGCCGGAGTAAGGGTGGTGACATGATGGCGAGTGTCTTCGGGTGCGATCCCGATGTCGCCCGCCAGGTCTCCAGCGACCTGGCCGATATTCGTAGCACTCTTGCCTCTCTTGGTGCCGCCTTCGACGGTCTACACGGTGTGACCGGCTCGCGGGAGGTGGAGACTGCACTGGACCATTTCGTGAGTCATTCATCCGACAGCCGTGAGTCGATGGACACGTTGTTGGAGCGGGCATCCGGCCTGCTGCGCGGGCTGGCCGAGGGAGCGTCCGAGGTGGATTCCGCTCTGGCCGGTGCGTTGGAGTCGGCTTCACCCGAGGTTCCTGCCGCCGTGCTGTCCGCCTCGCCGGTGGCTGCGGGTGGCATGTGATGGGCGTGGCGGCCACCGGTGTCCCGTCGTGGTTCACGCTCCGGGTTCCCCGGTCCTGGTTCGAGTTCGACGTGTGGCGGGCCACCCGGACCGGTGATCTCGCACGGCTCGTCGACGCCCGTGTCGCGCACATTCCGCAGCTGCGGCAGCAGCGGTCGGCGCTGCTCAGGCTGCTGCGGGAGGTCGCCGAGCGGGCCGAGCGGCAGGGAGCCGTCTACTGCGCGGCGGCGGCCGATCCGGTGGAAGGTTCCGGCGGCCTGGTGGCGAGCGTGATGGTGTTCCATACCGATGGCGCGCCGAATGCCGTGGACAACACGGTGGACGCGATCGCGGGGCATGTTACCGCCGTGGCACCGACGGACCGGGGATTCCCATGGCGCACCGTGACGATTGTCGAGATACCGGCCGGCCGGGCCGTGCGTGTTCGCGGGGTCGAGCGGGCCGAGCCGGACGGGGTGCCGATCGACAGCGTTGTCATGCAGACGCTCGTCCCGGTGCCCGGCGACCGCGGGGTGCTCAACGTCGTTCTGAGCAGTCCACACGTCGACATCGCCGACGACCTGTTCGACCTGTTCGACGCCATCAGCGACACGCTGGCCTGGTCGCGGGATCGTCCGGACCAGTTGTTCACCACGAGTTCTTCCCAGTAGTTCACGTTCGTCCCAGCAGTTCCGGAGCGGTTCCGTCGGTCGCCCGGATCCGTCTGAAGAAAGGGAGCACGCCATGGCCAACGTCCACGTCGACTACGGAGCGCTGCAGAACGCCGCGTCCAGGCTCACGGGTGGTCAGCACGAGATGGAGTCTCAGCTGGCCCAGCTCAAAAGCCTGATTGACAGCCTGGTAAGCAGCGGTTTCATCACCGACCAGGCGTCCGGGAAGTTCCAGCAGTCCTACGACCAGTGGAACACCGGTACAAGAAACGCCATTGCCGGGCTGGAGGGCATGAGCGCTTTCCTCAACAAGGCGGTCACAGAGCACCAGCAGCTCGATTCCGTGCTCAGCCAGTCCACGGGCGGCTGACCCACGGCTGTGACCCGCCTCGGATGATCGGCCCCGGATGACCGGCCGTCGGGCGGCCTGCCCCGCGGCCATCCGACGGCCGGGCGGCCGGCTCCGGGGATCACCGGCAGGCCCGTGTTCGGCAGGCCGCCGCGCAGGGCGCGGACGTGAGATCCGCTCGGCCCGCATACAGCCATGATTACTACTGTCGGTAGGTGAGTGAAGGAGAACAGCGGTGAGTGACTGGGACGTCCTGGAGCTGGACGGTGATCCGACCCCGGGCGACCCAGAAGCGGTGCGGGCCCTGGCCACCCGGCTACGGGAGCAGGCCGAGCGAGCCGAGAGCTCCACCACCCGCCTGCGTGCGATCGCGGCCAACGGCGGTGATCTGCGGATGGCCGGTGACTACGCCCCCCGGTTCACCGAGGCGCTCGCCGAACTGCCCGACGAGCTGGCCAAGCTCGCCCGTGCCTACCACGGCTGCGGCGATGCGCTGTCCACCTATGCGACGACTCTGACCGAGGCGAAGACACGCGCGGGTGGCGCGCTGCGGCAGGGCCTGGACGCTCACGGCCGCTACCAGGCGGCGTTGCGTCAGGTCCGGACGCTGCTGCCGCCCGACCGGGAGGTGGCGTTGTGGCCGCGGGCCGAGCTCAGCGACGGCTCGATCAGTTCCGCGACGGTGGGCTGGGAGTCCCCCGATCTTGCCGCGCAGGTGCGGGCGGCCGCGCAGCAGGGGCAGGTGGCCAGCGCCGACCGGCTGCGGGCCCGGCGGCTGGCCGACGACGCCGCCGAGTTGCGCGGGAACGCGGCGCACACCTGCGCCCGCGAGATCGAGGACGCGCTGGCCGGCAGCGGGATCAAGAACAAGCCGTGGTACGAGAAGGTGTGGAACGCCGTGTCCGCGCCGTTCCGGTCCTGGGACAGCTTCGTGGAGCTGTGTCGTGACGTCGCCATGGTCGCCGGTGTGGTCGCGTTGTTCGTCTCCGGGCCGATCGGGCTCGCGCTCGTCGGCATCGCCCTGGTGGCCGGCGCCACCGTCTTTGCCAGCACGCTGGCGAAGTACGCGCGTGGCCAGGCGTCGTTGGGCCAGCTCGGTCTGGACGCCCTTGGTCTCATCCCGGGCGCGCGGGGCGTTACCAGTGCCGCCGGGCTGGCACGTGCCGCCGCTGGTCTGGCGCGTGGGGTCACGCACGGCCAAGGGGTGAAGCTCGTCGGCGCCGCGCTGCGCGGCGCCGGCACGGCGCTGGCCACCCGTGGGCGCAACATGATGTCGGTAGCCAGGTGGGGGCTTTCCAACCCGCGGGCGAACGGGGTCGAGGCCGTCAAGCGCCTGGTCCGGCTGGACCCGATCGACGTCGCGACCGGTGACATGGTGCTGACCCAGACCGACGCGGAGCTGCCCGGCGTGCTGCCGTTGCCGCTGTCCCGGACGCACGTCTCCTCCTATCGGCTGGGCAGCTGGTTCGGCCGTTCGTGGGCGTCCACCCTCGACCAGCGGATCGAGGTGGACGACAACGGGGTCTATTTCGCCACCGCGGACGGCATGACCCTGGTGTACGCGGCGGTCTCGGACGCCGACGGGCCGGTGCTGCCGGTGGAGGGGCCGCGCTGGCCCCTGACCCGCGGCGCGGACGGGACATACGCGATCAGCGATCCGTGGCAGGGGCGGACCTGGCATTTCACCCCGCTCACCCCGCTCACCCCGCCGCACGGGGCAGCCGGCGAGCCGCGACCGTCCGGTGGGCAGCGGGCGGCCGGCGGACCCGTCCAGTGGCCGCTGAGCGCGTTGACCGACCGCAACGGCAACCGCATTGATTTCGTTTACGACGGGGATGACGCTCCCGTCGAGATCGCCCATTCCGGCGGTTACCGGATCCGGGTGGACACCTGGCGACACCGGGTCGTCGCGCTGGCCCTGCTCGGTGACGGCGGCAACGACCCCGGCGGCAACGATCCCGGCGGCAACGATCCCGACGGGTCCGCGACCGTGCTGGTGCGGTTCGGCTACACCGAGGCCGGTGACCTTGCCGAGGTCGTCAACTCCTCGGGCCAGCCGCTGCACTACGACTACGACGACGACGGTCGCATAGTGCGCTGGACGGACCGCAACGCCACCGAATACCGGTATGCCTACGACGCCTCCGGCCGGTGTGTGGCCACGGTGGGCAGCGGCGGCTGCCTGACCGGCCAGCTACGGTACGACACCGAGCGGCGCACGACCACCGTCGTCGACTCGCTGGGCCACGCGACGATCTACCATCGCAACGAGGCGCTGCAGGTCGAGTCGGTCACCGACCCGCTCGGCAACATCAGCCGTTACACCTGGGACAGGTACGACCGCAAGCTCACCGAGACCGACCCGCTGGGCCGTACCGTCCGCTGCACCTACGACGCCGCCGGCAACCTGGCGGAGATCGCCAGGCCGGATGGTGGTCGAACAACCGCGCGGTGGAACGATCTGCGGCTGCCGGTGACCCTCGTGGAACCGGACGGCGACCGCTGGGAACGCTCCTACGACGACCGCGGCAACCTGACCGCCGTGGTCGACCCGGCCGGTGCCCGGACGCTGCTCGCCTACGACGACCGCGGCCGGCTCACGGCCGTCACCGACGCGCTCGGGCACACCCGGCGGGTCGAGACCGACGCCGCCGGCCTGCCCGTCGCGGTGACCGACCCGCTCGGCGCGGTCACCGCCTACGAGCGGGACGCCTTCGGCCGAGTGGTCGCGGTGACCGGCCCGATCGGTGAGATGGCCCGGTTCGGCTGGACGGTCGAAGGCAGGCTGGCCTGGCACACCCGGCCGGACGGGGCCACCGAACGCTGGACCTACGACGGGGAGGGCAATCTCGTCGAGCACGTGGACGCGGCCGGGCTGGTGACCCGCACCGAGGTCACGCATTTCGACCTGCCGGCGGCGCGGACCGGCCCGGACGGGGCGCGGCTGGAGTTCTCCTACGACACCGAGCTGCGGCTGGTCGCGGTCACCAACCCGCAGGGCCTGGTCTGGCGGTACGACTACGATCCGGCGGGGAACCTCGCCCGGGAGACCGACTTCAACGGGCGGGCGCTGGCCTACGGGTATGACGCCGCCGGCCAGCTCGTCGAACGCACCAACGGCGCCGGGCAGACCGTGCGCTTCACCCGCGACCCGCTCGGTAACGTGATCGAGAAGCACAGCGCGAGCGGTGTGACGACGTTCACCTACGACGCGGCGGGACGGGTGACACGGGCGACGAACCCCGACGCCGACTGCGTGTTCCAGCGGGACGCCCTCGGCCGCGTGCTGGCCGAGACCTGCAACGGCCGTACGCTCACCTCGGCCTATGACGTGCTCGGCCGGCGGGTACGGAGGGTGACCCCGTCCGGGGCGGCCAGCGTCTGGGAGTACGGCCCGAACGACCTGCCGCTGTCCCTGCGCATCGCCGGTCGGACCCTGCGTTTCACCCACGACGAAGCCGGCCGGGAGGTACGGCGCAGCCTGGACACCGGTGTCGTGCTGGCGCAGGCCTGGGACGTCAACGACCAACTGTTGTCGCAGACCGTGACCGCGGGCGGGCCGGGGACCGCGCGACAGGCACGGCTGCTCCAGCGCCGCGACTACAGCTACAGTCCGGACGGCTACGTCACCGAGATCGACGACATGCTCGCCGGCCTGCGCCGGTTCGACCTCGACCCGGCTCGGCGGGTCACCGCCGTCCACGGGGCGAACTGGTCCGAGCGCTACGCCTACGACACCGCGGGCAACATCACCGACGCGTCCTGGCCGGTGCCCACACAGCGCGACGGGCGCGACGGGGAGCACGAGGCCGCGCAGGGCGGACGTGAGTACACCGGCACACTGATCCGCCGCGCGGGTAGCGTCCGTTACGAGCACGACGGCCAGGGACGGGTGACCCTGCGCCAGCACAAGCGACTGTCGGCGAAGCCGCGTACCTGGCGTTACACCTGGGACGCCGACGACCGCCTGACCGCCGTGACCACCCCCGACAGCCAGCGCTGGCGCTACCTGTACGACCCGTTCGGCCGGCGTATCGCCAAGCAGCGTGCCGCCGACAGCGGCACCGGTGATGCTGGTGGGGTGGCCGAGCGGGTCGACTTCACCTGGGACGGCGCCGTACTCGCCGAGCAGAGCCACGTCACCGCGGGCGACCCGACGGGCCGTATCACCACCTGGGACTGGGAGCCCGGTAGCTTCCGCCCTCTCACCCAGTCCGAACGCCGCCCATCCGACGGCGCGGACCAGGCATGGTTCGACGCCCGGTTCCACGCCATCGTCACCGATCTCGTCGGCACCCCCACCGAGCTGATCGGCCCGGACGGCAACCTCGCCTGGCGCAACCGAACCACCCTCTGGGGCGCCAGCCCACAGCCCGCCGACGGCGCCGTCGACTGCCCGCTACGCTTCCCCGGCCAGTACCACGACCAGGAAACCGGCGCCCACTACAACTACTTCCGCTACTACGACCCCGAAACCGCCCGCTACGACTCCAACGACCCGCTCGGCCTGGCCCCCGCCCCCAACCCCCACACCTACGTCCCCAACCCCCTGGGCTGGCTTGACCCCCTGGGACTTGCGCCATACGACGTCGCCAGGATGCGGCACTACACCAACGTCAGAGGTAAAGAAGGGATTCTTTCATCGGGAGTAGTCAGAGCCAGCGATCAGAACAAGGTTTTTCTGGTTCCGGCCAAGGGCAAGCCGTTGAGTCCCCGTGACGCGGAGGAGTATCTTGGTATTGCGCGTGGGCGTGGTCGGCACGTCTTGGAGTTCGATGTTCCAGCGGATCGGTTGAGTAAAGATTACAACCCCACAATGAATATTCATGAATGGACCGTAACCGGGGATATCGCGGTCACCGACATCAAGGTGGTGCGCTAGTGTGCGATCGAAAACCGGACGTCGTGACGATCGGTGTCAATGACGCTACTGATGCCTTTCGTGATCTGAATGAATTCGTTGTCGCGCTGGACAGGATAGGCTCCCGGATCGGCAGCGGAAGCCAGGATTCAACACTACTCCTCAAATATGTGGTCGACCGTGACGTGGGCCGTCGCCTGGCTCGTCTGAGACGAGTGATCGGTGACGCGCTTGAGGATATTTTTGGCGAGGAAGAAGTGGACAGGATCGGAGAGGAGTCCTATAAGTTTACCGAGGGTTAAATATTGTTGATTCCGCTGGAAGCGGGTTGGGCACGTCCAGTTGTCCCGCGGACGGGCGGGTCGGGATTTTCCGGGGACGTCCCCGAACGAACGTCTACGGTTTCCGCCCGACGCCGCAGTGGGATGGCAGCGGTTCCGGATCCGGCCTGTCGGGGCGTCACAGCGAGTTCGAGACGAGACCCGGCTCGACGAGCTCCGTGCCGTCGAAGAACCGCGCTATCTCCTCGAAGTAGCGAACCGTATAGTTGTATCCGCCTTCCGCGACCACCTCGGCTGCTTTGTCCGCCTCCCCGCGCACACTGTCGTTGATGGCGACGTAGCTCCCCGAGACCGTCCGCGCGAGGAGCCGCTGAACAATGCTGTGGGCTTCGTCCGTGTCGGCGACGGCCGCGCCGAGAACGCCGAACAGGATCAGGCCGATCGGCTTGTCGAAGTCGAGGGTCTCGGCCGCCCCGCCAGAATATTTTCCGGCTCGCGCACGTCGGCCTCGATGTAGGCTGTGACGCCTTCGCTCGTACTGGTCAGCAGGGCGCGGGCGTGCACTAAAACCAGGGGATCGTTGTCGACGTAGACGATCCGGCTCTCCGGGGCGATCCGCTGGGCGACCTCATGCGTGTTGTTCTCCGTGGGCAGTCCGGTACCGATGTCGAGGAACTGGCGGATGCCTGCCTCTTCGACGAGGAAGCGAACGACCCGCACGAGCGCCTTCCGGGACTCCCGGGCGATGGCCACGATGCCGGGATATGCGCGTATGGCGGCCTCGGCGACCTCTCGGTCCGCCGCGAAGTTGTCCCTCCCACCGACCCAGTAGTTCCAGATTCTGGCACCGTGCGGTACGTATGGATTGAAGCGGGGATTGGCTTCGGCCGCCGCCTGGTCATCGGTACTCATGGACGGTTCCTGGCGCTGGGAAACGAGCGGAATCACAGGGTGTGCCCCTATGATTCCACAGGAATCCGGGGCGGGCTGCAGTGTGTCGAGGCAGCGGCGAATGACGCCGTGGGGGCGCGGCTGAGGTGCTGCCCATTCTACGGACACGCGATAACTGGACTATATCAGCTTTACGCCGCCTCTGGTATTGATGTCCGACTCGTCAGGTAGAGACGTTCGACGTGTTCCGGGGTGTGGTAGCCGAGGGTGGAGTGGAGTCGCTGCCGGTTGTAGAAGACTTCGATGTACTCGGCGATCGCACTGCGGGCGGCACGACGGGTTAGGTAAATTTCCCGTAACTGGTCAGGTAGTTTTTGATCTTGAGTTACGTGTAGCTGGTTGCGGGCATCCAGGGACGGCCCTCGGCGAGTTGGACGAGGGCGTCGAACAGGGGGATGCCGTGTTTGGTGGCGGTGGACAGGTAGCTTCGGATCGCGCAGAACTGGCGGGCGCCGGTGAGGGTGCGGAGGCAGCCGGATACCTTCTGCCGTAGTTTGATCATACGGATGTCGCGTTCGGAGCCGTTGTTGTCCGCCGGTATCCGCGTGTTACGGGTGAAACGCAGGTAGTCGGTTTCGCGGTCGACGAGCCGGCAGGCCAGGGCGTGGCGGGCGGCCATGAGCGTCGTGCTCCGGGGGGAGGTCTGGCTGATCCCGATGTGGGCGGCGTGGCGGAGCAGCCGAGTCTGGGTGGCCAGGTCCTGCTTGTCGACCGGGGTGCCGGTCGCGGCGGCGTCGCCTGCCAGCCGGTGTAGGGCGACGAGAGCGTCGGCGGCCTGGGCGGCCCAGCACCAGGTCCCGGCCGGAGCGGTGTCGACCACAGCCTGGAGTTCGCGTAGCACGTGGGCGAGGCAGAGCTGGTGGGTGGCGGCGGTATAGCTGTCGTAGGGTGCCCAGGCGTCGTGGACGATCACCCCGTCGAAGCCGGGTAGCACCCCGAGCGCGTCGATGCCTGCGGTCCCCCGGTGGGGGTGGCAGTCGATCAGCGTGTACTTGTCGGTGCGGGCGCAGTGCACCCAGTGCAGCTTCCCGGCGACCCGCAGCCCGGTCTCATCGGCCCCGATCACGTCGGCGGCGGCCAGCAGATCACGGACGGTGTCACGGAAGCCGTCCAGTCCGGCGGCGGCGCGGGCGGTCATCGCGCCGACGGTGCCCGCCGACAGGGGTATCCCGACCAGTTCGGCCAACGCGGTCGCGGTCCGGTCCTTCGACAGGAACTGGCCGGAATAGAGGTAGACCGCCGCAGCGGTGACCCGCGGCCCGTACTGGACCGGGGCGTCCACCCCCGCCGGCGCCGCCGCCCTTGTCCGTGCCCCGCAGCCGCACTCCCGCTCGACCAGCTCGTGTTCGACCACGTGCGGGCGTAGCTCGGGCAGGTCGAACACCTGCCGGCGTTCGCTCCGGGTCACCGGCCGGCCCGCAAGCGACGTCCCGCACCCCGCACACGGCCCGGCTCGTGCCGCAGGCGCACGTCAGGCTCGGCGACCATCCGTAGCGTCGATCCCGGATGCCCGTCCTGCCCACCGGGCCGCCGGCCGGTCTTCGTCCGCAGCGACTTCGGCGGTGGTTTCGCCAGCCCGTCCGAGCTCGGCGGCTTCGCCGAGCTCCGCGACGTCTTCTGAAGCTGCGTCTCCAGCTCGGCGATCCGCTCCAGCGCCCGCGCGAGATCCGCCTGCAAGCTCACCACCAGCGCCGCGAGCTCGTCATACGACGGCACCGGCGGCGACGAGGGCGGATCATCGGACACACCCGGACCCTACGACCTGGTCAACCACAGCCCGCCAATAGCCCGGCTCGCCGTGTCACCGGCAACACCCGGCCAGCCGAGGAACCAAAACAAACGATCTACGGGACCTGACCAGTTACACCTGGGCTTCATCTGCTTGTCCGCCGCACGAATTTCCAAACGGTCAGCGGCACGGTGGCCAGCATTATCGCCAGTGACCACGAAACCGATGCCAGGATCGGATGATCAGCCGGCCAGATATTCTCGGCACCGGACGCCGTCGGATTTCCGAACAACTGACGACAGGCAGTCGTGACAGCGGACAACGGGTTCCACCCGGCGACGGGCTGGAGCCAGCCTGGCATGGCGCTCATCGGGGTGAGCGCATTGGACAGATACATGACCGGAAAAAGCCAGACGGTACCCGCTCCGGCGGCCACTTCGGGATTGCTGACCGACACTCCGATCAGCGCTCCCACCCAGCTCATTGCCAGACCGAACAGCAGCAGAATAAGAAATGCGAGGAGCGCGTTGCCCAGCCCGGCCTGCACACGCCACCCGGCCACCAGCCCACACACTGTCGTCACGAACACCGTGATGAAGGCCCTTATGACGCCGGCATTGGTGCAACCCGCGAGGATGGCTAGCCGGGACAGGGGGAGCGTACGGAGCCGGTCGATCGTCTTCTGGGATAGTTCGAAGGCGATTCCGCCGGACGTGGCCGAGGCGGCGCCCATGACGACCGTTTGGGCCAGCAGCCCAGCGATGACGAAATCCGTGTAGTCGGCCTCGCCGGGAAGTGTGATGGCCTTGCCGAAGAGATATATCATCGCTAAGGTGAAGATGGCTGGTTGGACGATGCTGTAGACGATGAGGTCGGGCTGGTGCGGCATGCGCATCAGCAGACGCCTGGTCAACAGGTAGACATCGATGAGGAACGTGACAGGGATGATCCCCTCCGGTTTCCCTGGCCCGGCCCAGCCGCGGGTGACGTGATGTGACCGCGTGCTCCGATGACGACCGGCGACGACCTGCTTCTCACCGTTCGATGCGGCGGCGCCGTCGATGATTGTATTCGGCTTCATTCCACCGTAGCCATCTCGTGCTGAGCCTTGACGTCCATGGGGCGCCCCGTCAAGGTAAAGAAGACGTCGTCGAGGGTCGGCCGGCGCAACTCGACGTCCTCGAGCTCGATCGCCGCGACGTCCATCTCGCGCAGCACCTGCGTCAGCAGGCCTGGTTTGTGCGGTGCCATGACGGCAATCCGCCGTTCCGATCGCGTGACGACAGCCTCCGACGTTGCGAAACGGTCGAGGATGGTCGCGGCCAGAGGCAGCAGCTCATGGTCGCGCAGGACGATCTCGATGCGGTCGTCGCTGGTTCGGGTCTTCAGTTCTTCCACGGTGCCTTCGGCGATGAGGCAGCCCTGGTCCACCACGGCGATCAGGTCGGCGAGCTGGTCCGCTTCCTCCAGGTACTGGGTGGTGAGCAGGAGCGTCACGCCGGAGCCGACAAGCTCCCTGATGAGATCCCAGGTGGCAGTGCGACTGCGCGGGTCGAGTCCGGTGGTGGGTTCGTCCAGGAACAGAATCGAGGGTCGCTTGATCAAACTGATGGCGAGGTCGAGGCGGCGTCTCATGCCACCCGAGTAGGTTCGTGCGAGTCGCCCGGCCGCCGCGGTGAGATCGAACATTTCCAGCAGCTCCTGGGCCCGCCCGCGGGCATGCCGCCGGCTGAGGCGATGCAGCCGGCCGAACAGCTCCAGGTTTTCCGCGCCGGTAAGCAGGGGCTCCACAGCGGTTTCCTGGCCGGAGACGCCGATCCGGCGCCGTACCTGCAGTGGGTGGCGGGCCACGTTGAAGCCCCCCACCCAGGCACTGCCACCGTCCGGTTTCAAAAGCGTCGTCAGTATGTTCACAGTCGTGGTCTTGCCGGCCCCGTTCGGGCCCAGCAGCCCGAGTACGCTCCCGGCCGAAACCTGCAGGTTCAGGCCGTGCAGGCCGTACACCGCCCCGTACTTCTTGGTCAGATTCTCGGTGTGGATCCCATTATCCATCAGCCCATGCCCTTCTGACTTGTCCCCGCGCCTGCCTGCGATCTCACCTGTTACCAGTCTTCGAGTATCCAGACTCCTGGAGCGGGGTCGCTCCCATCGGCGCCGCCTCACCGGCTGCTCTGTATGGCGGCACCAGCCGGGTCTCCCAACAGCTCACGATGACAGCGGGGAGGTGGTGGAGGCGGAATTAGGCGCAGGCACGGGCTGCGTGGGCAGTACGGCCGTCGGCGCTCGTTTTTCGTAACCACCTGGGGCAGCGGTCGGAATGACGCGGGACTCCCAGCTGGCGTTGCTCAGGGTACAGATCGCGTAGGCCTTCAGCGGGAGTAGCAGGAAGATATTGATAAAGGTGTGCAGCGCAAAGGCGAAAAACCTCGCCTGGCGGGTATGCCAGGCCGCGCAGCAGCAACTGATCAAGGTCACCGCCGTGATCACCAGGATCGGCCACCACGGTATTGTCGCCGTCGCCGCGACCTGCGCGAATCCGGTCAGCACCGTCAGGGCGAGCAACAGCGGTGCGAGGTTCTGGCCTACCACGTCCAGCATGAGATAGCGGCCGAGCCGGGGCAGCAGGCGTATGGCCAGCAACGTATCGCGGTATGTGCTGCGCGCCCACCGAAGTTGCTGGCGCAGGTATGGCCGAAGTCGTTCGGGTACCACCGTCGCCGCCGTGGCGTCCGGAACGTACTCGGTACGCAGGCCCGCCTTGAGCATGAGAATGGTCAGGTGACGGTCCTCACCGAAGTCGCTCGGCCTCCCCCGGAAAAGCTGGGTCTCGTACTGGTCAAGTACCTGAAGGAGGACGGAGCGACGGTAGACCGTGCACGGCCCGCAGCAGCACATGACAGCGCCGAACTCAGCCTGGGCCGCCCGCTCTTCATTACAGGCGATCCAGTACTCCATATCGATCAGCCGGGTCAGCCAGGTGGCACGTCGGTTGCGGGCGACCATCTGGCCCATGGCCGCTCCAACGGCCGGATCGGTCATCTTCGCCGCCAACTTACGCACGACATCCGGTTCGATGGTGGTGTCCGAGTCGACGTTGACCACCAGGTCACCGGCTGACCGGCGGATCGCCGCGACCTGTGCCTTGCGCTTCCCGACGTTGTGGGGGAGCAGCAGAAAGGTGAACCGCGCGTCGCCGGCGTAGGTGTCGTAAACGGGCTCCAGGCGGTCGCGATTTGTGGAGCCGTCGTCGACGAGGTAGACCCGCAGCTCACCCTGGTAGTCCTGTGCCGCGACCGAACGCAGGCACGCTGCCAGGGTCAGCGGGTCCTCGTGGTAACAGGGGATAATCACGTCCACACTCGGCAGACTGTCGCAGGGGTCTGCGTGGTGCGTGGTAGTCGGCCGGTACGCGCGCCGGGCATAAAACGTCTTCGCGCCCTGATAACCAATGGCGAGGGTGGCATAGGACGAGGGGACGATCATGTTGGCGGTGGAGAGAATGCTCACCGCGGTCGACATCAGGACCTCCGGAGGGTGTCAGACCGGCCTGCTGATCGGCGAATGGACGGACGGGGCGGGAAGCGGCTGGAAGACAAACCCGTACTCATGCAGCGCCGGAATCAGCCGGCGGAGCGCTATGACTGTCCGTTCACGCAGCCCGGTGCGGCTGCCACTCGGCCACTCATCCGCCGGACACCCGCCACGCAGAAGAATGACTCCGCCCGGCCGGATGCACGTCAGCACCGTCTCGACGATCACATTCGCGCCGGGACGTGACCAGTCGCGCGGATCCACCGACCAGTTCAGGGGCTCCAGTCCGAACAGCGCCGCCGCCCGGGCCTCGCCGGTCCAGGCGCCGTACGGCGCTCGCAGGTAATGCACGCAGGCCTGCGGGCAAACGGTCCTGATGACTTTGTTCGCGTCGGATATCTCCCGTCGAACCTCGCCCGGCTCGCATCGGGACAGGTCTCGGTGGGTCATGGTGTGGTTGGCCAGGCCATGGCCTTCCGTGGCGATTCTCCGGATCAATTCGGGATGCTTGGCCGCATACTCCCCGATCACGCAGAAGGTGGCGACTACCCGGTGCTCCGCGAGCACATCGAGTACCTGCGGTGTGCAAAAAGGGTTCGGTTCGTCATCGAACGTCAAAAAAATGTCTCGGCTGCCCTCTTCGATTCGGATCTTGCGGCTGTCGATCTGGCCGGGTTCGGACTCCAGCCGCAGCGGGGTGGAGATGCTGACCGGGGCCCGGGAGCGGATCGTCATCGTCGCGGTGGCGATGAGTGTCCCGGCGTGCGCGCGCAGGGCCGCTGCAGTGCGGCGTGCCTCGGTCCGCCGGTCGTCGTAGGCCTGCGGGCACGTGGTCGTTCCCGTGGTGGTCGATGCCACGGTCTGTCCGTCCGGCAACTCCGCTCGATCTCCTTCGCTCGCTGTCCCGATGAATCAGGTGGGGCTGGGTCGGGCAAAAATATAGCTTATTCAAAATAATCAGATTATTTAGCGACCGATTGGCCGCCGAGGGCGACCGCCGCATCGACGAGGACCTGGCCGCGATCGTGGCCGGGAACAATATCGGGCCTGGTCAGCGCCACCGACAGCCGGCTGCGGCGATCAACCCGGACGCTCCGCTGGTCAGTTCCAGCGACCGGGACCACTGTAACGTGCGTTTTTCCAGGTTCCGGCGACGCCGTAGCTCCTTGGCCCGGATGCAGTGCGTCACGAACGCTGAGAGGAGTCTGTGAAGTTGACCCCGATTTCTTACACATATGAGCTCTTAATGCTACAGCAACACCCCTCGGCGTGTTGGCGGCGACACGCCGATAAAACCGCCGGCTTGAGCTGAAGGTAACTAGTCAGGTAGTTTTTGATCTTGAGTTAGCTGATCGCGGGCATCCAGGGACGGCCCTCGGCAAGTTGGACGAGAGCGTCGAACAGGCTGATGCTGTGTTTGGTGGCGGTGGACAGGTAGCTGCGGATCGCGCAGAACTGGCGGGCGCCGGTGAGCGTGCGTAGGCAGCCGGATACCTTCTGCCGTAGTTTGATCATGCGGATGTCGCGTTCGGAGCCGTTGTTGTCCGCGGGAACCCGCCAGTCGCGGGTGAACCGAAGGTAGTCGGCTTCGCGGTCGACGAGCCGGCAGGCCAGGGCATGGCGGGCGGCCATGAGTTTCGTGCCGCGCGGCGAGGTCTGGCTGATCCCGATGTGAGCGGCGTGGCGCAGCTGCCGGGTCTGGGTGGCCGGTGCCTGCTCGTCGATGGTGACGCCGGTAGTGGCGGCGTCGACGGCGAGGCGGTGCAGGGCGACGAGCGCGTCGCCTGCCTGGGCGGCCCAGCACCAGGTTCCCGTCGGGGCCGCGTCGACGACGGCCTGTAGTTCGCGCAGCACGTGAGCGACGCACAGCTGGTGGGTGGCGCCGGTGTAGCTGTCGTAGGGGGCCCAGGCGTCGTGGACCACCACCCCACCGAAGGCGGGAAGCACCCCGAGGGCGTCGATCCCGCCGCTGCCGCGGGTGGCATGGCAGTCGATCAGCGTGTACTTGTCGGTGCGGGCGCAGTGCACCCAGTGCAGTTTCCCGGCGACCCGCAGCCCCGTCTCATCGGCCCCGATCACGTCGGCGGCGGCCAGCAGACCCCGGACGGTGTCACGGAAGCCGTCGAGTCCGGCGGCGGCACGGGCGGTCATCGCACCGACCGTGCCCGCCGAGATCGGGATCCCAACCAGCTCGGCCAGCGCGGTCGCGGTCCGCTCCTGCGACAGGAACTGACCGGAATACAGGTAGACCACCGCCGCGGCCACCCGCGGCCCGTACTGCACCGGCGCGTCCACCCCGGCCGGTGCCGCCGCCTTCGTCCGCGTCCCGCAGCCGCACTCCCGCTCGATGAGCTGATGTTCGACCACATGCGGACGTAGTTCGGGCAGGTCGAACACCTGCCGCCGTTCGGTCCGGGTCACAGGCCGGCCCGCAAGCCCCGCCCCGCACCCCGCACACGGCCCCGGCTCATGCCGCAGGCGCACATCAGGCTCAGCGAGCATCCGCAGCGTCGATCCCGGATGCCCGCCCTGCCCACCGGGCCTGCGGCCGGTCTTCTTCCGCAGCGACTTCGGTGGCGGTTTCGCCAGCCCGTCCGAACTCGGTGGCTTCGCCGAGTTCCGCGAGTTCTTCGCGACCTGAGCTTCCAGCTCGGCGATCCGCACCCGCGCCTGTTCCAACGCCGCAGCGGTCTCGACCAGCTGCGCCCGCAGACTCACCACCAGCGCCGCGAGCTCGTCATACGACGGCACCGGCGGCGACGCGGGCGGACCATCCGACACACCCGGACCCTACGGCCCGATCAACCACACAGCACCAACGACCCGGGCCTTCAGGCCATCGAGGAGTCCCAGCCAGCCGGGAAACCAAAAACAAACGATCTACCAGACCTGACCAGTTACAATTTCCCGATAGACGAGTTCGTTTTTCAGGGTGCCAAAGAAGGATTCGGCGGCGGAGTTGTCCCAGCACACTCCGGTGGCGCCTACGGAAGGTCGCACGCCGTGTCGTGCCAGCGTGCGATGGTAGGCGTCGGACGTGTATTGCGTACCGCGATCCGAGTGAAAAACCGCGTTCGGTGCAAGGGTGGTGCGGGACGCGGCCATGGTGAATGCGTCGACGACGAGTTCGGTCCGCATGTGACTGGCCATCGACCAGCCGAGAACCTTCCGTGAATAGCAGTCGATGACCGTGGCGAGATACAGCCAGCCTTCGCCGGTACGGACATAGGTGATGTCACCGACGAGCTTGGCCCCGGGGCGGGTGGCGGTGAAGTCGCGGCGGACGTGGTCGGTGGGCACCGGCGCCTGGCCGGGGATCGTGGTGCGGCGGTAGGCCCTGGGCTGGCAGGCCTTCAGCCCTGCTCGGCGCATGATCCGTCGGGCGAGGCGGACCGAGGTGGGCTGGCCCGACGCGGTCAGAGCGGCGGCGATCCGCCGCGCGCCGTAGGTCTGGCGCGAGGCGGCGAACAACGCCCGCACCTGGGTGTCCAGGGTGGTGTGCCGGCGGGTCCGGGACGACACCGGTCGCTGGTACCAGTCGTAGAAACCGGACGTCGACACCACGAGCCACTGGCACATTTTGCGTATCGGGTAGTTGTCCTTCTCCGCGGCGATCAGCTCGAACTTATCGATCACTGATGGCGTTGCGCGAAGAAGGCTGCCGCTTTTGAGAGGAACTCGCGCTCCATCCGGAGTTCCCGGTTCTCCTTCTCCAGCTCCCGTAGCCGGGCACGCTCGGACATCGACAGCGGTTCTTCTTCGCCTTGGTGGGCCCGACGCCAGGTGGCCACCCAGCTCCCCAGGGTTCCCTCGTTGATACCGAGGTCCTTCGCGATCGCCGATACCGGCCGACCCGAATCGATGACGAGTTTCACTGCCTCGTCCTTGTACTCGGGCGTGAACCGCCTCCGGGACTCAGTCATCAATCTCCTCCGCTCACGGATCAATTATCCCACATAGGGATCACTGTCCGAAGAACGGGGACCACCTCACGGCGTACGGGCCCGGGGGGACTACCGGGCGAGGTGGATCAGGGCGGTGGTGGGGTGGCTGCGGCCGGGTGGGGTGGCGAAGAGTTGGTCGGGCTCCAGGTTGAAGCCGTGTTCGTGGGCCGCCGTGTTCGGTTGTGGGCGATGTGCGGTCTACGGCTGGTTCGCTTTGGCGGGTCTTGGAGATCTTGCTTGTGCGGTGCGTGGTCGGAGGTAACTTCATCGCTGTGAACTACAGTGGACTGTAGTTCGGGCGAGAGGAGTAGGTGTGGCGGGGGGTGGGTCGTCGGGCGGTCCGCGGAGCTTGCTCGGCTTGAGGCGCTGCTCGGGCGGGTGGGGGAGGCGCGGCGGGACCTCTGCCGGGGGTGGTGGTGCTGCCACCGCTGAATCCGGCCGAAGTCGGCGCCATGGTCGGCCTGCCGGCTGCCGGAGCCATCGACGCGTACCTGGTTACCGGCGGCCTGCCGCTGATATGCCAGGAATGGGGGTCAGGCCAGTCGGTCGAGAGCTTCCTCGCTGTCTCGCTCGCCGACCCGACGTCCGCACTGCTGGTCTCGGGAGAACGGTCACTCGCCGCCGAGTTCCCAGGGTATATCCAGGCCCGCACGGTGCTGGCCGCTATCGGTAACGGCGAACGTACGTGGAGCGGCGTTCGCGCGGCGGCGTCCGCCGGGGCCGAGCCGATGGCGGCGAGTTCGCTGACGAGCGCACTGCGCCTGCTCGAAGCCAAACGTGTGGTTGCTGTCGACACCCCGCTTTCGGCCAGGCCGGCAGCGAAGGAGCGCCGTTATCGGGTGGCCGACCCATATCTCCGCTTCTATCTCGCCTATCTCGCAGCCGGCCTGCCGCTCGTGGAACGGGGGCGAGGGGATCTGCTGCTGCGGCAGGTTAAGCGATCTTGGTATGCCTGGCGTGGCCGGGCGGTGGAACCGCTGATTCGGGAGGCTCTGCTGCGTATGGCGCCGGAACTCGGCTGGCCCGAGGTGGAGGCCGTCGGTGGCTGGTGGAACCGGCAGAACAACCCCGAGATCGACGTGGTCGGCGCTGACCGGGAGGGGGCTGCGAACCGGATAATCTTTGCCGGCAGTATCAAATGGCAGTCGACGCAGCCGTTCGACCAGCACGACTATGCCGCGCTGGTGCGTGATGTCACCGCGGTACCGGGCTTTGACACGTCGACCGAACTTCTCGCCATCAGCCGGACGGGTACTGTCGCCGGTGTTCCCGCCCATTCCATCGGCACAGAAGATCTTCTGACAGCGTGGAGATCTCTCCCGCGAAACGGGCACCCCGCGTAGGCAGCCGCGTCCCCGAGGACCGGAGCAGCCGTCGTCTCCGTCGGACCGGGGCGGTTCATTCCGTGACGGACGGCTGGCGGGCGAGGTGGATCAGGATGGTGGTGCGGGCGGTGGCGAGGTGGCCGCGGCCGGGTGGGGTGGCGAAGAACTGGTCGGGTTCCAGTTTGAAGCCGTGTTCACGCGCCACCACGGGCGAGGTGGGGGTGAGCAGCAGCCGGGCGCCGCTGGTCATGATTTCGCTGACGACGCGGGCGAGGGATCGGCGCTGGCCGGTGAGGATCGGCGCGGCGTCACCGCAGAGCACGAGCGCGTGCCGGCCGAGCGCGCCGGGGCTGGCGATGTCCTGCAGCAGGGTGGGGCCGTCGGCGAAGTTGACCTGCGTCGGCACCAGCGTGATCTGATCGCAGTCGTCGACGACCACCGCGTATCGCCCATCACCGAACGCCTCGGCGGCGGCCCGCAGGTCGGTGTCTTTGAGGACGGTCCCGGTGACGACCCGGACACCGCCGTCGTCCCCGATGAGGCTGGGCAGCGGTGAGCGGGGCGGGGCGATGGCCAGGACGCCGACACCGGCCCGCCGCAGCCCGCGGGTGACGACCGCCGCCGCGGTCGTCCGTCCGGAGCCGGCCGGGCCGGAGACGAGCAGCAGGTGCGGCCCGGCGTCGAAGAGGTCCAGGCCCACGACGTCCACGTCCGGGCCGCCCACGCCGAGCGGCAGCCAGGTGCCCGACGGAGCCGGGTCGGGCAGCCGGAGCGCGTCGACGGTGACGTGGGCCGGCAGCGGGGGGAACGGGCGTGGCAGCCCGGCCGCCGTGTGCTGGTCGGTTGTCATGGGCGGGCCGACGACAGGTGGCCTCGCTGCGAGCGGTCCCGCCGCGGCCGTCCCCGGTATGGCCGGCCGCGCCGTGACCGGCCCGGTCACGGCGGCCGTGGCCAGGCCCGCCGCGGACAGCCGGGTGGTCACCTGGTCGATGAAGGTGTCGGCGTCGACGGACGGGCGGCAGATCTGGATCTGGGCGCCGCTCGCGGCGTCCGCGGCCCGGCCGGGTACGGCCGGCGGGCTGGCCACCCCCGACGGCAGGTGCGCCCGGCGCAGCTCCTCCTTGCCGAACGGCAGGAGCAGGCGCCGGGTGAACAGGGCCGCCACCTTGCTGGTGAGCAGTTCCTGGCCACCGAGCGGTACGACATGCACGCCCAGCGGCGGCCCGGCGACGATCGTCTCGCGCAGCGTGGTCAGCAGCGACGTCTCCAGGAAGGTGGGGTCGCCGCGGTTTTCGAACCGCTCCCAGCCGTCGACGATGACGACGATCCACGGATCCCGCCGCCCGGCGGTCGTCACAGCGCCGCCCGACCGTCCGATCTGGCGGCGGGTGACCTCGTCACGTAGCCAGGTGACGAACCGGCGGATGCGGTCGGGCTCACCGCCGGCGATCACCGCGCCGCAGTGCGGCAGCCCGGCGTAGGTGGCCAGCCCCGCCGGCTGGTGCTCGATGACGTACACCTGAGCCTCGTCCGGCCGCAGGCGGGACGCCAGGCTGGTGATCAGCGTGCGGGCCAGCGTCGTGCGGCCCTGCTGCGGCCCGCCGGCGGCCAGCAGCCGGTCGCTGCCGGCCAGATCGAGCACGGCCGGTGGCTGGGCCTGGGCGTCGGGGGAGTCGATCAGACCGTACGGGACGGCCGTCGCGGCCGGTTCGTCGTCGCCCCAGGCCGTCGCAAGATCGTCCAGGGTCAGGTCCGCGGGCAGCGGCGGCAGCAGCGGCCGGAACGGCGCCGGGCGGCCCAGCCGGTGCGCGGCGGCCTCGACCGCGCGGACGGTCAGCGTCTGGTCGGTGGTCGCGCCGCCGTGGTCGGCCTGTTCCTCGGGGCGGGCGGTGCCGAGCGCGGTCCAGCCCACGATCCGGATCCGGGCGGGCGGGGCGCCACCGGCGGGCGGCGGGTCACCCAGGTAGCCGGACTGGAACACCCGCGGGGTCCGGGTCTCGTCCTTCGTGCACAGGATCATGCCACGGCCCCGCAGCCGGCCCGGGATGGTCGCGGCGTCCGATACGCCCAGGACCTCGACGCTGTCGGCCGGCTCGTTCTGCCGGAGCGTGATCCGCAGGTCGATGTTGTTCTTCAGCTCGGCCGACAGCTTGCCCTGCAGCGACTGGGTGGCCAGCACCAGGTGCATGCCGAGCGACCTGCCCTTGGCCGCGACGTTGACCAGCGCCCGCAGGAAGTCCGGGGACGTCTCCAGCACCCGCGCGAACTCGTCGAAGATCATCACGAGGCGGGGCAGAGCGGGCAGCCCGGGTGCGGAACGCCGGGCGGCCCAGTATTCGTCGATCTCCCCGCCGTACCGGGCGAGCAGGGACTCCCGGCGGCGCACCTCCGCGCGCACCGAGGCGAGCACCCGCTCGGCGGCGGCCTCGTCGAAGACGTCCGCGGAGGTCTCACCGGTGGAGCGGATGAGCCCGACGACGTGCGGGCAGCGTTCGAACGGCAGGAACGCGCTGCCGCCCTTGAAGTCGACGAGGACGAGGTTCAGCTCGTCGGGGGCGTTGGCCAGCAGCAGGGAGGTGACGAGTGTCTGCAGCAGGATGCTCTTGCCCGCGCCGGTGGCACCGCCGAGCATCGTGTGCGGTCCCTGTCCGGCGAGGTCGACGGTGACCGGCCCGTCCGCGTCCGCGCCGAGCGGCACCTGTGTGGTCGGCCCTGGCTGGTTCGCCCACAGGGCGAGCACGTCGTCCGCGGACGCCACACCCACGCCGACGAGGTCGAGGAAACGCACCGGGTAGGGGATGGCCGATTCGGCGCTGCCCAGTGACAGCCGGTCACGAAGCGGCGCGACGGCGCGGGCGAGCCGTTCGGCGTCGTCCGGGCTGGTGCCCTCGGCGCGGCCGACGCTGACCCGCTCGCCGCGATTGTGGGTGAGCTGGACGGCACCGGTGTCGTCGACCTGGCACTCGGCGCGGCACTCGTTCATCCCGTGCCGGTCGACGGCGATCACGTACACGCCGGCTTCCGGGCCGTCCCGCAGGATCGCCTTCATACCCGGCAGGTTGCGCAGCGCGAGCGCGCCGTCGAGCAGGACGACGACGTCCTCGGCGAAACGGACGGTGCCGGCGCCCCGGCGTTCGGCGGACCGGATGGTGATCAGATCTCGGAGCTCGGCGATGCGGCTGCTCCGGGTCTGTTCGGTGTTGCCGACCCAGCAGGGCACGGGGCCCGCGCTGTCGGCGGCGACGTGCGGCAGCCAGGTGGCCCACGCCAGGTGGTCACGACTGCCGGACGTGATCAGGACGATCCGGAGGTCGTCGGGGCTGCGGAGCACGCCGAGCTGGACAAGCAGCCAGCGGGCCAGGTCATCGGCCGGCCCGGACGCTCCGGTGACACCGAGGACACCCACGGTTCGCAGATCGACGGTCAGCGGCACGCCGTGCAGGGTGGGCTCCTCGAAACCGGTCCACCGTTGGCCGCGCAGGTCGATCGACGCGGGTTCGTCCGCGATGCCCACCCGCAGCCGCAGGCCGTCGGGGGAGTCCGCGTTGCGTGGCCACACCCGGCGGTCGGCTCCGGTCGCGGCGAGCGTGAGGTCGAGCCGGTCGGGCGCCCGCGCGCGGCGGATCTTCTCCTCGGCCGCCACGAGAGCGGTGATCCTGTCCAGCGCGGCCGCCTTCTCAGCCTCGAAGCGCCGGTTGTCGGCTGCTCGTTGCCCGCGGGCCACCAGTTGGGCGCCGAGAATGCTGACGGGACCGAGCAGGCACATCAGCAGGACGAGAGGGTTACGCAGGACCGCGAAGAGGACCGCGCCGGCGACGAGGGGTAACAGGGCGGGGATCCACAGGGCGCCCCGGGATGCGGCGTGACGGGACGGGGCCGACGGCAGCGTCAGCTCGGTGCGGCTGACGGCGGGTGTCGGCGCGAAGGCCCGGTCGAAGTCGAGACGGCCGTCCTGACCGCGGCTGGTCCGCAGCGGGGTCCGCGGCAGCGGCACCCACTCCATACGGTCGGTACCGGTCTCGAGGACGGCGCCGGCCGGGAGGGGAGCCGGGCCGGTCACGAGCGCGCCGTCGATCAGGGTGCCGTTGCTCGAGCCGAGGTCCTCGACGGTGACCGTGGCGTCCGAGGACACCGTGAGTGCCGCGTGCTGACGGGAGACCTCGTCACAGCCGAGCGCGACCTGGGTCTGCGGATCCCGTCCCAGCAGGTGGCGGCCTGGCGCGAGCCACACGATCAGGCCCGCGTCGTGACCGTCCCACACCCGTAGAGCACCGGCGACACCAGGTTGGACGGCGCGCGGACAAGGGCCCGGAGCACCGATACCGATCGTCGCGCCGTGCACCAGGGGGCTTTCGGCAACGCTCCCGGCGCGGTCGAGCGGCTGGTCGCCGACGAAGCAGCGGCGGCCGCCGACCGGCAGCGGCAGCGCGTCGAGCACGGAGCCGACCTCGGTCTCGGGAGCGGCCGATATCTCGACGTCGCGCCGGGTACCCGCGTCGGGGTCGTGCACACTCAGTCTGAGGATCATCTCCTGCTTCGCTCCCGTGCGCGTTCCACACCACCATCAGGCGACATCACTGCCGATGCCTCCATCACGCCTTTCGCGAAATCAGCCGGAATTGTTGGCAAATGTACTCGGCTGGTCTTTACGAACGCCAGCGGCCGGGAAGCCGGCCGCTGGCGCGGCCCAGCATGCCGGCCGACCGCCTGGCTTGGCCGTCGTGTCCAGCGTGGCATCTGAAAAGACGACACGATCGGCAAATCGGTGAACTGGGCCGGAGCGGCGCGGTGCGCCTCTGATGCGGGGCCCAACCGCCGAGTCCCGAGGCCGGTCGTATCCCGGTTGGCCGGGACGGCGACGTGGTGCAACCCCGCTGGCGCGTGTCAGCGTCGCGTTTCACGACCGGACAGTGCTCCCCTGTGGGCTACCGTCGGGTTTACGGTGGCGTAAACTTGATGATGTGACGACCATGATGCGGGTGAGTCCCGAGACCAGGGAGCGGGTGCTTCGGGTCGCCGCCGAGGACTTCGGCGGCGCCAGCGCCGACGAGACCGTGCGTCGGCTGCTGGACGAACACTGGCAGCGCAAGGCCGTCGCCGCGATGGACCGTTTCCGCGCGCAGGATCCGGGAGGCTGGGCCGAGTATCTGGCCGAGGGACGGGCGTGGAGCGCGGTGGACGCCCCGGTCGCCGACGAGGCGTGGGATGCCGACGAGGTGTGGGACGAGAGCGTGTGAGGGTGGGCGTCGCGCCCTGGGAGGTGTGGTGGCTCGACTTCGATCCCACCGAGGGGCGTGAGCAGGCCGGTCGGCGTCCGGCCCTGGTGGTGTCCTCGCGTTTTCACCTGGCGTTGACCGGCGGCGCGCTCGTCAGCGTCCTGCCGTTGACCACGCGGGAGCGGCCCGGCTGGATTCACCGGGTCCGGATCGACGTCCCCGGCAAGCGTGCCGGCTGGGTGATAACCGAGCAGGTCCGGACGGTCTCGGCCGGCCGGCTGACCGGCCGCGGCCCGCTCCACCGGCTGGACGCCGAACAGGTCGCCGAGGTGCGCACTGTCCTGGCCCAGATGATCGACCTCTGATGGGACGCCCGGAGCGCCGCCGCCGATCCGCGGAAACCTCAGAAGAGGTGGGGCGGGGGCTGTCAGGCAACCGATAGTGACGTAGCTCAATTGGTCGTGGGAATGTGCTCTGCGAAGCATGGTGGCCCGCCGGCGGTATGGCGACCGACCAGCCCGTCACCGGTCGGCGACATCGACGCCGGGCATACAGCGACGGGGGAGCGATGAGCATTGTCTCCAGACCGGAGATCCCATCTTCTGAGCCGGATGTTGCCTCATTTCCGTCCCGTGACCTGGCGGCACTGCGTTTCCGTGAGCGGTTGAGAGGTTATTTCTCGACCAGGGTGACCGACGACTTCCAGGCCGGATTCGCCCGGGGTCACTCCGCGCGGACGTCGGTCCGCATCGATCTCACGGTCGACTTCGACGACGCCGATGCGCTGCTGCGTGACCAGAGCACGCCGGGCCGCCCGTCGGGAAGCGTGCGGGTGCCGATCCTGTCGAGCACGGCGCTGACGATCGAGGACGGCGAGTGCGTCCTCAGCGAACCCGACCCCGATCGGGTCGAGACCTGGCACGCGCGGTACCGTCTGCTGCTCGTCGCCGACGACGGTGGACGCTACATCCTCGAGGGCTTCAAGGTACTGCACGATCATCCGGGGCTCGACGCGTGGTCCGACACGACCACCCTCAACCTGACGCTGCGCACGGACGACGGGCGGACACTCGGGGCGGGCCGTGCCAGGTCCGCGTGGCGCGGCCCGCTGCGGGCGCTTCGCCTGGCCCGGCGGGTCCGGGCGCCGTGGGCGATCGAGGTGCGCGGTGTCACCGACGCCGGCCGCCGCCGGGAGTACGAGCTGGCCGCCCTGAAGCTGCTCGCCAGGCACCTGCGGCGGATCTACGGCGGCCCGCTGGACGAGGCCCGGCGCTTCCCCGCCGCCACGGCCCACCGGCCGGCCGGCCCCAGGCGGCGGGCGCTGCGCCTGCCGGAGCCCGAGGTTCGCTGGTGCGGCGAGGGCGGTCGCTGGCACGAGGGCGCCGAGGTGGGCGCCGACGGCTGGCTGCGCCTGATCCGCTACCGGGGCGGGGAGAAGGGGCCGGTGCTGCTCGCCGCCGGGTTCGCCATGTCCACCGGAGCCTTCGTCACCGACGCGATCCGCACGAACCTGACCGAGTTCCTGGTCGAGCACGGCTACGACGTCTGGCTGTTCGACTACCGTGCGTCCATCGACCTGCCGTCCTCGACCACCCAGTTCACCATCGACGCCATCGCCACCGAGGACTGGCCGACCGCGGTCGCGGAGGTCCGGCGGGTGACCGGGGCAGCCGACGTCCAGGCGTACGGGCACTGTGTGGGCTCCGGGTCGCTGCTGATGGCGCTGGCGGCCGGCAAGCTGCCCGACGTCCGCTCGGTGGTCTGCGCCCAGTTTCCGCTGCATCTGGTCACGTCACGGCTGAACAGGCTCAAGATCGCCCTACGTGTCAGTGAGCTGCTCACCGCCGCCGGTCTCAGGCTGGTCCGGCCGGCCCGCCGGTTCACCCTGCCGAACGCCGCCGTCGACCTGGCGTTACGCGCGCTGCCGATGGCCCCGTCGGAGCGGTGCGGCCAGGCGCTGTGCCGCTGGATCAACGCCATCTTCGGCTGCACCCACCGGCACGCCCAGCTCAACCAGGCCACCCACGAGGCGCTGCACGGCATGTTCGGCGTCGGCAACATCGCCTCGCTGCGGCACCTGGCGTCGATGATGCGGGCGGGCCGGGCCGTCGACGCCGCGGGCGGCGACGTCTACACCCGTGATCCGCGGTTCCTGCGGCTGCCCATCCACCTCCTGCAGGGGACGGAGAACTACATCTTCCTGCCGGAGGGGAGCGCGCGGACCCTGCGCTGGCTGCGCGACGCCAACGGCCCGGAGCTTTACAGCCGCAGCATCCTGCCCGGTTACGCGCACCTGGACGCGGTCATCGGCCAGAACGCCGACCGGGACGTCTACCCGCTCATCCTCCAGCACCTGGAAGCATCCGCCGAGGTTTTGACGGCCCCCGCCGAGGTCGAGCTGTCACGGTGACCGGGCCCGTCGCGGCGGTGACCGGGTCAGGCTCCTGGCGGTATCTGCCGGGCGGCGCGGGTGCGTATCGCTTTCAGGTCGAGCTCGGCGGCGGTCCGCAGCGCGGCCGCGCGCAGGCCCTCGGCGCGTTCCCGGTCGCCGTCGCAGCCCCGGGCGGTCAGCACGAGCGCGTACTCCGTCTGGGTGAGCGCGACGAACGGCACGGAGCCCATCGTCTGGTGCCGCTCCAGAGCCGCCTCGAAGTGTGCGCAGGCGGCGTCCCAGCGGCCGAGTGTCCCGGCGAGCACCCCGAGGTGGTGGGTGACCGCACCGAGGAAACCCGCCAGACCCAGGGTGGCGTTGTGCCGGGCGAAGGGGAGGACGAGGTCGTAGAGCCGGCCCGCCCACTCCTGCTCCCCGACCGCGGTCGCGGCCTGGATGAACGCGACGATGGTGGCCCACCACGAGTAGTTCTCGTCCAGTCTGGCCGGCGCGTCCGGGGAGAGCCGGCCCAGTAGTTGACGGACCTGGTCGTCGGCGCCGGACTCCGCGCCCAGCCAGGCTCGCATCGCCGGCCAGATCTGGATGTGTGACTGGAGGGTGGCGATGTCGTCGATGAGCGAGCGGGTGTCGGCGAGGCGTCCCTGCAGCCACAGCATCGGGAGCGCCTGGCCGATGGGGATCAGGTCGATCTGCGAGTGGCCGAGCTGGCGCAGGTGGGCCTGCAGCTCACCGGCCAGCCGTTGGGCGTGCCCGTAGCGTCCCTCGATGGTGGCGACGACCACGTTCCACATGGTCGCGATCCGCAGGAACTCGGGATGGCGCAGTTCGCGGGCGAGGTCGGTGAGAGTGGCGGCGGTGTCGGCGGCCAGCTCGAACTCCCCTCGCCGGAACCGTGCGGACATCTTGATCCGCAGTCCGTCCAGGAGCAGCTCGTGGTTGCCGAGTTCCTCGCCCAGCCGCAGGATCTCGGCGGCGTCGACAAGCTGCTCGTCGACGTCGCGGGGGCCGTCCAGCGCCCAGCAGCGGTGGCGCAGCACGGTGGCCAGGGTGGCGAGGTCCCGCACCCGCCGGGCCATGGCGATCGCCTCCCGGCAGAGGGCGACCCGTTCGGCGTACGGGCGCTCGTGGTGTATCCAGTGGGCGAGCCGGCCCAGGGCCCTGGCCCGCGCCGGACTGTCGGCGGTGCCCAGACGCTGCAGCGCCTCCTCCAGCAGTGCCCGGCCCTGTGGGTCGGGGCTGACCGCCGGGGGCAGCACGCCGCCGTAGCCGAAGGCGGCGCGGGTGAACAGGTCGGTGGAGTCACTGCTACGGGCGGCGGCGGCCGCCTCGAGGAAACGGGCGTCCCGGGCCGGGTACTCCCCGGCCCGCCCGTGGGCGTCGCCCAGGGCGAGCAGCAGTTCGGCGCGCAGCCCGCCGCCGTTGCGGTCCAGCACGTCCAGCGCGCGGCGGTAGTGCAGCACCGCGCCGTCGAAGGCGGCCTCCGCCAGGGCCCGGTCGCCGGCGAGCCGCGCGTAGTGGACGGCCCGGTCGGCGACGGCCGGGTCCGCGGACGCCCAGTAGTGGTGGGCGAGCTCGGCGTGGGCGCTGGCCTGGCGGTCCTGGAAGGCGTCCCCGATCCGGCGGTGCAGCCGGGCGGCCCGGGTGAGGCCCAGGTTGTCCCGCAGGAAGCGGCGGACGACCGAGTGCGAGAAGACGTACCGGGCGGCCTGGTCGTGGTCCTCGTGCACCAGACCGGCCTGCTGCGCCTCGTCGAGGAGGTCGAGCAGGCGCATCTCGTCGATCCTGGTCGCGGTGCTGAGGATGTCCACGTCGAACTCGTGGCCGATCACGGAGGCGACGTCCAGCGCGGCGGCGCACTCCCGGGACAGCCGGCTCAGCCGCCAGCGCACCAGATCCCGCACGGTCTCGGGGATCTCGACCTGGGACGGGGCCGGCGGCCCCGACAGGTCCGCCAGGTGTGCCGGCAGCGGCCGGTCCGGCTGAAGGGGCCCCGTGGGGGTCAGCGGGGCCGGCAGCGGGTTCGGCGGTGCTGGCAGGCCCGCCGGCACCGCCGGGTCCGCTGACGGGGCCCGGCCGGATGCCGGGAGAGGAGCGGGGAACAACGTCCCCATGTCCACCAGGTGGCGCATCATCTCCGTGAGGAAGAACGGGTTGCCCGCGGTGTCCGCCCGCAGTTCGCGGGCCAGCGCGAGGTCGGGCCCGGACAGCCCGCCGCCGGTGATCCGCCCGAGCAGTGCCACGGTCTCGTCGTCGTCGAGGCCGTCGACGGTGATCCGCCGGCAGCCGACGTCCCGGACCAGCCGGGGCAGGAAGTCGCTGAGCTCCCCGTGGTCGGTGCTGCGGTAGGTGGCCACCACGAGCAGCGGGGTGGCCCGCAGCGCCCGCGTGATGTGCTGTAACAGCAGCAGGGAGGAGCGGTCCGCCCACTGCAGGTCGTCGAGGACGGTCAGCACGGGGCGACGGGCGGCCATCGTGCCCAGCCAGCCGTCGATGGCCTCGAACAGGCGGAACCGTTCGGCCTCGGCGTTGCCCGGCAGCGGGGTGCCGACGACGCCGATGCGCTTGGCGACCTCGGGGAACAGCCGGGAGATCTCGTCGGCGTGCTCGCTGAACTCGGCGCGCAGCACGGACCGCGGGCAGGTGCGGGAGTATTCGCTCAACGCCTCCCGGTAGGCCTGGTAGGGAGCGAGGACGTCCTCGTCCCAGCGGCCGTAGAGCACCAGTCCGCCGTCGTCGAGCGCGATCCGGGCGATCCGGGCGGCCAGCGTGGTCTTCCCGATGCCGGGCTCCCCGCTGACCAGGGCGAGTACCCGGTGCCCGGAGCGGGCCCGCTCCCAGCTTTCCCGCAGGGCCCGCAGCTCGGTCACCCGGCCGACGAAGGCGGCGTCCGCCATGCTGGCCAGCCAGCCGAGGTGGGAGCCGGCGGAATGCTCGCTGTCGCTGTCGCTGTCGCTGTCGGCGTCGTCATCGGCGTCAGTGCCGGCGGCCGTCTCGTCGCACATCCCGGCCGAGGCGGACGCGTCGGGGGCTCGCAGCGGCGGGAAGGTGTTCTGCAGGCCGGGTACGGCCAGCTGCCAGATCCGCTGGGTCTGGTCGAAGTCCTTCAGCCAGTGCTCGCCGAGGTAGCGCATGTCGAGGCCGTCGGGCAGGGCGTCCTCGACGAGCGAGTGGGTGATCTCCGACAGCAGGATCTGCCCGCCGTGCCCGGCGGCGCACAGCCGGGCCGCCCGGTGTACCCCGAGCCCGACGAACCGGCCGGTCCACGCGGTCGGCTCGGTGGTGTGGAGGCCCATCCGGACGCGGACCCGGGCGCCGGCCGGCCACTGGTGCGCCGCCAGCGCGCGCTGGGCGGCGACCGCCGCCGCCACGGCATCCTTGGAGGTACGGAACGCGACGAAGAACGAATCGCCCTGGGTGTCGATCTCCCGGCCGTTGTTGGCGGCGAAGGCCTGCCGTTGCAGGCGCTGGCAGGCGGCCAGGATGTCGCCGTAGCGTTCCCCGTGCCGGCGTACCAGCCGGGTCGAGCCCTCGATGTCGGTGAACAGCAGCGTCACCGTGCCCGTGGCGGACGGTTCGCCCGACAGCGGATCGGTCAGCATGTTCTGGTCGACGAGGGAGCCGGGGGTGACCAGGCGTATCCGCGGTCCAGGTTCCACGGCGGCCTCGTCCGTACCGCCCGGCTGGTCGGCAGCCCCGGAGGTGTTGGTGACGGCCACATCGCACCCCTCGGTTCCCCGGGCTCTCCGACGAGACGGAGAAGTCATGATCATGATGGCTTTGGTCCACTGGATACTCACGGGTGAAACCCGGTGGGGAAGCCCGCACAGGGATATCAAAACACCTGCCAGGGTCGTGCACGCGACAACGGGTCGCCCATGTCCGGAAGCGTCGCGGGGGATTGCCGGACGTCGCGGTTTGCTCACGGTCGACGGGCGATCGTGACTCACTTCCTTCGGGTGATCGGACGGATGCTGTCAGTCGTCATCCTCCCGGCAGGCCGGCCGAACGCCTCGACGTGCGGCCGGTGAAGCGGCCCGCGGGGGCCGTGGGGGCCGTGGCCGGGCCGGTCCCGATTCCGGGGGATTCGGACGATCCCGGGCCGGGCCGGCCGGAGCGCTCATCCCGGGTGTGGCGGATGATGTGACCGAACGGACGGGAAAGGTGTGACGTGACGCGCCGAGTGCGTCCTTGACCCCCGGGTTGGTCCTCCCTACTGTCCGGTCCACGGTCGGAAGTTGACATAACATTAACTGTCTAGCTGACGGTGAAGGTTGAAGCTCGCCGATCGTCACCCGTTCCATCCGCTCGGTGCAGCCTTCCCTGCCGCACCGGCCGGCTGGGGCACGCCCCCCCGTCCGCCCATCGATGCCGCTGGAGGACCGACACCGCATGGCAGCTCCACAGAACTACCTGGCGGTGATAAAGGTCGTCGGGATCGGCGGTGGCGGTGTGAACGCCGTCAACCGCATGATCGAGGTCGGTCTCAAGGGCGTCGAGTTCATCGCGATCAACACCGACGCCCAGGCTCTGCTCATGAGCGACGCCGACGTCAAGCTCGACGTCGGCCGTGAACTCACCCGCGGCCTCGGCGCCGGCGCGGATCCGGAGGTCGGCCGGCAGGCGGCCGAGGACCACCGGGAAGAGATCGAGGAAGTCCTCAAGGGCGCCGACATGGTGTTCGTCACAGCCGGGGAGGGCGGTGGCACGGGCACCGGCGGCGCGCCGGTGGTGGCCAACGTCGCCCGGTCCCTGGGCGCCCTGACGATCGGTGTCGTCACCCGTCCATTCACCTTCGAGGGACGTCGCCGCGCCACCCAGGCCGAAGCCGGGATCGACGCGTTGCGCAACGAGGTCGACACCCTCATCGTCATCCCGAACGACCGGCTGCTGGCGATGACCGACCGTGACATCAGCGTGCTGGACGCGTTCCGCAGCGCCGACCAGGTGCTGCTCTCCGGTGTGCAGGGCATCACCGACCTCATCACCACCCCCGGTCTGATCAACCTCGACTTCGCCGACGTCAAGACCGTCATGTCACATGCGGGCAGCGCCCTGATGGGTATCGGGCGGGCCCGCGGCGACGACCGGGCCATCGTCGCGGCCGAACAGGCCATCGCCTCGCCCCTGCTGGAAGCGAGCATGGACGGCGCCCAGGGCGTCCTGCTGAACATCTCCGGTGGTTCCGACCTCGGCCTGTTCGAGATCAACGCCGCCGCCGAGCTGGTCGCCGACGCAGCCCACCCCGAAGCGAACATCATTTTCGGCGCGGTGATCGACGACGCGCTCGGTGACGAGGTCCGGGTGACGGTCATCGCCGCGGGCTTCGACACCATCCCGCAGCGGCCCAAGGCGTTCCTGCCCGGCACCCGCCGCGGCCCCGCCAGCCCACCCGCCAGCACGGGGAACTCCACCGCCGCGCAGGGCGGCACGGCCTCGGGCACATCGGGATCCACGTCCACGGTCACCCCCGCGGCGACCACGCCGCCCGCGGCGTCCGCCACGACCGCCCCGGCCTCGCCCTTCGCCGCCGCGGCCGCGCAGTCCAGGTCCGTCCCCGCAACGGCGGCGGCCCCGCACAGCGCGGTGTCCGCGGCCCGTTCCTCGCCCCAGCCGGCAGCCCAGCCCCGCGCGGCCGCCGCCGGCCAGACGGCTGGCGGCGGCGACAACCGGGACTACAATCATGACGGACCGGCCCCGTCCCGGCGGGAGGGGACCGACGCCGGAGCCGACCAGGGTCACCCGCCGTACAAGGAGCCCAGGGAGGCGCCCCGGCCGAGCTACGCGGCACCTCGCCGGCCGGTCCGGCCGGTCGCGGACGACGATGACGAACTCGACGTCCCCGACTTCCTCAAATAACTTCGGTGCCGGTACCCGTCCGGATCCAGGTGGCGGCCATGTTCGTCGAGCGGTACGTCGAGTGGTATGTCTGGAAGATCGCTGAGAAGTTCGTTGAGAAGCGTGGCGGGAGAAGCGTCGGGAACGACCCGCGGCCCGTCCTGGTCGTCCTGTCGCACGGCCGTGAGAAGGCCGGCCCGTGGCGGGCGGGACCGGCCGGCGGACGGGCGGCGCCACGGTACGGGCGGGCCCGGTGACGGCGGCACCGGCAGCGGGCGGGCCGGCGGTGAGCGGGCCGGCCGCCGCGCGGCGGCGCGAGGAGCTGTGGCGCAACCTCGCAGACGTCCGTGCGCGGATCGCCGCGGCGGCCACCGCGGCGGGGCGCCAGGCCGACGAGCTCACCCTCATCGCAGTGAGCAAGAACTGGCCGGCGTCGGACGTCGTCCTGCTCGCAGGGTCCGGCGTCACGCATTTCGCGGAGAACCGCGAACAGGAGGCCCGGGCGAAGGTGGCGGCTGTGACAAAGTACCTCGTCGCCCACGAGTCCTGTCGCGAACTTGACAGCGAGGTTTCGTCCGCGTGGCGGCCATCGGCACCGCAGACCGCCCCCGAGGGGGACGACGGCCAGCCGCCTCGGCCGGATCCGGCGGCCGCGCCGGCAGCCGGCCCCGGAGCGTCCTTCGGATCATGGCCCTGTTGGCATTTTGTCGGCCAACTCCAGCGCAACAAGGCCCGCCCGGTGGCCCGGTGGGCCGGCTGGGTGCAGTCGGTCGACCGGGCGCCACTGGTGAACGCGCTGGCCGCCGGGGCTCTCGCGCACGACCGGGAGATCGTCGTGTGCCTCCAGGTGTCGCTGGACCCGCCCGGGTGCGACACCGGTCGCGGTGGTGCCCGCCCAGCCGACGTCCTCGCTCTCGGCGACCTCGTGGCCGCCAGTCGCGGCCTTGTCCTCGCCGGGGTGATGGGGGTCGCGCCGCGTGGTCTGCCGGCCCGGCCGGCCTTCGCGCGGCTGCGTGAGGTTTCGTGGATGCTTCGTCGAGAGCACCCGGAGGCGTCGGTGATCAGTGCCGGCATGTCGGCGGACTTCCCCGACGCGGTGGCCGAAGGCGCGACACACCTTCGCATCGGGACGGCTTTGTTCGGTCCACGGCGCGCTGTCCCTTAGAGTCGCGCTCATGGGTGTGGCGCGCAGGGCGATGGTCTACCTCGGTCTGGCCGAGGAGGATGAAAACTACCTCGAGGAAGACGAGTACGACGACGCCGGTCGTGACGATCGTCGCGATGTCGGTGAGCCTGTGCCCGCCGAGCGGTCGGTCCGTCGGATAGATGCGCGTGAGGAGCCGCCTGCGATGCCGAGACGTCCCCCGGTGGAACAGCTCCGGCCAACCGGTCCGGTGCCGATGCGCCGACCGTCGGCGATCGAGGAGCCATCAGCGTACCGGATCACCACTCTGCAACCGCGAAGCTACAATGAGGCGCGGCAGATAGGCGAGGAGTTCCGCGACGGGACTCCGGTTATCATGAATCTGACCGAGATGGACGATGTTGACGCCAAGCGGCTGGTCGACTTCGCCGCCGGCTTGGTGTTCGGCCTGCGCGGATCGATCGAGAAGGTCACCAACAAGGTGTTCCTGCTCTCGCCGCACAACATCGAGGTCACCGAGACCGACAAGCGGCGCATCCGTGAGGGTGGCTTCTACAACCAGTCATGATCATATTTCAGCTGTTACCGGACATAGGTCCCCGCAGGTACAGGAGAGCTCGCCATCAGCACACTGGGTGACGTGATCTCCGCGCTCCTGCTGGTCTACCTACTGTTGCTGTTCGCTCGCGTAGTGATAGATCTAGTGGTCTCCCTGAGCCGTACTTTTCGTCCCACTGGAGTCCTCGTACTAGTCTTTGAGTCCGTGTACACCGTCACCGATCCCCCGCTGAGATTCGTGCGGCGGTTCGTCCCACCCCTTCGGGTCGGTAACGTGGCATTTGACCTCGGATTTTTATTGATCTTAGTTGTGATCTGGGTCTTGCGGAGACTCGCGGATGGGCTGTGACGAAGTCGCGCACGTGGCGAATGCGCGCGGCAGACTGCCGCTGGACCGCCCTCTCCGGGGAACGGCGATGCCGCATCATGAGGAGGCGACGTGGCTCTGACACCGCAGGACGTACAGAACAAGGTCTTCAGTCCAACCCGGTTCCGCACCGGCTACAACGAGGACGAGGTTGACGCTTTCCTCGACGACGTCGAGAGCGAGCTCACCCGCCTGTTGGACGAGAACACCGACCTACGCCGGCAACTTGACGAAGCCCGCCGCACGGGCGGCGGTGGTTCCGGTGTACCCGCTCAGGTGCTGGAGGAAAACCAGCAGCTGCGCAGGCAGCTGGAGGAAACCCGGCGCCAGGTCGCACAGGCGCAGGCACAGACAGCCCAGGCGGTGCAGGCCGCGCAGGCGGCGGCCCGCGAACGTCCCGCCGCGCAGCCGGCGGCGGCGACCACGGTCATCCCGGCCGTGTCCCCGGCGGGCGCGGCCCCGGCCCGCACCGGCAACAGCCAGCTGGACGCCGAGATCGAACAGCGCGTGGCCCGTACCCTCGTGCTCGCCCAGCGCACTGCGGACGAGGCGCTGCGAGAGGCCCGTAACGAGTCGGAGCGGGCCCGCCGCGAAGCCCGTGCCGATGCCGACCGCATCATCGGTGAGGCCCGCGCGCACGTCGCCGAACAGCTCGGTGGCCTGGAGGACGACAAGCGTCGCCTGGAAGGCCAGGTCGAACAGCTGCGGGCCTTCGAGCGCGAGTACCGGACCAGGCTGCGCGCCTACCTGGAGATGCAGTTGCGCGACCTGGACGGCATGCCAACACAGCCGGCCGTCGGGTCCGGTGGGCCGTCTCGTCCGCCGCTGAACCCCGGCACCGGTTCCCCGCCTCCGCCGCCTCCGCCGGTCGGGATCAGCGCCAACTCGCCGGCAGGGGCATCCGCCCAGTCCTCGCCCTTCCCGACCGCTTCGCCCCTGGGCGCGGGCGCGATGGCACGCGGGAACGACAACGGCGGGGTACGCGCACCCGACGTGGAGGCAGCCGCCCGTCGGGACCCTTCCGGGTTGCAGGACTTCTAGGAGCCCGCAGGCCCACGGTGGTGCCGCGGTGTGGCAGCGCGCGCCCGGTTGCAGGGTGTGTCCAGGGGGCCGCAGGCTCTTGGAGTTCCCCGGCCCTGGCGGTTTTCAGGGCCCGGAGTTCCCCAGATTCTGGAGTTCCCGAGATCCTGGGGTTCGACGTTGCCGGGGTTCTGCCAGCCTGACTCAGGTCATCGGGTGCGCAGGCCCGCCTGGTAGATCCTCACCTGTGCGGGGGCTGGTACCCCGACGACACCACCTGCCGCGTCGTCGCCGACGGGACGCCCGGCCACGGTGTCATGGACCGTCCCCTGGCGGACCAGCGACTGGCGGACCGCTACCTTGTGGACCGCTACCTTGTGGACCACTCCCCGGTGGGCCTGTCCCGCGGAGCCGGTGTTTCCGTGCCGCCACCGCCGGGTTGTCACCGCTGGGTTGTCACCAGAGGGCCGGCCACCGAGGGGAAAATCGGCTTCTGGACACCGGTTGCCCGTTCCGCCCGCGCGGACGCCAGTTTTTCAGGCCGGGGGACGTCGCATTTTCCGTCGTCCCGTCGGTAGCAGCCTGGCCAGGAGCCGTGACGGGCCGCCGGGAACCGACAGGAGATCGTCAGAAAATATTAGAAAATATCGGAAAAGGCGCTGGATGCATCCATCATCCCGGTGTACCGGTCATGTGAACCTCCGGATCCACAATGTCCGTTCCACGAAATTCGTTCCGGTGATGTCAGTCATGACCACCGTCCGGCCATGACCGTTCTCAGCGGTGCTCTTGTCCTGCTGTCGGCCGCGCTGCTGGGCGCGGGGGTCCTGGGCAGTACCGGTTTCGTCTATGCCTCGATCGTGATCGGCCTGCTGGCGGCGGCACTGCTGCCGCTGGGAGCGCGCAGACCGTCCCGACGCCCGCCGGCAGGCCGGGACACCCACTGAGTCTCCCGGCCTGAAACACTCCCGGCGAAGCCTGCCCGCGGCTCCTGCCCGCGACCTGTCAGCCGGCTGTGCCCGCCGTGCCCCTCGCCGGTCGCAGCCAGAACGTCAGCCCGAGATCCGGCGCGTGCTGGCCGGCCTCGTCCGTGCCCTGCTCCGTGTTCTGGCCCGCGTGCTGGCCGGTGGGGCCGGCGCCCTCGGCGAACGTCACGGCAAGGACCTCGGCGGCCACGGTGGACGCGTGCTCCCGCAGGGCCTGGGCGGTCTGCGGCGTGTCCGCCGTCCAGCGGACGTCGACCCGGTCGGTGATGTCCAGACCGGCGGCCTTGCGGGCCTCCTGCAGGACCCGCACCACGTCCCGGGCGACACCGGCCCGCCGCAGCTCGGGGGTGATCTCCAGGTCGAGGGCCACGGACAGCCCCGACTCCGAGGTCACGGCCCATCCCTGCCGCGGGGTCTCGGAGATGATGAGATCGTCACCGGCGAGCTCGATCCGTTCGCCGCCCACCTCGACAGTGAGCCGGCCGTCCACCGGCCGGCCCGCCGCGGAGACGGCCGCCGCGATCACCGGGGTCCGCTTGCCGAACCGACGGCCCAGCGTCCGGAAGTTCGGTTTCACTGTGACGTCGACCACGTCGGCCGCCGCGGCCTCGACGGTGGCGACGTTGAGCTCCTCGGCGATCTGGGCGCGCAGGTCTGCGGAGAGCCCGGCGAACTCGGGGGCGGCCACCACGGCGCGGGCCAGCGGCTGGCGGGTCCGCACACCGCTGCCCGCCCGGGCCGCCCGGCCGAGCTCCACCACCCGCCGCACCAGGTCCATCCGGGTGGCGAGCCCCGCGTCCACGAGATCGGGCCGCGGAGTCGGCCAGTCGGCGAGGTGGACCGAGTCCGGGGCGTCCGCCCGCACACCGGCGGCCAGCTTCGACCACAGCGTGTCGGTGAGGAACGGGAT
The DNA here is from genome assembly GCF_000177615.2 of Candidatus Protofrankia datiscae. Lineage (GTDB taxonomy): Bacteria > Actinomycetota > Actinomycetes > Frankiales > Frankiaceae > Protofrankia > Protofrankia coriariae. The sequence goes on along the minus strand of NC_015656.1, from coordinate 3,639,539 downwards.
GAAGGGGGCCAGCAGCCGGGTCAGGCCGTCCAGGCAGGTGTAGAGGGTCTCCAGAGCGTCCGGGTCGGCCTCCCAGAACCGCCGCCGGGAGCGGCGCACGTACCAGTTGGACAGCTCGTCGATGAAGCGGGTCAGGCGGCGCCCGGCCCGCAGCGCGTCGAACCCGTCCAGCGCCTCGGTGACCTCGATGATCGTGGCGTGCAGTTCGGAGAGCGCCCACCGGTCGAGCACCGGGCGGGCCGGTGGCTCGGCGGTGGGCGTACGCCCCGGCGCCCAGCCCGCGGCGTTCGCGTACAGGACGAAGAACGACGCGGTGTTCCAGTAGGTCAGCAGCACCTTGCGGACGATGTCCTCAAGCGCCTCGTGGCCGACCCGGCGGTCCGACCACGGCGAGCCGGCCGCGAGCATCAGCCAGCGCACTGCGTCCGCGCCGTGCCGTTCGAACAGCTCGAACGGGTCGAGGACGTTGCCCAGATGCTTGCTCATCTTGCGGCCCTCGGAGTCGAGGAGAAGGCCGAGACAGAGCACGGTCTCGTACGACGAGCGGTCGAACACCAGCGTCCCGATGGCCATCAGGGTGTAGAACCAGCCGCGGGTCTGGTCGATGGCCTCGCAGATGTACTGCGCCGGGTACTGGGCCGCGAACTCCTCGCGGTTGCGGTGCGGCGCGCCCCACTGGGCGAACGGCATCGCCCCGCTGTCGTACCAGACGTCGATCACGTCCGGGACCCGGCGCGCCACCGCCGAGCAGTCCGGGCAGGCGATCGTGACCTCGTCGACGAACGGCCGGTGCGGGTCGAGCCCGGACAGGTCACGCCCGGCCAGGGAGGACAGCTCCAGCAGCGACCCGACACAGGTCAGATGCGCCGGGTCGGCGGTGCAGCGCCAGATCGGCAGCGGCGTGCCCCAGTAGCGGTTACGCGACAGCGCCCAGTCGACATTGCCTCGTAGCCACTCCCCGTAACGGCCGTGCTTGATCCGCGGGGGGTGCCAGTCGGTGCGCTCGTTCTCCGCCAGCAGCCGGTCGGCGATCGCGGTCGTCCGGATGTACCAGGACGGCAGCGGGTAGTAGATCAGCGGGGTGTGGCAGCGCCAGCAGTGTGGGTAGCTGTGAGCGTAGCCCTCGGCCCGCCACAGCACCCCGCGGGCACGCAGGTCGTCGACGAGAGGTGCGTCCGCGTCCTTGAAGAACAGCCCGCCGACCAGCGGGACACCGGCGACGAACCGGCCGTCACGGCCCACCGGGTTGACCACGGGCAGCCCGTGGGCGCGGGCGACGGCGAGGTCCTCGGCGCCGAAGGCCGGGGCCTGGTGGACCAGCCCGGTGCCGTCGGTCGTGGTGACATAGTCGGCGAGGACCACCGAGTGCGCGGCCGCCGCCGTCACCGCGGCCTGGCCGGCAGCCCGGCCGGCGGTATGGCCAGTGGCCGTGGCCGGGGCGGCGAAGTCCGCCGCCGGCAGCAGCTCGAACGGGCGGTCATAGGTCACCCCCGCCAGCTGCGCGCCGCGGACCGTCTGGACGATCTCGGCGTCCGGGCCCACCGCGGCGGCGAGCAGCGGCTCGGCCACCAGCACCAGCTCGCCTTCGCGCCCGCCAGCGGAGGTCCGGGCGACCACGTAGGTGACGTCCGGATGCACGGCGACCGCGGTGTTCGACACCAGCGTCCACGGGGTGGTCGTCCAGACCAGCAGGCTTACCCCCGCCTCGGCGAGCGGCCCGGAGGTCACCGGGAAGCGGACGTACACCGACGGGTCGACCACGTCCTCGTACCCCTGGGAGACCTCGTGGTCGGACAGAGGTGTCTCGTCACGTGGGCAGTACGGGGTGACCCGGTGATCCTCGACGAGCAGCCCCCTGTCGAAGATCTGCCTGAGCGACCACCAGACGCTCTCGATGTAGGGGGTGTCCATGGTGCGGTAGGCGTTGTCCAGATCGCACCAGTAGGCCATCCGCTCGGTCATCCGGGAGAAGTCGGCGACGTGGCGCAGCACCGACTCGCGGCAGCGGGCGTTGAACTCGGCGATGCCGAAGTCCTCGATGTCGCTCTTGCTGGTGAAGCCCAGCTCCTTTTCCACGGCGAGTTCGACGGGCAGGCCGTGACAGTCCCAACCGGCGCGGCGCGGGACGTGGAAGCCGCGCATCGTGCGGAAGCGGGGGAAGAGGTCCTTGAACACGCGCGCCTCGACGTGATGGGTGCCCGGCCTGCCGTTGGCGGTCGGGGGACCCTCGTAGAAGACCCACTGCGGGCCGTTGGCGGTCGCGTCCAGGGAGCGCTCGAAGACCTTCAGGTCCTTCCAGCGCTGGAGCATGTCGCGTTCGAGGGCGGGCAGGTCGACCTGGGTCGACAGCGGCGGGAACACCGGCGCGGGCTGGGCGTGCCCGGCTGGCCGGGCGGCTGGGGCATGCCCGGTGAGCTGGGTGGACGGGGTGTGCTCGGTGGGTTGGTTCGGCTCGGTGGGTCGGGTCGGCATGGGCAGATCTCCGTCGGGTTCGGGCTCCAACGGAGGGACGACACCCCGCGGTACCCGGCGTTCGCCGGGGCGCGGTGGCACCGCGGTACCACCCTCCTTGCCTCCCGGGACGCCGGTGTGGCGGCCCGGACAGACCACTCGTCGCGCGCGGTGCCGGATCTACTGGGGGCGCGGGCCCTGTTCTCCCGGCGGCTCAGGGGTGATCTTCGCAGCGCGCTGGCCGCCGGGCTCGCACCGTCCCCGGCTCGCTGGACGCCGTCCTGAGGCCGGTCGTCCCTGGCTGCGCCCGCCGCTACTCGTCCCGTCAACGCCGTCCGCTGTACCAAGCGTAGTGGATGGGACGGAGCATTCGGTGGGCCCCCGGCATCCGGAGCCGGGATCCCGGGCCGACCACCTCGGCCGGCTCGGGTGGCCGCCTGGCCCGGCCGCCGGCCCGTAGGTGAAAACCGCTGTGGCAGCAACGATTTCCACCTACAGCCGTGGAAGCCGTAGGTAGAAATCGCTGTGGGGATGACGGTTTCTACCTACGGCCGGCTACGGCCGGGGTCTCCGTCCACGGCAGGTGCGCGCGGGGCGGCGCGAGGGCGACGGTCATGGTGCGTTCCGGGTCTGAAGGCGCTGCCCGTAGAGTGGGGCAGGTGTGGGAGAGGGCGTCCACGGGCGGGACCGGTGGGATGTGACGGCCGAGGTGGAAAACGGGAGGATCATCCCGGACCTGGATGATCCCGCTGGTCCGGATTTCGACGTGTCGTCGGCCCATGAGGAGAGCCACATCAGCGGGAGCCGTACCGGCGGCGAGCCGTATCGGGTGTGCCGGTCGCCACGCGCGGTGGCCACGGTGGCCGGTGCCGGTCTTGTGATCCTCGCCATCGACGTGGTCACGAAGATCGCCGCTGTGGCGAGCCTGTCGGACCGGGCACCGATCGAGCTGCTTCCCGGCGTACTCGACCTACGGCTGACGCGTAACCCGGGGGCCGCGTTCAGTATCGCTGGTGGCGCGACCGTACTGTTCAGCATCGTCGCCCTGGTGGTTGTCGTGATCATCGTCCGCACTGCCCGGACGCTGACGTCGCTGTCGTGGGCGGTCGTGCTCGGCCTGCTGCTCGGTGGGGCCCTGGGCAACCTCAGCGATCGGATCTTCCGCGCGCCGGCGCCGCTGCGCGGGCACGTCGTGGACTGGATCCACCTGCACAACTGGCCGGTGTTCAACATCGCCGACTCGGCGATCGTGATCGGTGGGGCGGTCGCGGTCATCCTGGCGGCCTTCGGTACCGCTCTGGACAGCCAGCCCGCCCCGCGGGACGGCCAGCCGAACCCGGACGGGCCGGCGGGCCCCGACGGCCGGCCCGCGACAGACATCGACGACCGCGATGGACAGTAACGCAACCGGCAATACGGCCGGTAACGAAGCCGGTGACGCGGCCGGCGGCGAAACCGGCCAGGTGGCCGTGGCAGGGGGCGGTGTGGGGGACAGGCGTGCGCTCCCGGTTCCCGACGGGCTGGACGGGCTGCGCCTGGACGCGGTGATCGCGCGGATGTTCGGGCTGTCCCGGACGGCCGCGGCCCAGCTCGTCGACGACGGCCAGGCCAGCGTGGACGGAACCGTACGCGGCCGCTCCGACCGGGTCGGTGCCGGGGAGTGGCTCGACGTGCGGCTGCCACCCCCGCCGAATCCGGTCCGGGTGGCGGCCGAGCCGGTACCCGGCCTGCTGGTGATCCATGACGATGACGACATCGTGGTGGTCAGCAAGCCGATCGGGGTGGCTGCCCATCCCGCGCCCGGCTTCACCGGCCCGACCGTGATCGGTGGGCTTGCCGCCGCGGGCTACCGCGTCGCGACCAGCGGCGCCGCGGAACGCCAGGGCGTTGTCCACCGTCTCGACGTCGGCACGACAGGCATCATGGTCGTCGCGAAAAGTGAGCGCGCCTACACCGCGTTGAAACGGGCTTTCCGGGACCGCGAGGTCGAAAAGATCTACCGTGCTCTGGTGCAGGGGCATCCTGATCCGTCCAGCGGCACGGTGGACGCGCCGATCGACCGTCACCCGCGTAAGCCCGGCCTGTTTGCCGTGGTGGCGGGTGGAAAACCCAGCGTCACCCACTATGACACCGAAGAGGCCTTCCGAGCCGCGTCGCTGCTGTCGGTGCGTCTGGAGACCGGGCGGACCCATCAGATCCGGGTGCACATGTCGGCGTTGCGGCATCCCTGCGTCGGCGATCTCGCCTACGGCGCTGATCCGGTTCTCGCCGGCCGGCTCGGGCTGGCCCGGCAGTGGCTGCATGCCGCTCAGCTGTCCTTCGCTCATCCCGCGGATGGGCGGAAGGTGACGTTCACCAGTCCCGACCCACCTGATCTCGCGGAGGCGGTAGCCGTTCTTCGGCGGCAGTCGTGACTGTCACCGGTCGTCCGACGATCGTGTTCCGGGCGGTGCGACGCCGGTGCGCCAGAGCCCGGTTCACCAGGGTTCGGTTCACCAGGGTTCGGTTCACCAGGGTCCGGACAGCGGCCAGGGGCGGGGTCGAAGCGACGGGCCGGACGGCTGCCGAAGGCCAGGACAGGGCCAGCGCCCCGATCACGATCATGGCTGGGGGTGGGGCCACCGGCCATGCGGGGAAGCCACGGGCGGGACGGGCCGTGGTGGGCGCGGCACGGCGTGCGCTCGTTGGCCTCGACCGTCTGGACGAACGTGTGTTGCCGGTCGCGGGCCGAATCCTGGACGGGTTCACCGCCCGGGCCTCGCGTCTGCGAACTGTCGCCCTGGGCGTCCATGGGCTGCCGGGCAGCCTGGTGGTGCCGGGCAGCCGGGTGGTGACGGGCAGCCTGGCCACGCCGGGTGTACGCACGGATGATCCGGCCAGCGGCGATGGTGGTGACGATGACACGTCCACCAGGTCGCGCAGCGACAGAGTTACATCGTACGGTGATGGACGTGACCCGGTCGGCAACGCTACTGCAAGCCGAGCTGTCGTGGCCGCTGGGCGAAGCGCGGCGTGGCGTGGGACCGCCGAGCCGCGGGACACAGCCGCCGCTGCCGGCCCGGCCGGCATGGCTGCCGCTGGTGGCTCAGCCGGCATGGCTACCGCTGTCGGCTCGGCCGGCACAGCCGACACGATCGCCGCTGGTGGCCTGGCCCGGCGGGGCCTTCGTGGCCGGTCCGTCATCGAACGGAGCGTGCGGATGACAGTGCTGGGCGTAGTTTCGGTGATCGGAGTGAGCGCGATCGCGGCCTTGGCGCGCGGCCCGGCCGGCGGACGTGATCTTGGGCAGCTCGGCCTGCCGCGGATGGCGGTACCCGTGCTGAGACAGCAGGTGGATCCGGTCGCCGGGCCGGCCCGCGCACTGTCGGGCGCCCCTGTCACTGACACCGCCCCCGGTGTCGTCCCTGGCGCCGACGCTGCCACCGCCTCGCCCATGGTCGCGGGCCCGGTCCCCGTCCCCGCTCCGATCGCGGTCCCCACGCGGGTCGAGGAGATGCCGGCGGCCGCCATTCTGGTGGGCCTGGGACAGCGGGAGGCGGTGGCGGGCTGCCTGACGGCGGCGCGGACACGGCTGGCCGCCGCGGCCCGGCGGGACGAGCTGCCCGGCGGCCACCCCGACACCTACCCCGACACCTACGGGGTCGTCAGTTTTCCGGGGTACCGGACGCCGGAGCAGGCCCTCGACCTGCTCCGGGACCTGCGGACCGTGCGCGTGTTCTTCCGGGTTCCCCCTGACGGCACGGCACTGTCCGCGGACGTCCGTGACCCGCTCGCCGACATCCGGACCGCCTTCGCACGCGCCGCGGCCGCCCAGGCCGACACCGCCGACACCGCCGACGTGGCCGACGTGGCCGCTGTCGATGTGGGTACCGCCGATGCGGGTGGCATCGGCGACGCCGACGCCCGGGAGCGCGCCGCGGACGAGGCGGTGGCGCTCCGTGACTCCTGCGCCTGCCTGTACGGGGCGGTCGTGGCCGCCCCGGCGTGGCGGCTGGCAGCCCTCGCCGACACCGAGCCGGTCCGGCTGGTGGACGTCGCGGCGGCGGATGTCCCCGCTGGGCCAGCCGTGTTCGTGCCGCTGCGCCCCGAACAGCGGTGACCTGAGCAGTGGTGATCTGGACAGTGGCGACCTGGACAGTGGCTGGCAGCAGTGGTTGACCCGAACAGCGGTGAACGGTGGCCGGGCGGGCGACGTGAGCAGCGGTGAAGGTGGCTGAGCAGCGGTGACGCGGTGACGACGGCGGTAACGGTGACGACGGCGGCGCGGACGTGGTGGGCACGGGCCGTTCTCGCGCTCCTCGTCGCCGTACTGATCGCGGATACGCCGGAGCATGACGCCGCCGGTGGGGCCGGGGTAGCCGACGGGGCCGCCCGGGTGGCCCATGCCACCCAGGTCGCCGACACCGCCGCGGCTGGGGCCGGCACCGCCGCGGCGAGATCCGGCGCCGCCCGCCCGGATACCGGCACCGCCGGCCTCGCAGCCCGGGCTGACCGTGCTCTCGACATCAGCTCCGCTGACCGTGCTCTCGACGCCGGCTCCGACGCCGTCGCGCAGACACCGGTCACGCTGGAGCGCGGGAGCGCCCCGTACTCGTTGATCGTCCAGGCGCGGCATGACGGCGAGGGGGTGGCGGAGGTCACCACCCGGGCCCCCGGGGTCGACTGGGCGGTCCCGGGCGCGGAGTCCGCGGTGCTCGCGATCACAGTGGACGGCACGCCCGCGACCGACCTCGTCGTGCCCGCCGCGCATCCGATCACCAGGCGGGTTCAGCTCGGGCGGCTGCGGGCCGGCGCCCACACCCTCACGATCACGCTGGACGGGCAGGCGTCCAGCGCCGGCGCGCGGACGGTGGTGATCGATGAGCTGTCGGTGTCGGCGGTGGCACCTATGACGCCCGGAGCGCCGGATCCGCTCGCGTACGCTCCGATCCTCTACGGACGGTCACTGCCGGAGTCCGGTGGGTTCTTCCAGAACAATCACACCGACACCCCGCTGCTCGCCTGGCACACCCAGGCGCCGGTGGCCGGCCGGCCGGGCCACACGGTGCTGGAGTACAGTGTCATGTTCAGCAACGAGGACGGCGGCACCGGTGACGATCCCGGGTACCTGCAGGCACGCTGGGGACGCCAGACCGACATCGAGTGGGTGTACCGGGTCGAGTTCGACGCGGCCGGGTCCGTGGTGCCGGGGTCGGCGGTCTATCAGGGCCCCAACCATGTGACGCTGCCGTTCACCGGCCGCTATGAGAACGGCCATCCCGTGCTGCGGACGTGCACGGGCAACAACATGGTGTGTGCCGTGATCGCCGGAGCCGGAGCCGGAGCCGGAGGTGGCGCCGGCGGTATGCGGTTCTTCCTCGCCGCCGATCACGAGCTTGCCGCGGGCGAGGCGCGGGAACAGATGATGGACGCCGCGGGGTGGACCTACCAGCTGTCCGCGGCCGAGGCGCGCCGCGAGGAGAAGATCGAGCCGGTGGCGTCCGCGTACACACCCGCACTGTCCGACCTGCGGAACTACCTGTACATCGTGATCCGCAAGACCACCTCCGTTCCGGTCGTTCCGGTCGCCTCGGTCGCGCCGGCCCTGGCCTGGGTCGGCACCACGGTCGGGGTCCGGCTCGCGGGTGATCCGGACGTCCTCTACCGATCGGACCACATGATCTCTGGTTGGTCCGTGCAGCAGGACGGCGCGGTCGCCACCGCGGTGGAGCTGCCCCCGGGCACGAAGCTCGCCGACATCGCCACGCTCGAGGTGTTGCGGGCCCCGGCTGGTGTGGTCGACCCGGGCTCGACGGTGACGGTCACCGGCGTCGAACGGGCGATCATGCTGGATGCCGACGGGCTGCCCGCGCCCGGGTCGCTGACCTGGTCGGGCAGGGTCACGCTCACAGCGTCCGAGCCGGACGCTGTTCTGGTGCGCCCATGAGGACACGGATCGCGGCGACGGATGTCGCGACGCTGAGCGGTGACACGGCGTCCGGGCCGGGCGCTGTTCTGGCGCGCCGCTGACGCCGGGCTGCCGGCATGCCCGTTGCCCAGGCTTGTCGGGCCCGTGTCCGGGCCCGGGCTTCGTACCTGGGGCCGCTGGCGTGCTCGTTGCCCGTACCGCTGGCGTGCCCTGTTGTGGCCGGGTCGCTGTTGTGCGGTGGCCCGGCCGTGGCAGGTGCGCCGTGCTGCCAGCCGTATCCGGGCCGGGTGCCGTGCCGGTGCCTCGCCTGGCGCCAGGCTGCTGCCGTGCGCTCCGCCACCACGCTCCGTCGACCGGAGTGAGTGCCGACCGGAGTGAGTGCCGACCGGAGCGGGCCGTCGACGGCCGCCGGGGCCGGACCGGCGGCCGTGGCGCGTGTCGATGCCGGCACGCGTGGCCCGGCCGGGGCGAGGCGGGTACGCGAGGGTAACAGCCACAATATTTCGGGCAGCAATATACGCGATATGGCCGCTGTCCGGCCGGCGACATTTCGGCCTGCCGTCGTGTACGCTCCGTACGAATACGATTCCACGCGACGGGCCAATCATGTCCGTATCGCGACAGCTGATACTTGCGCTTGTGATCAATGTCACTTGCACGAGGAAATTCGGCTCGATTCAAGGATCTCTCAAGAATTTTTCCCAGTGCGATCGCCCAAGCTCGGTACAGCGGCCACCCGGGAAGATCGGAGGCCGCGAGGTCACGTTTCTTCCGCGACGTCGGGAGGCCCGGGCCACCGGGTTACCAGAAGGAGGGATCGCTGGTGGTTTCAGTCCTGCACAACAGTCCGGACGGCGAAGAAAGCACTGTCGAACCCGCGGCGTACTGGGCCCTTCCCAACCAGCTCATCCCCGACCAGGGAAACCGGCGGCCGATCTCCCAGGACTCCGACGGGATTTCGTTGGAGGCAGCCCGGGAAAGCGAGCCGCTGACCCTCGAGCAGCACACCGCGCTTCTTGCCCGGCGACGGCTGCTCGCCGAACAGGGAGACGATCCGGAAGCCACCCGGCGGCACCACGCCCGCGGCAAGCTCACCGCCCGCGAACGCATCGAGCAGCTGCTGGACGCGGATTCCTTCACCGAACTCGACCTGTTCGCCCAGCACCGGGCCACCGGTTTCGGAATGGAGCGTTCCCACCCCTCCGGCGACGGGGTGGTCACCGGATTCGGCACGGTGGACGGTCGCAGCGTGGTTGTCTTCGCGCATGACGCCCGGGTCCGCGGCGGCGCGCTCGGCGAGACGTTCGCAGCAAAGATCCACCAGGTGCTGGACCTGGCCGAGTCGATCGGCGCGCCGGTCATCGGCCTCAACGACGGCGGTGGCGCGCGGATCCAGGAGGGTGTCGCGGCGCTCGCCGGTTTCGGTGGGCTTTTCGCGCGTAACGTCCGTCTTTCCGGGGTCGTCCCCCAGATCAGTGTCGTTCTTGGGTCCTGCGCCGGTGGCGCGGTGTACTCCCCGGCACTGACGGACTTCATCTTCATGACCCGCGACACCGCGAACATGTTCATCACCGGGCCGGATGTCGTGCGCTCGGTGACCGGTGAGGACGTCTCCCAGGCCGAACTCGGCGGAGCGCAGGTCCATGCCGAACGCACCGGTGTCGCGAGTTTCCTCGCCGACGACGAGGAGACCTGCCTGGACGAGGTCCGCTACCTGCTCTCCTTCCTGCCGTCGAACAACAACGAGGCACCGCCGGTGGTCGCGTCGTCCGACGACCCCGACCGCCGGTGCCCGGAGCTGCTGCGGATCGTGCCGCCGAACGAGCGGACGCCGTACGACATCCGGGCCGTCATCGAGGAGATCGTGGACGACGGCGAGTACCTGGAGGTGCAGGCGCACTGGGCCCGCAACATCGTGTGCGTCCTGGCCCGGTTCGACGGGCGGGTCGTCGGGATAGTGGGGAACCAGCCGATGGTGCTGGCCGGCGTGCTCGACATCGACGCCTCGGAGAAAGCGGCGCGATTCGTCCGTATGTGTGACGCGTACAATATCCCGCTGGTCACGCTGGTCGACGTACCTGGTTTCCTGCCCGGGGTCGACCAGGAGCACAATGCCATCATCCGTCGGGGCGCCAAGCTTTTGTACGCCTATTGCGAGGCGACCGTGCCGCGGATTCAGGTTATTCTTCGCAAGGCGTTCGGCGGCGCCTACATCGTCATGGACTCCAAATCGATCGGCTCCGACCTGTCGTTCGCGTGGCCGGTCAACCAGACCGCGGTCATGGGCGCGGAAGGGGCCGCGAACATCATATTTCGCAAGGAGCTGGCGGCGGCGGACGACCCCGACCAGCTGCGCGCGGAACTCACGAAGAAGTACAGCGACGCGCTGCTGCATCCCTATGCCGCCGCCGAGCGGGGTCATGTCGACGACGTCATCGACCCGGCCGACACCCGCCGGATGATCGTCCGTGGGCTGGCCTTTCTGCGGACCAAGCGGCACGTACAGCAGATTCGCAAACACCCCAACGAGCCGCTGTAGACGTCCGCACCGCCGATGGGACGCCGGACGGCCGGTGGCGTTGCCCCGTCCGCCGGCGGAGCCGTCCCGGGGCATCGGCCGGGAGAGCCGGCCGCGGACGCTGTTCCGGAACGGCGGGACAGGCGACGAAACCGACGGCGAAGCGGCAGCAGGACCGGCGGGACCAGGGACTGGGAGCAGGGAGGAGTGACGGTGCCACAGAGTCCGCGGAGCCTGCGCGCGGAACCGTCCGGGGTCCGGATCCCGCCGGCGGGGGCGGTCACCGTCCCGCCACGGCCGCCGCTGCCCGACACGGCGGACGAGCCGGCAGCCGCGACGATCGCCGTGACCCGGGGTCGCCCCACCAGCGAGGAACTCGCCGCCGTCCTGATCGCGCTGCGGGCGGTGACGGCCGCCGCCGCGGCGGCCCCGGCCAGACCCGCGAGCCGGGAGCGGCCATGGTCCAACGAGCAGCCTGTCGTAGCGCGCACGGTGCCCGGTGCCTGGGGGCCCGGCCCGCGCGTGGTAACCGGGCCGCCCGTGCCCGGCCGCCGCGGCGCGGCCGCCGGCCACCTCAGCGGCGCACCCGCCAACCGATCGGAAGGGAGAACCCCGAGATGACCCGGATCCCCGGTACAGCCACGGTCCACCGCCCCGACACGAAAGTTTCCCGTGCGGAAGTTGCCCGTGCGGAAGCCCTCGGCGCGCAGGTTTCACAGGCACCGGCCTTCGGGGCGGGGCAGACCGCGGGCGGGGCGGCGGGGGAGCGCGTACCGGGTACCCGTTGTCTGGCCATGTTCCCCGGGCAGGGCTCCCAGCGGCCCGGCATGGCGGCCGACCTCGTCAGGCGCTACCCGGACACCGCGGGCCAGATCTTCGCAATGGCGGACGACGTCCTCGGCCTCCCGCTGACGAAGCTGTGCGTGTCGGGCTCGGCGGAGGAGCTGCGCCGCACGGACGTGACCCAGCCCGCGATCGCCGCGACCAGCCTGGCCGTGCTCGAGGTGCTGCGGGCCGGTGGTTTCGAGGCGTCCGGCGTCGCGGGGCACAGCCTCGGCGAGTATGCGGCGCTCGCCGCCGCCGGGGTGCTCGACGCGCAGTCCGTGCTGCGCCTGGTGCGCCGCCGCGGCGAGCTCATGGCCGAGGTCGGCAGCCGTACCCCGGGCGCGATGGCGGCGGTCATCGGGCTGCCGGCCGAGCGGGTCGAGGCGTTGTGCCGGGACGTCACCGGCACCGGCGTCGTGGAGATCGCCAACTACAACGACCCCGGGCAGACGGTCGTTTCGGGCCTGACGGAGGCGGTCGCGCACATCGAGACGCTGGCGGCGCGGGCCGGCGCGGAACGGATCGTGCGGCTCGATGTCGGCGCGCCCTTCCACTGCTCCCTGATGCGCGACATCGAGGCCGAGTTCGGCGTCGAGCTCGACCGGCACGTGTTCGCCGAACCGCAACTGCCGGTGCTCAGCGCGGTCACCAGCAGCTACGTCCGACGGGCGGAGGAGGTGCGTCTGCTGCTGCGACGGCAGCTCGTCGAACCGGTCCGATGGGTCGACACCGTGCGACGGGCCGTGGCGGACGGTCACAACCTGCTCGTCGAGGTCGGGCCGGGCCGGGTCCTGACGGGATTCGCCAAGCGGATCGTTCCGGACGTCCGGGCGCTGGGGACCGCCCGTCCCCAGGCGATCGACGCGCTGCTCGCCACCGCCGGCCAGGGCGCATCGCGGCCGGCGGTCCCCGCATAGCACACCGGCTGTGGCAGGCCGGTGTTCCCTCCCCGATCACGGTGTTCCGCGGCCAGGGGGCCGGGCGGGAAACGAGAAAGGCACTGCCATCGCGACCGGGTGTCTCCCCGGTGCCGCGATTCGACGCTACTGGATCACGAATTTCCGGCCGGCCCGGAACGGATCCGCCCGGCCTGACCGACGTTCTGGCTCCGCGGGAGGCCGAGGCCCGAAAGACCCGGTCCGTTCAACTAAAAATTTCATGTCGATACATACCTGTTATGACCATTTTCGGCCGTATCGACCCGCACTGTGTCACAGCCGCCAGCGCATCTCGATCCGCTGCGCGATCCGAGTGAAAGGAAGGACAGTCCCATGACCGACACCGCCGCCTTCTCCACCGCTGTCCAGGAGGCTGTCGCCGACGCCCTCGGCCTGGACGAGACCGAGGTTTCCCAGTCGTCCACCCTGATCGGGGATCTCGGCGCGGAATCGATCGACCTGCTGGACATCCTTTTCCGTATCGAGCGGAAGACCGGCGTGAAGATCCAGGCAGCCGACATAGGCAACCACATCCAGGGCGGTATCCCGGACTCGGAGTTCGGCGACGAGAACGAGATCATCACCCCGGTCGGCCTGGCCCAGCTGAAGAAGGTCATGCCACAGATCGACGCCGAGGAACTGGCCGGAAAGCTCCCGGCTGACCAGGTGATGAGCCTGTTCACCGTGCAGAACCTCGTCGACCTGGCGGTCCTGCGCGCCACGGTCACGGTGAGCGCCTGAGCGCTCCGGCGCCGGATTCCGGTGGCAGGGCTCGGCATCTGGAGGCTCCGGCACCGGGATTCCGCCGTGGTCACCCCGTCCGGGTGACCACGGCGGGGGATGACCCCGGCGGGGCCGCGCGCCGCGCCCTGTCGCGCATCCGTCGACACACCGGCGGCGAGCACCGGTAACGGACCGGCGGCAACGAAGACCGGCGGCGAACACCCACGCCCACCGGCGGCACCGACCCGCGGCGCCGACCGGCGGTACGGATCGACGGCACCGATCGACGACCAGCGACACCGGCCGACGTGGCCGGCCGGCCGCAACGACAGGAAGGGAAGCGACGTGACAAAGCTGGCAGGGCAGGTCGCCCTTGTCACGGGGGCGTCCCGCGGCATCGGCCGCGCGATCGCCCTGGCGCTCGCGGACGACGGCGCGCACGTCGCCGTGAACTACCGGTCCCGTGCCGACGAGGCGCAGGCCGTCGTCGAGGAGATCGAGAAGGCCGGTGGGAAGGCCGTCGCGCTCGCCGCCGACGTCGCGGACCCCGAGCAGGCCGGCACGCTGGTGGAGCGGGCCCGCGCCGAACTGGGCGGGCTGCACATCCTCGTGAACAACGCGGGGATCACCCGGGACGGACTGATCTACACCATGGCGCCGGCGGACTGGCTCGAGGTCATGCGGGTCAACTTCGGCGGGGTCTTCAACTGCACACAGGCCGTGATGGGTCACTTCATGGCGGAACGCGCCGGAGCCATCATCAACATCTCCTCGGTGATGGGCGAGCGGGCCTGGACCGGCGAGTCCGCGTACGCGGCATCCAAGGGGGCGATCAACGCCTTCACCCGCAACTGCGCGCTGGAGCTGGCCCGCTTCAAGGTGCGGGTCAACGCCGTGCTCCCGGGCTTCGTCCCCACCGATCTTGTCGGCGGGCTGCTGGCCAGGGACGGCGGGAAGGCCATCAAACGGCGCATCCCCCTGCGGGAGTTCGCCACCCCCGAACAGGTCGCCCGGGTGGTGGCCTTCGTCGCCGGGCCCGACGCCGAGTACATGACCGGGGAACTGCTGCGCGTGGACGGCGGGGCCGCGGCCGTGCTCGGTACCGGCCGTCCCGACTGAGGCACCCGGGACTTCGGGGGCCCCGGCAGTCCGGGCCCGCCGGCGGCGCGGAGGGAACACGACCGCGCTCCCCGCGGGCGGGCGGGCCGGCAGCCGACAGGCGCGTGAACCGACAGGAAGGCAGGCGCGGCCGATGCGCTTTCATCTCATTGACCGGATCGACTCCTGGGAGTCGAACCGGCGGATCGTCGGGCGCAAGGTGACGTCCGGCACGGAGCAGTTCTGGCGAGCCGGCCTCACCGGGCCGGTCATGCCGCCGCCGCTGGTACTCGAGGCCCTCTGCCAGGCGGGCACCTGGCTGGTGATGATGAGCAGCGGGCACCGTAAACGGGCCGCGCTGCTGTCCGTGGGCGAGGTGTCGTTCCTCGGCGACGTCACACCCGGTGACGTGCTGCTGCTCGACGGCACGGTCGTGTCGATCTCGGACGAGGTCGCCGTCCTGGACGGGACGGTCAGCGTCGGCGAGCGCACCGTGCTCACCGCGACATCCATCATGTGTGCCCTCATCGACGCCGAGCGGCTGGACGACCCGGTCGTCACGGCCCGGATGGCCGACCAGCTGACTTCGGCGGTGAGCGCACCGTGAGGCGCGTGGCGATCACCGGCGTGGGCGCGGTCACCCCGGTCGGCAACGACGCGGCCACCACCTGGACGAACCTCGTCGCCGGCCGCAGCGGGGTGGGCCGGCTGACCACCTTCGACACCTCGACATTCTCGGTCCGCATCGGCGGGCAGGTCCGGGACTTCAACCTGCGCGATCTCGTTCCCGAGGCCGCCGGCTGGCGGCACCTGTCGCGGGCCGGCGGGTTCGGGCTGGTGGCGGCGGTGGAGGCGTTGCGCGAAGCCAAGGTCACCCCCGCCACCTACGACCCCGACGAGTGTGGCGTCGCGATGGGCGGCAGCGTCGGACGCCCGGAGCTCCAGCAGGTCGTGGACATCGGCTACCTGCGGGAACGCACCGACAACCGGGAGATCTTCCGGCATCCGCCCGGCGACGTGCTGCTGCGTGACCAGAACGTGCCGGTCGCCGCGATAGCGCGGCTGGCCGCCTGCACCGGGCCGATGGTCAGCGTCAGCACCGCCTGCTCCGGGTCGGGGAACGCCATCGGGGAGGCGTTCCGGCACATCCAGGACGGTGACGCGACGCTCATGCTCGCCGGCGGCTTCGACGCCCTGACCACCTGGATGGACCTGCTGGGCTTCAGCCTGCTCGGCGCGCTGACCGACCGTTACAACGACGACCCGACGCGGGCCTCGCGCCCGTTCGACGCCGACCGGTCGGGCTTCGTCATCGGGGAGGGCGCGGTCGTCGTCGTGCTGGAGGAGCTGTCCGCGGCCAGGGCGCGCGGGGCGCCGATCCTCGCCGAGCTCCTCGGCTACAGCTCGACCCTGAACGCCTACCGGATCACCGACTCGCCGCCGGACGGGCGCGGCGCCATCCAGGTGATGGCCCAGGCGCTGGCCGAGTCCGGGCTCGGGCCCGCCGACATCGACTACGTCGTCGCGCACGGGACGGGCACCCCGGGCAACGACGCCTCCGAGACGACGGCGATCAAGGAGGTGTTCGGCGCCGACGCCCACCGCATCGTGGTGAGCTCGCCGAAGTCGATGACCGGCCATCTCACCTCGGCCAGCGCCGCGCTGAACCTGCTCGTCGCGCTCGGTGCCATCCAGCACTCGGTCGTCCCGCCGACGGTGAACCTCGACACCGCGGATCCCAGGCTCGACCTCGACTACGTCCCGCTGGTGGCCCGGCCGATGCCGGTGTCGGGTGTCATGGTCAACGCGTTCGCGTTCGGCGGGACCAACACCTGCCTGGTGGTCGGCACCCCCAAGGAGGAATCATGACCGGCGCCGACATCGGCTCGGAACCGCTGCCGACAGCCTTCGACCGGCTCGTCCAGCTTGAGCACGGCCGGCAGGCGGTAGCCGTACGTAACGTTTCTGGGACGCTGGATGTCTTCGACAGCCACTTCCCGCGCTTCCCCGTGCTGCCGGGCATGCTGCTCTTCGAGAGCATGGTGGCTCTGGCCGGGGTGGTCCTGGCCGCGCCGGGGGAACGCTGGCGGCTGTCCGGGGCGCGGGTGGTGCGCTTCCGCCACTTCGTCCGGCCCGGCGACCAGGCGGAGATCACTGTGCGGGTCCTCGACCGCGGTCAGCAGACCGCCCGGTGCACCGCCTCGGTCACCGGCGACGGGCGTCCCGTCGCCTCCGCCCGGGCGCTGGACCTGCTGCGGGAACCGTCGATGCTGGCGGCGACGGTATGAGCGGGCAGCACGCGAGAAAAGTCGTGATCACCGGGATCGGGCTGCTCACGGCACTCGGTGAGGGCGTCCAGGACACCTGGGACGGGATACTGGCAGGCCGCGGCGGCGTGGCGCCCCTGCGCGGGTACGACCCGTCGTCGTTGCGCACCCAGCTGGGCGCCCAACTGGTGGACTTCGACCCCAGGCGGTACGTCAGCCGCCGGACGCTGCGCAAGATGACCCCCAACGACGAGATCGCGATGGTGGGTGCCGTCCTCGCGCTGCGTGACGCCGGCCTGGAGGACCAGCGGCCCTTCGGCGAGCGGGCCGGTCTCTTCGTCGGCGGCAACAAGGAGCTCTCCCGGCCGGAGGGGGTGGTGGCCGGGGCGCTGGCCGCCCGCGCCGACGACGGCCGCGCCGACTATCACCGACTCGGCCGGGTCGCCTCCTCCACACTGACACCGCTGTTCTACGTCGAGGGGCTGCAGGCGGCGTCGCTGTTCTACATCTCCGAGGCGTACGGCTTCCTCGGCCCCAACGCCTACTTCGCGGGCACGGCCGAGGCGGGGGCGAGCGCGGTGGGACGCGCGGCGCGCGCGGTACGGCGCGGCGAGGCCGAGCTGGCGCTCGCCGGCGGGTTCGACGACCCGACCTCCTGGTGGTCGATGTCGAAGATGGACGGGCTCGGCGTGCTGTCGTCCCGCAACGAGCTCGGCGTGGCGGCCTGCCGTCCCTACGACCGGACCCGCAGCGGATCGGTCTTCGGCGACGGCGCCGCCTTCCTTGTCCTGGAGGAGCGCGAGGCCGCGCTGGCCCGAGGCGCCCGCTGCTACGCCGAGATACGCGGGGTGGGCGCCGGTAACGACGGCGGCATGGTCGTCACGCCCGACCCGAACGGCCGCGGGCTGGTCCGCGCGATCACAGCGGCGCTGCGGGACGCGGACATGCCCGCCGAGGACGTCTCCTACATCGCCTCGCACGGCTGCGCGACCACGCTCGGGGACCTCAGCGAGACCCAGGCGATCCGCCGGTCGCTCGCGGCCCACGCCGAGCGCGTGTGGGCGAGCAGCGTCAAGCCGCAGACCGGGCATCTCGTCGCCGGGGCCGGGGCGCTGAACGCGGCGATCGCCGCGCTGGCGCTGGACGCGGGCGTGGCTCCCGCCACGGCCAACCTCGACGATCCCGACCCAGGCTGCGACCTCGACTGGATACCCGGACAGCCCCGAGAGGCCCGGCTGACCGGTGCGCTCGCGCTGGCCCGCGGCCTGGCGGGCCAGCAGGTGGCGCTCGCCCTGGGCAGGGCGGCATGACCGGGCCCCGCCCTGGGCAGGGCGGCATGACCTCGCCGGCGCCGCCCGGCGATCCCCGTCCGGGCAGCGCTCCGCGGCCCGGCGATCCCGGCATCGGTCTTCGTGCCAGTAGCGATTTTCGTTCCGACAGCCGTTCCGACAGCGACGGAGAGGAGCCCGACATGGCAGAGGGGACACAGACCGCCGGTGACGCCGATCGGGTGGTCGTCACCGGTCTGGGAGCGGTGACGGCGCAGGGCGTCGGCGTGGCGAAACTGTGGGAGGGAGTCCGGGCGGGCCAGGTGGCGATCCGTCCGGTAAAGAACCTGCCGATGGACGGCTACCGCACCGCCCTCGGCGGGGAGGTGCAGGAACCGGCCATCCCCGCCCACCCGTGGCCACTGGAGGTCAGCAGAGAGCCAGCGCTGGACTTCGCCCTCGTCGCGGCCGAGGAGGCGATGGCCGCGTGTGGCATCGGCGTCGACACCGCCGGCGTCGGTACCACCGGTGTCGGTACTACCAGCGTCACCGGTGTCGGCACTGCCGCTGGCGCCGGGGGCACTGCCGGGGCCGCGGGCGCGCCGGTCACGCTGCTGCCCGCGCAGCGGTGGGGTGTCGTGCTCGGTAGCTGCAACGGCGGGCTGGTCAGCGGCGAGCGGGCCCTGCGCGACGAACTCGCCGGCCGTCAGCCGGACTGGCGGCACACCCTGGTGGTGTCCCCGCAGGCGATCGCCCACGCCACCGAACTGATCGTCACCGGCCAGGCGGACGCCGTCCTCGTCGGCGGCACCGACGCCTTCTCCGACGTGGTCTTCGCCGGTTTCAACAGCCTGGAGTCGCTCGCGGTGGGACCGGCCGCGCCGTACTCGAAGGACCGCGACGGGCTGTCCCTCGGCGAGGGTGCCGGCATGCTCGTCCTGGTCCGCGCCGACATCGCGCGGGCGGCCGGTGCCCGCGTGTTCGCCGAGGTCCTCGGCTACGGCTTCTCGGCGGACGGGTACCACCCGACCGCGCCGCATCCGCAGGGGGCGGGCGCCGCCCGGGCGATCACCGCCGCGCTCTCCCGCGCGGGCGTCGCCGCCGACGAGGTCGGGTACGTCAACGGCCACGGCACCGGCACACCCAAGAACGACCCGGCCGAGAGCAACGCGATCCGCGCGGCCCTCGGGGAGGCGGCCGGGACGGTCGCGCTCAGCAGCACCAAGTCGATGGTGGGCCACCTGCTCGGAGCCGCGGGGGCGGTCGAGAGCATTGTCACGATCCTCGCCCTCGACGAGCAGGTCGCCCCGCCGACCGCCGGGTTCACCGGCGTCGACCCCCAGTGCGGGCTCGACGTCGTGCCGAACGAGGCCCGGCCGCTGGCCATGGACGTCGCGGTGTCCAACAACTTCGCGTTCGCCGGCGCCAACGCCTCGGTCGTCTTCGGCCGTCCCGGCCGGCGGGCCGCCGCGCCGGCCGGCCAGGACCGGGACCGGCAGCGGCAGCGAGAGCGGGAACCGATTGTGATCACCGGGCTGGCCGCGCTGACACCCGCCGGCACGAGCGTGGCCGAGCTGTGGGAGGCCTACCAGGCCGCCGGGAGCGCCAGCGGCGCGGATGCCAGCCAGGCTGCCGGCCACATCGGTGTCGGCCACGTCGAGTTCGACCCGGCGGCCTACCTGCCCGCGCGCCAGCGGCGGCGGCTGGACCGGCTCGGGCTGCTGGCCGTCGCGTCCTGCCAGGACGCCCTGGCCGACGCCGGGCTCGCCGACGTCGCGCGGCCCGCGACCGGGATCGGCGTCATCCTGGGCACCGGCCTGGGGCCGATGGAGAGCATGGAGCGTTTCACCACGCCGTTGCTGACCGAGGGCCCGGCGGCGGCGAACCCCGCGGTGTTCCCCAACACTGTGTACAACGCCGCGGCCGGCCAGGTGGCGATGCTGCTGGGGCTGACCGGGGTCACCTCGACGGTGACCGCCATGCACGCGGCCGGCGCGGCCGCCCTGTGCGTCGCCGCCGACCTGCTGCGCGCCGGTGCGGCGGACGCGATCGTCTGCCCGGCCGTCGACGTGCTGCCGCCGGCCGTGGTGAACGCGTACCGCCGGACCCCCCTGTTCGCCGGCGCCGGCGGTGCGTACACGCTGGCGGAGGCCGGTTTCGCGCTGGTGCTGGAGCGGCTGTCGGTGGCCCGGGCGCGCGGCGCCCGGATCCGCGCGGTGGTCCGCGGGCACGGCATCGCCTCGGACGCCCGGGGCGTGGGCCGCTGGGATGCCCGTGGCCGCGGTGTCGAGCAGGCGGTGCGCACCGCGCTGGCGGCGGCCGGTGTCGAGCCGGGCGCCCTGTCCGCGGTCTGGGCCAACGCCGCCGGGATCCGGGCTGTCGACCGGCCGGAGCGGGCCGCCCTCGGCCGGGTGTTCGGCCCGGCCGGGCCCCGTGTCGAGACGCCCAAGCGCAGCCTGGGCGAGCCGGTCGGGGCGGGCGCGCACCTGTCGGCGGTCCTCGCCGTGGCGGGGTGGGAGGCCGGCGGGGCCGCCGGCCCCGTCCTGGTGAACAGCTCCTCCCTCGGCGGCACGCACGTCAGCCTCGTCCTGACCGGCCCAGGACACGGCGATCACGCCGGCCCGGAAGTAAACGATCATGTTTTCCACGCCGCGGACGCCGCGGGCTCCCGGAAGGAGCAGTGATGACCAGCCACCATGTCCGGATCGTGAGCACCGGCGGCTACCTGCCCGGCGAACCGCTGTCCAACGACGACCTGGAGCGGTTGTGCGGCCCGTTGCCGGACGACGTGCTCGACGGTCTCCAGGTGCGCCGCCGCCACTGGATGATCAATCCGGGCACCGGCGAGCACCTCGTGAGCAACAGCGAGATGGCCACGGCCGCGGCCCGGCAGGCGCTCGACCGCGCCGGGCTCGAGCCCGGTGACGTCGACCTGCTGGTCATGTCGACGTCCTCCCCGGAGTACCCGCTGCCCGCGGCGGTCACCTTCGTCCAGGAACGTCTCGGCCTGGCCCGGTGCGCGGTCGTGGAGGTCCGGTCCGGGTGCGCGGGGGCGATGCACGCGCTCGACATTGCCCGCCGTCAGCTGGCCGACGGCTCCGCGCGGACCGCGGTGGTCATCGGCAGCGAGGCGACGTCACCGGTGCTTGCCCCGATCTTCCTGGGCCGTCGTCCGGACGCCGTCCGGCTGCGGGACCGGATCGCCATCTACAACTTCGGTGACGGGGCGGGGGCGATGGTGCTGCGCGCCGAGCCCGCCGGGCCGGGGGAGCCGGCGAGCTTCCACGCCAGCGTCAACGCCTGCATGGGCGGGGACCGCAAGCCCGGCATGCAGATCATCGGCGGTGGCACCCACGCTCCCGTGGCCGAGCAGATGCGCGGCAGGCGTCCGGTCGACCTGCGCCTCGACGTGGTCGAGTCGGCCAGCTTCGGGCCGCGGGTGTTCGTCACCGCCCTGGACGAGCTGCTGCGCCGCAGCGGTCTGGCCCTGCGGGAGGTCGACGCGTGCGTCGTGCCCGAGGGCAACGCCGGCTACTTCAACGGCGAGCTCGAAGCCGCCGGGCTGTCCGCCGAGGACTGCAAGCTGCTCGCGGGCAGGATCGTGGAGAACCTGACCGACGTCGGGGCGACCGGCTCCGCCGCCGTGCCCCTGGCGCTGGACGACGCCTGGACTTCCGGGCGGATCCGGCCCGGCGACCAGGTGCTGCTGCTGGCGATCGAGACCAGCAGGTGGCTGTACGCCGGGCTCTCGCTCACCTGGACCGCCCCCTGGCCGGGGGCCGACCGGCCGAGCGGCGATCTGTCGGCCACGGATCTGTCGGCCACGGACCTGTCAGCCGTCGGGCTGGCAGCCACGGGTGTGAACGGGCAGGCCGAGTCACGATGAGCGTCCGCCAGGATGCCGAGCGCGACTCCTACGACGTCGTCGTGATCGGTAGCGGGCTCGGCGGCCTGACCGCCGCCGCGCTGCTCGCCCACTGGGGCCGCCGGGTGCTGGTGGTCGAACGCCATGACCGGATCGGTGGTTACGCGCATGCGTTCACCCGCCGTCGACACCGTTTCGACTCCGCGGTGCACCTGGTCGCGGGCGGTCCGCCGGTCACCGTGGGAAATCCGGGAATCATGCCGGTGCTGCTGGATCTGCTGGGTGTTGCCGACCGCCTTGAGTTCCACCGGCTGGATCCCTTCTACCGGGTGGTCCTTCCCGGTTTCCAGCTCGACGTCCCAGCCGGCCCCGACTTCCTGGACGCGCACGTGGCGCGTTTTCCCGCGGAGCGGACGGGGCTGCGCCGGATGCAGCGCCTGTCGACGCTGCTCACCCGCGAGGTGCAGCGGCTGCCCGCCGACCTGCCGACCGCCGAACTACACGACAGTGATTTTCCGTTGCTGCACCGGTACCGTCAGGCAACCGTTTCCGACGTGCTCGACGAGCACCTGCGCGACACACGGCTCAAAACGGCACTGACGGCGCTGTGGCCGTATCTGGGGGTACCGCCGTCGGTTCTGGCCTTCGACGTGTGGTCACTCATGCTCACGACATACCTGGAGTTCGGCGCGTACTACTGCGCGGGCAGCTTTCAACGGCTGGTGGACGCGTTCGGTGCCAGCGTGACCGGCAATGGTGGGGAGGTGATGGTGCGCACGACCGCGCGGCGGATTCTCGTCGAGCGGGGCAGGGTGACCGGGGTCGTGCTCGACAACGGCCAGCGGATCACCGCGAAGGCCGTCGTCTCCAATGCCGATCCGTTGCAGACCTGCGAGGAACTCGTCGGTATCGAGAACGTCGACGGAGGCTATCTCACGCTGCTGCGTTCGATGCGCTGTTCCCTGTCGGCGGCGGTGCTGTACCTGGCCACCGACAGGGATCTCGGCGGGGAGGGCATGGCGCACGAGACCTTCGTCTTCGACGGATGGGAGCACGACGCCACCTATGCGGGGATGCTCACGGGTGCGGTACCCGCACTGACGGTGAGCGTCCCGACGCTGAGCGATCCGTCGCTGTCTCGGGACGGAATGCATCTGGTCACCGCTGTGGCACTGCTTCCGTATGACGCGGTGGCATCGTGGCGCCACAGCAAGCCGCGATACGAGCGTCTGATCATGGACAAGCTCGGGGAACTGATCCCGGGCATCGGGGGCAGGGCGGTCCTGGCCGAAGGCGGCACGCCGCGGACGATGGAGCGCTACACCCTGAACCTGCGCGGCGCCATCTACGGCTGGGAACACGCACCCGACCAGACCACCACCGACCGGCTGCCGCACCGGACCCCCGTCGAGGGACTGTATCTTTCCGGGCACTGGACGCAGCCTGGGGGAGGCGTCCTGTCAGTGATCAGTTCGGGCGTCCAGACCGCCGAGATGCTCACCGGCGCGTCAGTGCTGGAACGTCCGCGACCGGTGCCCTTCTTCGCCGCGGCGGCCGGCTGAGTCGTGCCTCCCTGCCGGGGTGGTCGGCCTTGCCGGGACGGTCGGCTGAGGCGTGCCACGCGGCCGTGTGTGCCGCGGTGCCCGACGACTTCCGGCCGGCCGGGGCCCGTGCCGGGCCGGCGCGGAACGTGACCGACGGGAATGCCCCCGTCCAGCGCCCGGCCCATCGAAGAAACAAAACAACGCAAAACAGGAACAAAATGACACGAGATGGAACGGGGAGACCGCGGAACGCCACCGGCGGGGGTGCCTGCCGGTGTACATGCCGCTGACCGGGACAAAACGACACGGGCCGGCGCGGGGGCGACCGGCACAGGACGAAAAGGAGCGAGAGATGTCGCGCGAGGAGAACAAGGTAATCATCCGTCGGGTGTTCGACGAAATCGCCAGCAAGGGCGACTTCGACGTGGTCGACGAGATATATGCGGAAGACTATCTCGACCACGCCCCTTTCCCGGGCGCGCCGGCGGGCCGGGCCGGGGTCAAGCATTCGATCGGCGGGCTGCGCACCGCGTTTCCGGACCTGCACGTGACGGTCGAGGACATGAGCGCCCACGGGGACAAGGTGGCGGCGCACAACACCTGGGCGGGTACCCACACCGGTGAGGTGCTCGGAATTTCTCCCACCGGCCGGAGCGTGAGCTTCGGCGGTGTCGTGGTGTTCCGGCTCAAGAACGGCCTGATCGTCGAACGCTGGGCGATCGACCTCGAGCTCGACCTGCTCAAGGAGCTCGGCATGAACCTGCGATGGTCCCGGCCGAAGGTGTGAGCGCGCCCGTGCCGGACTCCGGCCCGCGTGGCCGTCACCGCGGCCCGCGCGACCGTCGCCCGGCACGGAGAAAGATCCGCTGGCTCGGAGGCGCATCGCTGAACGCGGATGACAACGGGCGGATGACGACGGATGGCAACCGCCTGGCCGGGGGGAGCGGTATCAGGTGCGGAGAACGGTCGTTGTCGGACATGGGGGACAACCAGCTGATACGAGCCTGTCACCATAAGTGATCAACCGTGTCCCGTGGTGACGGCGCGTCCCGGAGTGGGGCCCGCCGGGCGGTGCCCCAGGGCCCGCCGCGGTGCCGTCCGCCTCCCGGCCCGACCCCCGCCCGGCCCGGCCGTGCCTCTCCGCGGGGCCGGCGGGCACAGGGGATCGGGCATGGGGGATGGCGGCTGCCGCGCTCCGAAGTAGGCCGGCCAGCATTCACCACACCGGCCGTATCGCCATACCCGTACGTATGGATTCGTAGCGATCGATCCGTGTCAAGTGTTGGACAGTCTTTACTGTCAACTATTTATCAGTATTTAATGCTCCTCAGGGGAATGTCAGGGCCATGGGGGGCATGGAGTGGTTGAACTTCTTATGTTGGGCCCGCTCGAGCTACGGGTGGCTGGTATTCATGTAGATCTTGGGTCGGCGAAGCAGCGAACGGTGCTTGCCGTCCTGCTGGCGGATCTCGGGCGACCGGTGCCTCAGGATCTTCTCATCGACCGGGTGTGGGGAGGCTCACCTCCGACCGAGGTGCGAAATGCGCTGTACACGTATGTCACACGTTTGCGGCGGATACTCGCGTGTACCCGCCAGGTGGAGGGGGGGAAGGTCGAGCTGGTCCGGCAGCGGGGCGGCTATCTGCTCGACGCCGACCCCACCCTGCTCGATCTGAATCGGCACCGTTGTCTGGCGGAGCGAGCCCGGGCGGTGGCCGACAACAACCCGGAGCAGGCGTGCCACCTGCTCAGACAGGCCGCGGACCTGTGGCGGGGAGAGCCCCTGGCCGGCCTGCCGGGGGACTGGGTCGCGCGGGTCCGGGAAAGGCTGGTCCCGCAGCGGCTTGGCGTGCTCGCGGAGTGGGCCGATCTTGAGATAGGGCTGGGCCGCGCCGACCGGGTGATCGACGAGCTGCAGGAGGCACTCGCCGAGAACGAGTTGTTCGAGCCGCTGAGCTGCCAGCTCATCCGGGCGCTGTGGCACGCCGGCCGCGGCGCTGAGGCGCTGGAGTGCTACGCGCGGGTACGCCGGCGGATCGCCGACGAACTCGGGGTCGAACCCGGCGCACGGCTACGGCGGCTGCACGAGGCGATCCTGCGGGGCACTCTCGAGGCCGCCGCGCCAGCCGGGTCACGGCCGGCCGCGGTGGAGCCGCCGGAGGGCGACGACCCGCAGGCCGCGCAGCCACCACGGCCGCCATGCCTGCTGCCCGCCGCCGTCGGAGACCTCACGGGCCGGGACGAGGAGGCGGAGCTGCTGTGCCAGCGGCTGACCGCTGCCGGCTCCCCTCCGTCGATGCCCGTCGCGGCGGTGCTCGGCATGGGCGGGCTGGGCAAGACGGTCCTGGCGGTCCACGTCGCGCACCGGTTACGAGAGCACTTCGACGACGGTCAGCTCTACGTGGACCTGCATGGTCAACAGCGCAGTCCGGTCGATCCCAGCGACGCGCTCGCCCGGTTCCTGCGCGCGCTGGGCGTCGCGGACAGCGAGATTCCGCTTGGCCTCGACGCACGCGCGGAGCTGTACCGCAGCCTGCTTGCCGACCGACGGGTCCTGGTGGTACTCGACGGTGCCGCCGACGAGAGCCAGATCGAGCCGCTGCTGCCGGGGTCGGGCAGCTGTGGGGTACTGATCACCAGTCGGGCGCGGCTGGCCGCGCTTCCCTGCACCCGACTGCACCTGAACGTGCTCGAGGTCGGGAGCGCGATCCGGATGCTGGCCCGCATCGTCGGCGACGACCGGGCGCTGGCCGACCCCGTGGCCGCCCGTGAGCTGGTACGCCTGTGCGGCTACCTGCCGCTGGCTGTTCGCGTTGCCGCGGCCAGGCTGGTGGCGCATCCCCACTGGAAGATGTCCGGCCTGGTGTCCAGGCTGGTCGACGAGCGGCGCCGGATAGCCGAGCTGCGCCACGGCGCCCTGGAGGTCCGCGGCAGCTTCGGCCTGTCCTACCAGCGGATCGATCCGCAGGCGCGGCAGTTGCTGCGCCGACTGGGGCTGCTCGGCTGCTCGGTCTTCTCCAGCCGGGTCGTCGAACAGGTGCTGGGGACCGATCGGCAGACGGCCGAAGGAATCCTCGACCGTCTGATCGACGCCCAGATGCTCGACGTCGCCGGCACCGGGCCAGCCGGTGACGTGTGGTTCCGGCTGCACGAGCTGGTCAGGATCCACGCGCGCGACCGGGCGGAGCACGAGGAGAGCGGTCAGGAGGTCCGCCGGATCACCGCGCTCGGACAGCAGTCCGGACAACAGTCCGGACAACAGTCCGAACAGCAGCCCGGTGACCGGCCGGCCGTGAACGTCCCCGCCCAGGCGGGTGCGGCCGAGCACTGGGACACCGCGTGGAAGAAATGGGAGGCGGAAGCCAGCGTCGGCAGCCACTGACCGGGACGGGCCACCCCCGGCATGATCGATGCAGGCTGTCCGTCGGTGCTTCCGGAGCCTCCCGGTTTTCGGAGCATCCGGTCAGAGCTGGGCACGGGTGTCGACGGCGGTGCCGCTCTCGTCCTCCCATGGCTATGTGCGCGGACAGCGCGGGATCCAACCGTCTGGGATCTGGTCGGCACTGTAACGGGCGTGTGTCGGCGACCGCACCGCCGCCTGCGATCAGCCCTGGGGTGTGGTCCTCACGGTAACGAATGTATGTCCTGGTGGTCCGTGCGGGTGGGTCGCTTCCGAATCGCGGTGACTGCGGAGGATGATGGGCGCAGGCGACGGGGCTGGTGGCCGGTGATGTGAAAGTCGTCACAGCTCGTGATCGCCGCTGCTCGTCGTCACGTGATGAGATGGCGTGACCGTCGACGGCGATTTCGGGACGCGACGACGATTTCGGGACGGCCGTGAGTCTTCGAGACACTGTGAAACTCCGAGACAACTGTGAGGAGCCCCTGCGGTGAGGCTGGCGATGGGCACCCGGGAGGTCTTCGACGCGGAGAGCCTGCTTGAGGAGTACCTCGGGCCGCGTAAGCGTGGCCTGCGTTACGCCTATCCGTACTATGACGGGCTCACCACCAACGGTGACTCCGACCTGCTGTGCACCGGCGATCTGCTCGCGCCCTGCCTGCTCGGCGTCCAGGTGGACGTCGACCGGATGCACACGTTGACGGCGCTGACGCCGTTGCTGCAGCGCGGGCTCGACAAGCTCCCACCCGGCATCGAACTGATCGAGGCCGACGAGATCACCCTTGATCTTGTCGCGGCCCTGTACGACCCCCTGGACGATCCGGATGTCTCCGACCGCGACGTCAAGGGTTCGTTGATCGCAAAGGTGCTGCACCGCAAGCGACCGGCGCTGGTGCCGCTGTTCGACTCCAAGGTCAGGATCTTCTATCAGCACGAGCGCTGCATCCCGCCGTCTCCCCGGGACGGGCGTTCCTGGCGTGAGTACATGCAGCTGCTGGTTCGCGCCATGCAGTACGACCTGAAGGAGAACGCCGACGAGTTCCACCGGCTGTCCGCGCTCGTCCCCCGTAACGGGCCGCCGCTGACACCGCTGCGCATCCTCGACATCGTGGTGTGGATGAGCAGTGCGGTCTGATCTCCGACAGTCGGGTCTCCGCCGGTCTGATCTCCGCCGGTCGTCGCTGCGGGTGCCGCCGCCGAGGGCACGGTGAGGCGCGGCGACACGCCGTCGGGGTGCCTGTCCGTACTGGCCGTGGTGCCGTTGCGGGCGGCGCGTGCCCTGGCGGTGGGACGAGCGCCAGTCCGTTACGAGGTCGGGCGGGGCGTGGGCCTGCGGGGCCTGATCTGGAACGGCATTGCCGACACCACCTTCGACGGTGTCGTGGTGGTCGGTGTGGACGGCCGGGTGGCTGCTGTCGGGCCGCGTGACCAGGTTGCGCTGCCGGACGGCCTACGCATGATCGACTGTGCCTGGATCGGACCGGGTGTCGTCGACGCCCACGTGCACCTGCCGGCCACCGCCACGCCCGGGTACGACGAACTGCGTTCCGGCGTCGTGGCCGTGCGTGACCTCGGTTCGCCGATCGAGCGGCTCACCCACTGGCGGTTCGCCGTGCCGATCATGGTTGCCGGCGCAGGCCCCCGGGTGGTGGGCACGCCGCGGCAAAGGCCGCGTCCGGATCGTGCGGACCGCTTCGGGGAGCCCGTCGGCCCTGCCCAGGGTGCCGCGGCCGACCGGCTGGAGGCCCGGTCCCCCAACTCGTCGCGATCCGCTCGTCGCGGCACCGCTGGCCGGATCGCGACGAGCCGCCACACGCTGGGCCGCCACCTGCCGGGCCGTCACGGATGGAACCGCGACGCGACAGATCAGCACCTGTCAGATCAGCACCTGTCAGACCAGTATCCGCCGGGCCGACACGTCTCGGATTATTACGGGCCGCGCCGTCACGGACCAGATTGGCACGGTTTGGGCCAGCACGGACTGGGCTGGCACGGGCTGAACGGGCTGAACTGGCGCGGGTTGAACTGGCAGGGAGCGGGCCAGCAGGAGGCGGGCCGGCAGGGAGCGGGGCGAAAGGCGCAGAGCTGGCACGCCCGCCGCGGCGACGCGGTGGTCGTCGTCGAAAGCCCGGCCGCGGCCCGCGGGCTCGTCGCGGACGGCGTCGATCTGATCAAGGTATATGTCGGGGACGCCGCGACCAGCGCGGATACCGGGCGTGGGAAGCGTCCGAACTGGCCGCCGTTGCCTCCGGCCGAGCTCGCGGTCATGGTCGAGGCCGCCCATGCGGCAGGTCTTCCGGTAACAGCGCACGCGCTGAGCGTCGACGCCGTCGAGATGGCGCTGCGGGCGGGCGTGGACGAACTCGCCCACGTCCCGGTGGAGCCCCTGCCGCCACGGACGATCGAGCGGATCGCCGCCGCGGGCGTGCCGGTGGTCTCGACGTTGCAGTGCCATGCCGGGTTCGGCCCGGCGCCCGGGCGTAACGCGGCGTTGCTCCACCGGGCCGGGGTCACCCTGGTCTACGGCACCGACGCGGGGGGCACGGGCAGCCGGCCGCCCGGGGTCGACCCGCGGGAGCTCGACCGGCTCGCCTATGCCGGGCTCGGCCGCCTCGGCGCGCTGCGCGCCGCAACATCCGTGGCGGCCCGGGCGGCCGGGCTCGACGGCCGCCGGCCGTCCGGACGTGTCGAGGTGGGCGGGCACGCCGCCGTCGTGGGGCTGCCCATGGATCCGCTCGTCGAACCCGCTGCCTGGCGCCATCCGACGGTGGTCGTCAACGGCCAGCGGGTGATCATCTCGTAATGTGCGTCGATGTGAAGCTTTCCATCCTGATGCCGGTTTTCAACGAAGAGGCCACGCTTGCGGCTGCCGTCAAGCGGGTGCTCGAGGTCGGCTACCGCTGTGAGATCGAACTCGTCGTGGTCAACGACGGCAGCGTGGACGGAACCCGTTCCATCCTCGACTCCCTCGACGACCCCCGGCTGGTCGTCGTGCACCAGTCGGTGAACCGGGGCAAGGGTGCCGCCGTGCGGACCGCGAGCGATCGTGCCAGCGGTGACTATCTCGTCATCTGCGACGCCGACCTGGAATACGCCCCCGAGGAGATCCCGGCGCTGCTGGAACCGGTCCTCGCCGGCGAGGCCGACGTCGTCTTCGGCTCACGGACGTTCAGCGGCAACACCGCGTTCTCGTTCTGGTACGTGGTGGGCAACAAGCTGGTGACGCTGGCCGCGAACGTTCTTTTCAACAGCTACATCAGCGATCTGGAGACCTGCTTCAAGCTGCTGCCGGTCAGCCTGTACCGCGAGCTGGACGTCCGCTCCGCCGGCTTCGGCATGGAGGCCGAGGTGACCGCGAAGCTGCTTTCCCGCGGCATCCGGCCGTTCGAGGTCCCGATCAGCTACAAGGCCCGCACTCGGGCGCAGGGCAAGAAGCTGACCTGGCGGGACGGGGTCGAGGCGCTGTGGATACTCGGCTCGGTGCGGGCTCGTCACCGCAGGTCCGGTCACTGAGCAGGCCTGGTCACTGAAGCAGGTCCGGTCGCTGAAGCGGGCATGGCTGCTGGGTGGGTCCGGTCACTGACCTGCAGTGGGCCCGGCCGGCAGACCGCGCGGCGCGTTCCCCTCACCCTGGCCGGTCACGGATCTGAAACGATCCGGAAACCAGCCCTGAAGCGACCCGGGTAGTGGTCCTGAAGTGAACCCAGGGACTGATACGCGCAGCGAACCAGGCGCTGGCCGCGGGCAGCGGCCCGGGTACCGAAGTGGTGACCCGGGTGACGGCCGGCTGGTGAATATCCGGCCGAGGAGGCGGCCCTCACCCGCCCTCAGGCCGACTCCACGCCCGCGGGCTGCGACAATGGGCCGCGTGCTGAGCTACGTCGTGCGTGGGCTCACCCGCCGACACGGCGCGGGTGAGCATGCCGTACTCGCCACCTCCGACATCGATCTTGATGTCGGACGCGGCGAGGTCTTCGGCGTCCTCGGGCCGAACGGCGCTGGTAAGACCACGCTGCTGCGTCAGCTCATGGGGCTGATCCGGCCGGATGCCGGGTCCATCACGATGTTCGGGTGGGACGTCGTCGCCCGTCCCGACATCCCGCCGCGGCTGGCGGCCTATCTCGGCCAGCACGACATGGCCCTGGAGGATCTGCCGGTGGGTCGCGCGGTGGAGACCACCGCGCGACTGCGTGGCCTCGGTCGTGGCGCGGCGCGGGCGGCTCGTGACGCCGTCGTCGACGAGCTCGGCCTCGCCCCGGTCGTGGCCCGGCCGATGCGGCAGCTCTCCGGCGGCCAGCGCAGGCTCGCCTCCGTCGCCTGCACCCTGGTCGGCGACCGTATGGTGCTCGTCCTGGACGAGCCGACCACCGGCCTGGACCCGACGGCCCGACGCGCGGTGTGGTCGGCGCTCGAACGCCGCCGGGCCGCCGCGGGCGTCACCGTGGTGCTGGTCACCCACAACGTCCTGGAGGCGGAGACGGTGCTCGACCGGGTCGCGGTCCTCGACGCTGGTCGGGTGATCGCCTGTGACACCCCCGGACGGCTCAAGGCGTCGGTGAGCAACGACGTTCGGCTGGACCTTGTCTGGCGCTGCGATCCGCCCGCCCACGACCCGACGATCGCCCGTCTCGCCCGGCAGGCCGAGATCAGTGGCCGTCGCTGGACCACGCGCATGGACGCGGCCGCCGCCCGAGACGCGCTCGCGCGGCTGACCAGCGGCCCCGCCTTCGCCGCCCTTGACGACTTCACGCTGGCCACGCCGTCCCTGGAGGACGTCTATCTTGCCCTTGGCGGAGCATCCCGCACCCTGGAGCGCACATGAGCACGGTTATCCTGTGACCGCCGCCGCAGCTTACGACGCGGCCGGGCAGATCGCCGGCCGGGCCGTCGAGGTGGCCGGCCCGCCCACCGAGACCGTCTCGATCGTCGAACGGACGGCCGATACCCTCGACCGGTCCGTCGGCGGCTTTTCCCAGGCTGTGGCGGTGGCTGACACGCCCGTGCCGCTGCCGCCGAGCACCCCCTTCCGGGCCGCGCTCGGCGCCGTCTACGTCGGCCAGCTCGCCCGGGCCCGGGTGGCCCGAGTGCCTCTGCTGTTCGTCGCCGCGTTCCAGTCGCTCGGGATCATGCTGCTGCTACGCGGAGTGGTCGATGTTGGCAACGAGACGACCAGCGAGCAGGTGGTGGCGGGCTCGACCGTGCTGGTGGTGGCCTTCGTCGCGCTGAACCTTCTCGCGCAGCGCTTCGGGGCACTGCGCGCGGCCGGGGCGCTGGACTACTACCTGACCCTGCCTGTCCCGGGCAGCGCCGTGGTGCTCGGCACGGCCGCTTCCTACGCGTCGTTCGCGGTACCAGGGATGATTATTACGGCTGTGGTGGGCTCGCTGCTGTACGGTCTGCCTCTGTCGGGCCTGTGGCTGCTGCTGCCGGTGGCCGTCATGGCCGGTGCGTCCCTCGCTGGAATCGGCGCGGTCATCGGGCTGCTCGCTCCCCGCCAGGAACTCGCGACGGTCGCCGGACAGGTCGGTATGAGCGTCGTGCTGTTCCTCGGGATCATCCCGGCGGACCGGTTGCCGCTCGGGATCGACGTGCTGCGTGACCTGCTACCCAGCACATACGCGGTGGATGTGCTGGCCGGCGCCTTCCAGCCGTCGGTCAACTGGGGCATGGTCACCGTCGACCTGCTGGTGTGCACGCTGGTGGCGTTCGTCACGCTGCTGGCGGCCAGTATCGCGCTGCGACGTGCCGGTAACGCCCCGCGTTAGGCCGTTGCGGTGGATTCTCAGCCGCGCGGGCCGACGCCCATCCGGTCGCTATCCATCAGCAACAGCCTGGCATGACAGTTACGCGAACGCTGACAGGACCGTTGACGGCGCGCATCACAACGCGCAGCTGCGGGGCCTCCCTGAGGCGCAGCACCCTGAGGCGCAGCAGCCCGGTGCCGGGCATCCCCGCTCACCGCGGCCAGGCCAGCATGACCAGCCCGATGGCGTCGTGGCGGACGGTTGGCCGATGCTCGAGGAGCCTCGGCGTCGTTTCTGGGCTGTCGGCAGGTCCGGGCTTTTCACCGGTCTGCTGTGCGCGCTCGTCATGGCTGCCTTCGGCCTGCCTGTCGGGTTGTTGTGGGCGCTGACGGCCCCGCGCCTGAATGTTCGGGCGGTACTGGCTGGCAGCGAGATCGTTTTCGATGCTCAGGCCGGTGTCGACGTGTACTTCGCCGTGATCTGCGTTGTCGCCGGTCTGATCGGGGGGCTCCTCGGCTTCTGGCGGGGCCGTGACAGCGGCTGGCCGGTCCCCGTGGGACTGGCTCTGGGCGGGATCGGCGGCTCCCTGCTGGCGAGTTGGATCGGGCATGCGCTGCGGTCGGCGCGAGCCGTCTCGCAGTTGCCCGAGGGCGCCAGCAGCTTGGTCATCCAACTTGTCGAATTCCGGTTGCGTTCGCCTGGCTTCCTGCTCGTCCTGCCCATCGTGTCGCTGTTGGTGCTGTCGGTGCTGAGCTGGTTGTCGCTCTTCGTGATGCCACGCCGCGAGATGCCACGCAGCGAACAGACGTGAACAGTCCCCGCTGGACGCCATGCCACGGTTCCTACAGGGTTGCTACGGGAGGCGCGATCCCGGTTTCGCCAGAGGCGCTCGCGAGCGGGCTGGGGCCGGTGCACAGCGCTGTCCGTCGCTCCGGACGCACCTGGTGGCCTTGTGTCCGGTTGGTATGGACAACGATGATGCTCTGTCCGCTCGGTCAGAATGCTCATGCGGTGACGGTGGGCTGGCAAAGCTGGACGACGCCCTGTTCGCTTGGGTCAGGAGGTCGAGGCCGTGGTCGAACCCACACCGGAGTTGCTGGTCGTCATCGCGTCACGGGCAGTCAGGCCGGATCCGGCAGCCCACGGTTCTGGTGATCTTAACGGTCCAGTCGGCCCTGGCAAGCACGGTGATGTGGCCGGCCCCGCGGAGGAGAAGGGACCCGACGGGAGCGATCGCTACCAGACGGTCCTCACCGCTCTGCGAGAGATCGCGCAGGTCACGGCGGTCCTACCACCTCGTCTGGCCCTGGTCGCCGCGTCGAAGACCCAGGCGGACGCGTTGGTCCGGCTTCCCGGTGTTGCCGGAGTGTTCCTCGAAGCGGTTCCGGCGGGCCTGCGTGAGACGCTCACCGCGAGTGAGCATCTCTTCGTGGATGGATGGCTCGCGCGCCTGGCTGGTAAGCAACGTTCCGCGGAGGGACTGCCCTGGGACGCCACCGACACCGGCCGCCTGCCTCCCGGGCCACCCACATGACCGGTGCGAGACCCGGTGAACATGCGGCCTCCGTGTGGGCCGCTGGCCTGGCTCTGTCGACGAGAAGCGCACCGTCTGTCGCCGAAGATGAGCACCGCGGCCGCGTCGTTCCGAGGACCGCGCCATGAGAGGGTGTTCGGATCCTGTGTGGCAAAACGATCCTGAACACCCTCCATGTCCGGCCACCGCTGGTCCAGAGTTCGGATCTGTTCGGCTAGAAGATCTTCCAAGGGGGCAGCCACTGGAAGGTGTCCGACGTGCGGGCCATCGC
Organism: Candidatus Protofrankia datiscae; assembly: GCF_000177615.2. Lineage (GTDB taxonomy): Bacteria > Actinomycetota > Actinomycetes > Frankiales > Frankiaceae > Protofrankia > Protofrankia coriariae. The sequence goes on along the minus strand of NC_015656.1, from coordinate 3,605,185 downwards.
GTACAGCCGGTCGCCGACTCTCGCCACCACCTCCAGATGCCGGCCGAACGAGCTCTGGATCATGGTGACCGCGTCCACCCGTCCGAGTTCGGTGGCGAAGCGGGTCGGACCGCTCCAGGGAAAGCCGGCCGCATCGTTGTTCCGCCACAGGTGGACCAGACCGCCGCTGGCCGACGGCACGACCACCTCGAAGTTGCCGATCCGGCCGAACCCGCTCTGGATCAGCACCGGATTTCCGGTGACGCCTTCGGCGAACACCGTCGAGGTCCGCCACACGCCGTCCTGGGTACGGTAAATGTGGGCCAGTCGACCGCCTGCCAGCGCGACGGCTTCCAGGTTGCTGTTGTCGAAGTTTCCCTGGATGAGGCTGACCGCGTCGACATGGCCGAGGTTCGCCGCCACGACGACGGGCTGGCTCCAGGGGAAACCGGCGGCGTCGTTGTTGCGCGAGAGGTAGAGCAGGCCGACGTCGGCTGCGGGCGCCAGCACCTCGAACGTGCCGCGCCGGCCCAACCGGCTGTGGATCAGTGACGGTGTCCCGGCGACACCGTCGGTTATCCGGGTGGGGGACTGCCAGCGCAGGGCGGGCCCGCTGTCACGCCAGAGGAACAGCAGTGACTTCCCGACCCGGGCGAGCGCTTCCAACGCCCCCGGTGTCGCCAGCCTGCTCTGGATCATTGTGAGCGCGTCGATCCGACCGTTGCCCTGTGCCACCTGTGTCGGTTCCCGCCAGGGGAAACCGGGAGCGTCGTTGTCCCGCCACAGGTGTGTCATCCCGGCGAACGCCGACGGCACCACCAGTTCGAAGTTGCCGGTGTGCCCGAAGCCGCTCTGCACCAGGACGGGATTGCCACCGACCCCGCGGCCCCAGCCGACGTGGCTGGGGGTGTAGCGGCACAGTTCGAAGCTGTTCGACCGCATCAGGCAGTTGACGCTGTCCGGTGCGCAGCCGTCGCAGTTGCCGTTCGGGGTGGCGAACCGGCCCCATGTCCCGCCGCAGTTGCATCCGCTGGCGGCGTACTCGTCGGGACAGCCGAAGATGTGGCCTGTCTCGTGGGCGAAGACCCGGTCGAGGTTGTCCGGACCCCATCCGTCGTTGTCGTAGGACAGGACGAGCCGGGGCCCGCCGATGGAGCTGTAGGCGAAGTACTGCAGCGGGTATTTGGTGACGAACGCACAGTAGGACCATCGTGTGACGTGCCTGGCGCGCAGGTCGTCGACGTAGTCGTAGACCCCGTCGAAGTTCGGCTGGTAGCCGAGCTGGCTCATGGCCGGGTCCCGCCAGCGTGCTTCCAGGTCGGCCGCGGCGGGATCCGGGGGAGTGGAGATCCGGACGACCTTGATGTCGTAGCTGAAGGTGAGCTCTGCCGCCGGGTTGACGGTGGCGTACCAGGACAGGCCGTTCTGGATCTCGGCGACGGTCTTGGTGCGTTCCGCGGCGGTGAACTGCAGATCGGCGCTCGGCCCTTCCACGATGATCACGCCGATCGCGATGCTGCCCTCCATGAAGGCGCTGGTGGGCCCGCCGGTGCCGCCTGCGCCGCCTGGCTGGCCGAGCTGTCCGTCGGCGGAGACGGCGGCGGCGGTGAGCACGGGGGCGCCGCTCGTGCCCAGGCTGGTGGGGGATGGCGAGTCGGTGGGGGAGCGAGGCTGTCGCGGGACGCCGCCACCGCCGTCCGGGGCCTGCCCGAAGGAGCCTCGCGGCGGTGGGACGTCGGTGCACGGCCGGTCCCAGTCCCACAGCTCGTCGGATCTCGCGCGGTCCTGTTTGGCCCGCTGGTAGTCGGTACTGGCGCGTAACTGGAAGGCGGCCAGGCCCAGACGTTCGAGCCCGTCGAGATGGGCGGGGTCGACGGCGGTGGCGCCGGAGGCGTCCGGCCCGGGAGAGGAGTCCGGGGCGGCCGTGGCGGGGCTGACGATGCTGACCCGGCCGTAGCAGTGGAGCAGCCGCGCGGACTCGTTGGTCGGTGGCGGCTGGTCGACTGGGTCCGAGCCGTCGTCACGTGCCGTGCTCGCCTGCACGTACGCATGTGCCACGATGATCTGTTCGGCTGGTATGTCCCCCGCCATGGATGATCCGTATCCCTTCTGGTGGATGAGCGGTGCGGATGAACTGTGCGGAGTTGTACCTTGTTGATCTAGAATTGTGTCGCGTTTGGGAAAAGTGTGTGGATGTCCAGTCCGATGTCGTATCCGCGCAGCAAAGATCCGCGTCGGGGGTTCGAGCGCCGAGATCCGCGTACCGGATGGATTCGGAATGGGCCGGAAATCGGATGGATGCCGGATCCGGAACAGCCCCGGCCCCGGACCCGAGATCGTCGGGCCGGGGCCGGGGCTGTTCCGGGGGTGACCGGGTGCCGGGCGGCGGTCGGAAATAGTTACAAAAAGTGACCAGTCACCCGGGATGGCCGGTTACAGCGGGCGACGCAGTGGAGTCGAGGGTGGTGGCTCGCCCCGGTGCTGCGGGTCGCCCCAGCCCACGGAGCCCGGCATGCTGGGCTGGAGATGCTGTCCCGCTCCGGTCTGCTGCCCCGGCTGGCCCGACTGGCCGCCGCGGGCCTGTGCGGCCAGGGCCTCCGCCGCGTTGTGCATGAGCATCTCGATCAGCCGTACGGCCTGCGTGGTCGGAAGGTTCAGTACGACCTCGGCGTCGCCGGCAATCGTGAACGTCACGGATACATCCGCCATGTCGGAATCACGTCCTTGGGTGGGCGCTGGGTGCCTCCGCAGGCGCGTATGTCACGATTGCGCCTCCTTCAACCTGAGTCTGCCTGAACAAACGTGCATGTGCGGTTTGGATCCGTCTGCCGCAGGGGCCTCACGGTACGGCGCGGCGGCCGGCCAGCGCCCGCTGCCTCGCGGTGGACCTGCCGGCGCGGCCGCGCCGATCACGGCCCGGTAGTGTCCGGACGGTGGCAGCATCACATCCTCCTGCGCGTCCGGACCTGGGCGACCATCGCGAAAGGCAGCCCGGAACGCCGGTCGGATCATCGCTTGGACCGCTGCCCGGATCCTCGTGGGTATCGGTGGTGTCGGGGGTGTTGGGGGCGCCCGGATCACAGCCCGGACCGTCGGGGCTGCCGGCCGACGCCCGCCGGCAGCAGCCCAGCGTGGCCGAGTGCGTCGCCGAACTGGAGCGGTGCTATCCGCCGTCCTGGGCGCAGTCGTGGGACACGGTGGGGCTCGCCGTCGGTGACCCGAACATGCCGGTTCAGCATGTTCTGTTCGCCGTCGACCCCGTCGTCGAGGTCGTCCGGGAGGCCGTCGAACGGGGTGCGCAACTGCTGGTCACCCACCATCCACTGTTCCTGCGGGGGGTGCACGGGGTGGCCGAGACGAGCGCGGGCGGTCGGGTCGTGGCCACCGCCATCCGTGGTGGCGTGGCGCTGTTCACCGCCCACACGAATGCCGATGTGGCCTGCCCGGGGGTGAGCGACGCGCTCGCGGACGCGCTCGGGCTCACCGCCGTCGAACCGCTCGACGGGCCACCGGAGCGGCCGGAGAAGCCGGCCGGGCCGCCAGCGCGGCCGGGAGAGCTGGGAGCGCTGGGAGAAGAGCCGCCGCCAGGCCCGGTCCGGTCCGGCAACGGTGGCCTCGGCCGGGTCGGTGAGCTGCCCCGGGCCGAGCCGCTACATGTCTTCTGCGCGCGGGTGGCCGCCGCGCTGCCCGCCACCGCCGGCGGGGTGCGTGCCACCGGCGACCCGGACCGCCCGGTGCGCCGGATCGCGGTCTGCGGTGGCTCCGGCGGCGAACTGATCGGTGCGGCCGCGCGTGCCGGCGCCGACGCGCTGGTGACCGCCGACGGACGTCACCACCACGTCCTCGACGCCGTGGCCGCCCACGATGTGGCGCTCGTGGACGTGGCGCACTGGGCCAGCGAATGGCCGTGGCTGCACATCGCCTCCGCCCGGTTGCGTGCCGGTCTGGCCGCCCGAGGCCGTACGGTGAACACCACGGTCTCCGCCCTGGTGACGGACCCGTGGCGCTGGCACGCGGCCTCGCCGTGGCCGGCCGGGCCGGATCCCGACCGAGCGGCGGGCCAGGGCTACGGCCAGCGCCAGGGCCAGGGCCAGGTTGACGATCGTGACCAGGGCCGGGACCAGCGGTGACGGATGCTGCCGGGAACGCTGCCGGGAACAACACCCACGGAGCACAGCCGCGGAGCACAGTGAGGAGCACATGAAGGCCGATCCAGCGACCCAGCTTCGTCTGTTGGACGTACAGGCGATCGACTCCAGCCTTGACCGGCTCGCCGCACGCCGGCGCAACCTGCCCAAGCATGCCGAGATCGACAAGCTGGACGCGCAGCTTGCCGCCCTCAACGACGATCTGGTCCGGGTCTCCACCCAGGTGCGGGATCTGGGCCGGTCGCAGCAGAAACTGGAAACCGAGGTCGACCTGGTGCGCTCCCGGGCCGCCCGGGACCGCGGACGTCTGGACTCCGGGCAGATCACCAACGCCCGTGAGCTGGAGAACCTGCAGGCGGAGATCGCCTCACTGGCCCGCCGACAGGGCGTCCTCGAAGACGAACTGCTCGAGCTCATGGAGACCGCCGAGGGGCTGGAGGCCCGGGCCGGGGTGATCAGAGCGGATCAGGAGCGGGTCGACGCCGAGCGGGCGACGTCCGTGGCCAGCCGGGACGCGGCGTTGGCCGAGATCGACAACGAAGTGGCGGCCCGCCGTGCCGAGCGGGAGGCCATCGTCCCGACCCTGCCCGCCGACCTGGTGGCCCTGTACGAGCGGCTGCGAGCCTCATCCGCCGGGGTGGGGGCGGCCAGGCTCGTCCGGCGCCGCTGCGAAGGATGCCACCTGGAACTCTCCGGCGGTGACCTGCGTGAGGTCGCGGCGGCTCCCGTGGACGCCGTCGTGCGTTGTGAGGAATGCCGGCGCATCCTCGTCCGGACCACGGAATCAGGCCTGTGAGCCGAGTCGTCCCGGTGGGCCTGGCCGGGCCAGCGGAGGGAACCAGCCCCGTGGACGGGCCCGGCCCGGTGGACGGGACCGGGCCCGCGCGTCGGCGAGCGGATAGGAGTCGACCATGAGTGACCGTCCGGCACGCCGGCTCGTCGTCGAGGCCGACGGCGGGTCACGGGGCAATCCGGGCCCGGCGGGGTACGGGGCGCTCGTCCGCGACGCCGACACCGGTGCGGTCCTGGCCGAGCGGGCGGGCGCGATCGGCCGGGCGACCAACAACGTCGCCGAGTACCAGGGCCTGATCGCCGGGCTGCGTGCCGCGGCCGACCTCGCCCCGGACGCCGACGTCGAGGTCCGGATGGACTCCAAGCTCGTCGTCGAGCAGATGAGCGGGCGCTGGAAGATCAAACATCCGGCCATGCGGCCGCTGGCGACGCAGGCCGCCGACGTCGCGCGGGAGTTCCCGCGGGTCCGCTACACCTGGATCCCGCGGGAGCGCAACGCCCACGCCGACCGGCTGGCGAACGAGGCCATGGACGCCGCCGCGCAGGGCCGCACCTGGGAGCCGCCCGAACCCCAGTCGCCGGAGCCCGTCCCGCACACGGCGCCGACCACCCACCGGCTGTCGGGCTGGATGGCCCCGCCCGCGCCACCCACCACCACCGTGCTGCTGCGGCACGGGCAGACCCCGATGTCGGTGGAGAAGCGGTTCAGCGGCACGGTGGACGCCACCCTGACCGACATCGGCCAGGCGCAGGCACTCGCTGTGGCGGGACGGCTGCGCGACGTCCCCTTCGACGTGGTGTACTGCTCGCAGCTGAAACGGGCCCGGCAGACCGCGGACGCCCTCGGCCGTGACTACCTGATCGACGACGACCTGCGCGAGACCGACTTCGGGACCTGGGAGACCCTGACCTTCGGCGAGGTCCGCCAGCGTTTCCCGGACGAGCTGAACGCCTGGCTGGCCGACCCGTCGGTCGCCCCGCCCGGCGGGGAGAGCATCCTTGCCACGATCCGGCGGGTCACCGCCGTCCGGGACCGGATCCTGGCCGCACACCCGGGCGAACGGATCCTGATCGTCTCGCACGTGACCCCGATCAAGACCCTCACGCTGCTGGCGCTGGACGCCTCACCCGCGGTCCTCTACCGGCTCCACCTCGACCTGGTGTCGATCTCCACGATCGACTGGTACTCGGACGGCCCTGCGGTGCTGCGCAGCTTCAACGACGGCATCCACGCCGCCCACCTGGTCGAGCCGGGCCAGTAGCCGTGTTCCCGGCGACCCGCGAGGCAGCGAACGGCTCGGACGACAGGAAAAGCCCGACTGGCCACGCGGCCCGGCGTCGGTTCGCGAGGACGACTTCGGCCCGCGGACCGGACAGGCCAGCGAACCCAGCCACGGCACCGGTGGTCAGGAGCACGTGTCCGGCCACGTGCGGACCTCACCGGTAAAGGCGGCTCGCAGGTCGGTGTGCGCCGCTTCGAGATCGTCCGCAAAGGCGGGGTCTGCCGCGTACTCACGCAGGGCCTCTTTGAGCCGGTCGGCAACCGTATGCCGTTCCGGCACGAACCGGCCGACCGCCATGCCGTCACGCGTGATCACTATGCTCTTCCGTCGGTCGTTCACGGTGTCCGTGCGCACAGGCAGGGTGTTGGGAGGGATGCAGGCGCGGTGCGGCGCATGGCAGCCTGCTCGTCGTCGGTGAGGCGGTCGAGGTGACGTGCCAGCGCGTCGAAGTAGCGGTGCGTGCTCCAGGCAGCATGGTCACCTATGACGAACAGCCGTCTTCTCGCTCGGCTGACGGCGACGTTGAGCAGGTTCGGGCTGCTGGCCGCCCAGGATCGCGGGCCCGGGTGGGGGCCGCCCGCGCCGAGGACGATCAGGACGACGTCGGCTTCCTTGCCCTGCGCGGTGTGGACCGTACCGACATGGTCCCGGTTCACCACCCGGCACAGGCTGCCCCGCAGCCCGGCGACGACGTCACGGAACGGGCTGACGACGAACAGGTCCACCGCCGGATCCAGTCCCTGGTCGACGAGGCGGTGGACGATGACGTTGGCGGCGTCCGCCTCGGCGGAGTGCCACTTGCCCTGGGCGCTCGTCCCGGCGGGTACGTCCCACCACACGCTGCGGCGTGCGATGCCGTACTCGCCTCGTCTGACGCCGTGCACCATCAGCCCGCCGTAGGCGATGTCGTTGCTGATGGAGAACATCGGCTGGTCGCAGCGGCGGTGTACGCGCAGTGGCGAGCCGACCCAGACGTGCTCGGTGTCCGACCCGTCCGGCGCGGGCAGGAAGGTGCCGTAGCGGTTCAGCCTGTCGGCGACGCGCTGTGCGGAGGCCTGTGACGACGACCATTCCTCGTCGACCCCGTAGGTGCGGCGCAGTGCCTGCTGGGCGGTGTGGGGCAGGGTGACGACTGGCTCCAACTGCAGCGGATCGCCCACGATGACGGCGCGTCTGGCCCGCCAGAGCGCGCCGACCGGCATCTGCGCCGTCGCCTGGCCCGCCTCGTCGACCAGAAGCCAGCCGAGCGCGTCCTGCCCGAGATCGGCGAACATCCGGTCGAGGGAGGCGAAGGTCGTGGAGACGACGGGGACGGCGAGGAAGAGGTTCTGCCAGGCTGCGAGTACGGCGCCGGGTGGGATGGTCTTCGGCGCGTTGCCGCACAGGATGTCCATAGCCGCGTCGAGATTCTTGCGTATCCGGTCGGCGGCGCCTTCGATGAAGGCACGGTGCAGGTCCATGGCGGCGAGGAACAGCCGGGTGCGGGCGGCGGTGAACTCAGGGTCGGACCACGGCGAGCCGAGCTCGCGGTCGGCAGCATCCTCACCGCTGGCACCGTTCGCCTCCGGGGCGTGGGCGGGTACATGCGGGCCCCAGACCGCTCGGGCCGCGTCCACCGTCTCCCGAAGCGCGTCGCGGCGGCGTTCCGCAAGCCAGGCTTCCTCCCGGGCGGCCCTTGCCTCGGCGTCGGCAGCCAGCTGCGCCTGCTTGTGGACAGTGACCGTTCTGGCCTGCTCGTCATGGGTGGCCTCGGCGGCACGGTGGGCCTCGGTGAGGGCCTGGTGTTCCGCACGCCAGTCGCGTTGCGCGCCACCCAGGGTGAACAGGCCCTGGACGAAGCCTGGTCGGCTGTGTTGGTGTTCGGTCCGCCGCTCGGCCCAGCGTTGTACGTCGCGTTCCAGTGTGGCCAGCGTCTGGTATGCCTGGGCAAGCGGCGCGAGCGTCGCACGGTGGTGTTGCTCAGCGTCACGGGCTGCGTCGTGAGCGGTCCGGGCGGCCTGCTCCGCATCGCTCAGGTCGCGCAGCGCCCGCGCGGCCCGCTGCCGTTCGTCGCGCAGCTCGAGGACGGTGCGTTCCGCCTCGCGGAAGCGGTTCACGGCTGCCTGCCAGGCGCTGGCATCTGGCCGCTGGGTTGCCGTCAGGTGCTTCAGCAGGTCACGCATGCCCTGGCCGGAGGGCTGTCTCACCGGGGCGGTGTGGGTCCGGCCGGGGGCGATGACGGCTTGGCGCCTTTCCCGCAGGGCCCCGAACCAGTAAGTGTTGCGGAAGTCCTGGCGGTTGCTTTTCCTGCCCAGCGAGGCGGCGAGCGCGCCCCAGGCCTCGGCGCCGTCGAGGATGAGTCGACCCTGCTCGGGGAAGTACGACGCCTCGCCACGCCAGGCCTCGTCGACGGCATCCATCTCGGGGAGCTGTTTGGACACGTTCTCCACGGCGCCGTTGTTCGCCGATGCGACGACGATCTCGAAGCCGGTCAGCGTGCTGATCGGTGCGCACACCGACCGGTGCAGGTCGGCCGTGGTCCACCGATGAGTCTGGCCGGTGAAGGCATTCGCTGGCCGGGCAAGCTCGGCGAGACGCTGGGCGCGCAGCACGAGCACGGCCGCGATGAGGTCACGTAGCTGGGTGGTCTTGCCGGTGCCCGGCGGCCCGTTGACGGCGTAGACGCCTTCGCTGTCGGCAAGGTACGCCAGGATGGCGTTGACGGAGAACTGCTGGCTGAGCACCAGGGGATGTTCCGTCTTCGCGGGCCAGCGGCCCAGCGGGAATCGCTCCGGTCGCACACCGGCGAGCACGGCGTCGGGGTTACGCCGTAGGTCGACGCGGTGGTTGGTGGGAATGGCGGTGGCCGCCGTCAGATAGTCGCGCAGTGCCTTCCCAGGTTCGGATTCGGACAGTCTGTCGGCCACGAGCGCCAGGTCGGCCGCGATGAAGCTGTTGAGGAAGTCCGTGCCCGCCGCATTGTCGGCACGTTTGACGGAGACCTGCCGGCTCTGGACGCGGATGGCCATGGGCGCCAGATCGGCGGTGACACCGAAGCGTTCTGACAGCCATCGGGTGACGGCGGACAGGTCCGGCACCGTCAACGGCTTGTCACCGAGCCTCGGGGGCTCGTCGCCTTCCGCACGCCGGTCTCCCGCGGCGCCGTCCATATGATCATCCAGCGCATGCTGCGCCCCGGCCTCCGCGGCACCGACCAGCGCCCCCGCGGCCGAGCGGCGCGACCAGTGGCGCAACCGCACCGCCCGCCGCGCCGAGCGCGATCTCGCAGAACAGCCCGGCGAACGGCTTCAGCCGCCCGGCCGCGCGTTCCATGACCTCCAGCCTGCCATCTCCGACGTCGAGGACGATCTGCTCACAGGCTTTGGCCTCGTCGTCGAAGCCGTCGAGCCATCCGTCCTTTCTCGGCCCCGGACTACGCGCTCGTCCGACTGCCCAGGCACACGCGGAGAAGGTGATCGAGTCATGGATGATCCGCCCTTCGTCGGTGACCTGGAAGGCGAGTAGCGCACTGTCTCCGTCGATGCGGGCATCGTGGTCCTCTTCGTTCTCGCCGAAGACCTCCAGCAGCACATCCCGCACCGCGGCGATGCGGTAGATCCCGCAGTACACCGTGTGCTGCCACACCGTTCCCTCGGCCAGGGGTACTGCCCGCAGCGGATGCCTCCGCTCCCACGGCAGCGGCCGACCGCCGTCGACCGGGTACATCCGGTTGCCGGGCGAGACCTTGCCGACCTGCTGGGGGCCGAACATCTCGACGGCACGCCAGTACCGCACGATCTGTGCCCTGCGCCGCCGCTCCACACGCGCCGAGACCACCCCGACAGCCTCATTTCTCCGCGGAAAGCAACAGCCTTTTATGCGGAGCGTACCCGTTTGGTCGCCCACATCGGGAACCGGTTCTGGCGGCGGGAAGATCCATGGGGAGTTCCGCCCGGCGAAGATGGCCGACTGAACCCGGCTGGATGCGGTAACCGCGCCTGTCTTTCTGGCTGGTTACCGGGGCTGATTTCCGATGTGTCAGGTTGCGGTTACGCTGGGATGCGGTCTGCTGGCAGGCACGGACATCTGCTGGCAGGCACGGACATCCGACAGCCCTGCCAGAAGTGTCCGTGTGGGCGAGCCAGGTCAGGGCGTCCGGGACTGCTGGGCCGGGTGCCTGCCGCGGCGGTACTGGCGCAGTTCCCTGCGGACCTTGACCTGGGTGATCAGACCGATCAGCAGCCCGATCACCAGGCCGGCCGCCGCCGACGCGGCGAGCGCGCCCGCGAGCGAGGTGTTGTGGATGGAGCCGAACAGCCACACGTTCACCCGCTGGTCGTTGCGCACGACGAACACGATCACGGCGATCGCCAGCAGCAGGACGACGACGGTGACGGCATAGACGACGTAGCTGACGCCGCGACGCCCGCCGGCCGGCGTGGGCCCGTCAGGCGGCTGCGTGGGCCCGGCGGGAACGGGCCCGGCGGGCGGCTGAATGGATCCGGGGCCGGGCGGAGCGGGCGCGGTTGTGCCAGGTGATCCTGTTACGCCAGTGGACGGCGTAACAGGACGGGTGTCGTCAAGCTTCTTGATGGGTTCCCCGGGCGTTGTCACGGCCGATCCCGTCCTTCGTCTTCCAGGTGGTGTCGTGCTCTTCCAGATGGATGATGGTGCGTTCTGCCAACCGGTGGCCGTGTCGCTCCTGCCGCTGACTGGTGCTGTTGCTGACTGTGCCAGAGGTGCGGTGACGGCCGGTGCCCGTCCTGGCATCTGATGTTGTCCTGGCACGCAGTATCCCCGCCGCGGACCGTCGGGGTGAGCCGAGGCGTCTGTGGTGTCATATGCTGACGGTCACGGATGAGTCGACCAGGCGGTCGCGTCGGTTCCGCTCACGCGGAGCCGCCGAGGAACGTCCGGGCTCCACAGGGCAGGGTGGTGGGTAACACCCACCCGGGGTGACCCGCGGGACAGTGCCACAGAAAACAGACCGCCGGCGTCCTCGGACGCCGGTAAGGGTGAAACGGTGCGGTAAGAGCGCACCAGCGCCCGGGGTGACCCGGGCGGCTAGGTAAACCCCACCCGGAGCAAGGTCAAAAGGTTCCGGAGCTTTCGGGCTCCGGGGCTGCGCAGGCGTTCGAGGGCTGCCCGCCCGAGCCTGCGGGTGGACCGCTGGAGGCTGTCGGCAACGGCAGCCCGAGATGGATGACCGCCAGCCGGAGCCGTCTCACGGCCCCGGCCCACAGAACCCGGCGTACCGGTCGACTCATCCGCCCCACCGCCCCTGAGCTGGGCGGACAGCAGTTCCCCGCGATCGTGGCCCGTACCTGGTCCGCGGGAGCGCCGAGCACGGAGCCGATGGCCCGGCGCTTGCGGCGCCCAGCTGAAAATGTCACAGCAGCCACACCTCGAAACAGGGGTTGCTTATGGCAAGTGCTATCTGTGTGGCAGAAGCCAGGCTGACAGCTTCTCAATCCATGTGACGGAGCGTGGCATGTCATGTCCTCATCTCGCCGCTGACGGCGCTGACGGCGCTGACGGCGTGGGGGGTAGGGGGCGGGCGAGGACGGTGTCGACGATTGCCGTGTGCCGGGCCCAGAGCTCCGCCCCCCTGGTCAGGGCCTCGTAGCCGGCTGGTGTCGGCCGGTAGTACTTGCGGGCGGGGCCGCTGGAGGAGGAGACCAGCCGGGCAGTGATCCGTCCTTCGCGTTCCAGCCGGGCCAGCGCCGGGTAGACGGTGCCCTCCATGACGTCGGTGAGGCCGACCGCCTGCAGCCGTTGCACCACCTCGTACCCGTAGGACTCCCGCTCGGCCAGCAGGTGCAGCAGCAGCAGGGAGAGGACTCCCTTGAGCAGTTGTGGATCGTGGGCGAACGTCACACTTCTAGGTTGTGCCGAGTACCTGGCATAGTCAAGTACTGGAGTAAAGCCGATCTTGACGTCTGGCATCCGCTCTGGCTGCGACCGCTGACGGCGGCGTGGACGAACGCCGGCGGACGGCCATGAACCACGGAAGTCCGCCGACCTGGGGCGATGGATGCAGGCGGATCACCATGAAGATAATAAACTGGACTTTTCGTCCACCGATAGCCGTCCGGCCGGGCTCCGACCGGCGGCAACGGAGGCGGGCGCCGATCTACGCCACGCTTTCCTCATGCTCCTGAGCGGGGCCGTGAGCGGGCTGGCCATTGCGGTTCGGCTGTGTCGGTTCGGCTGTGTCGGTCCGGATCGTGGTGCCCGGGTCGCGCGCGTCTGGATCGGTGAGCGCCTGGCGGATGTTGATCGTGTATGGATGGCGCTCGCCGAGGACGCGGCGGCGTCGGGTGAGCGCGTCGTCGAACATGGTCTGTGCTTCGGCGACACCTCCGCCGGAATCTGTCACACCGGGTCGTAGCCGCGGGCGTGCCGGTAGGCGTACTCCACCGCCAACTGGGTCTTCCCGACCCCGCCCAGGCCGTGCACCGCCTGCGGCAGTGCCGCCGTCACCCCCCGGCCGAGCAGCCGGGTGCGCAGCGGCGAGCAGCGGACGACGGCACCGGACCGCGCGCCGGCGCTGCCACGAACAGCTATCAAGATCCTCCGGGGTTCCCGGTGGATGGGAGAGTGGGGCGCGTGGGAGGCGTACCGGGTGGGGCCGTGCCGGCCCTGCTGTGGCTGGGACGGCCGCCGACACCCTCGACGCCGACCTCGATGTCCGCCGTCACCCCGGCTCCGCCGCGTAGAAGAGATCCTCCGACACGTCGCGGTTGTGGAAGAGCGAATACGGAGGAGTGCATTCGGTTCGGAAGTTCGGGTACTTCTTCCGCGGCGCGGGATCCTTTTCGGCCGTCCTGAAAGCTGTGAGCCGGTGAGGTGCCAGGCCGTATGTTCGGCTCTGGTTGGCCTGTTGGTCATCACCTGCTTTCATTGTATGGCGGGCGTGTCCATTACGCTGCTGTTCGGCTGCTGTTGGTCGCCGGCGGAGGCGAGGGAAGCGCGTGCCTACCATCGATGTCAGTGGTGTGACGATTTCCTACAGTGGCACCGGGGCGCCGGCGGGGTTGCCGGACGCGCCGACCATTGTTTTCGGGCATGGCCTGTTGTTCGGTGGCTGGATGTTTCGCTCACAGATTACGGTCCTGCGTGAGCGCTACCGTTGTGTGGCGGTCGACTGGCGCGGCCAGGGTGACACTCCGGCGGCCGCCGGCGGCTATGACATGGACACCCTCACCGGCGACGCGGTCGCGCTGATCCGGGAGCTCGACGTCGCTCCGGTGCACTGGGTGGGGCTGTCCATGGGTGGTTTCGTCGGGCAGCGCATCGCGGCCCGCCATGGTGAGCTGCTGCGTTCACTGACGTTGCTGGACACCAGCGCCGGGGCTGAGGAGCAGAGCAAAGTCCGCGAGTACAAACAGTTGGCGTTGTTGCTGCGTCTGTTCGGCATCAGACCGATTCTGGGCAAGGTCAGCTCGCACATGTTCGGCCCCGCCTTCCTCGCCGACACCGCCAGCGCGGCCACGATTGACGAGTGGGTCAGCCGGCTCAACCGCAACAAGGGTGCCGCCATCCGTAAGGCGGTGCTGGGGGTGGTCGACCGCGCGCCGGTGGAGCGGGAGATCACCGGAATCACGGTGCCCACCCTTGTTGCCGTCGGCGCCGACGACAGGGCCACCCCGGTGGAGAAGTCGGAGCGTATCGCCGCTCGTATTCCAGGGGCCCAGTTGCGGATCGTCGCGGACTGCGGGCACAGCAGCAGCCTGGAACAGCCTGCGACGATCACCAGCCTGCTGGCGAAGTTCCTCGCCACGGCCGACCGGCCCTGACCGCGAACGTCGGGGTACTCGCTACCGCACGGATATCAACAATTTCGCGGGGCCACGGACGTTGATCCGACCATTCCACCGGACCTCCTCGACGGCAGGCGAGGGGAAACGCCGGGCGAACCGGGTGAAGGTGACCCGGGCCTCCAGCCGGGCCAGCGCCGCGCCGAGGCAGTGGTGTATACCGGCGCCGAACGAGACGTTCTGGTGCGCGTTCGGCCGGTCCAGCCGGAGCTCGTCGGCGTCCGCCCCCCAGAACCGCGGATCCCGGTTGGCCGCGGCCAGGCAGGCCACCACCCACGCTCCAGCCGGGATTTCCTCGCCGTGCGCGGGAAGAGACTCGATGGTTATCCGCCGCATCAGGTGTACCGGGGTGTCGTAGCGGAGGATCTCCTCCACGGCGTTGGCTACGAGCCCGGGATCCTCCCGCAGCAGCCGTAACTGGCCGGGGTGGCGAAGGAGCGCGAGAATTCCGCCCGCGAGCAGGTTCACCGTGCTTTCGTGGCCCGCGATGTAGAGAAACATGACCTGGGCGACCAGTTCGTCCCCGCCGAGCACGTCGCCGTCGTGCTCGGCGGCGAGAAGCGCGCTGATCAGGTCGTCGCCGGGGTTGTCCCGTTTCCAGTCGGTCAGTTCGCGAACGATTCCCATCAGCTCGTGGTTGGCCGCCCGGATCTCGGCCTGCAGGCCCGGGTCGGCGAGCGGCTCGAGCGCGCGCACCAGCGTTCCGGTGAGCGCGCGGATACGGGTGTGCTCCACCACCGGAATACCCAGCATCTCCGAGATCACTGTGAAGGGGAGCGGGAAGGCGAGTTCGGCGACAAGGTCCGCGCGGCCCGCCTCGGCGATCCGGTCCAGCGCCCTGTCGACGAGCGTCGCGATCCGCGGTTCCAGCGCGTCGACGGCACGCCGGGTGAAGGCTTTGGAGACAAGGCCGCGCAGTCTCGTGTGGTTCGGTGGGTCCTGGTCCAGAACGGCCAGCCCGCGCATCAGCCGGTTCTCCTTGCCGAGCGTCCTGGAGTCGCTCTTCCACCGCGGCAGGCGTGTCAGATACCGCTCGTCGACGGAGTGCCCTGATCTCTGCAGTTTCGACACGTCCTCGTACCTGGACAGGATCCAGAACCCGAGCGGGTGCTCGTGGGCGGGCGCGGCGTCACGCAGTTCCGCATAGTAGGGATAGGGATCGTTGGTAAAACCGTCGGTGAACGGGTTGAAGACGAACGCTTCCTCGGAGCTTTCTCGCGTCATCATGATCTGGCCGCCCTGATATTACGCATGGTCACGAAAGCGGTGGCGCACAGTGTCTCCTCGGCCCCGTCGGCCGAATAGACGTCGGCTGCGGCGACGGTCATGACAGGGCCTGCCTTGACGACCCGACCACGCGCGACAAGTTTCTCACCCTTCGCCGGAGCCAGAATTTTGACGGTGTAGTCGATGGTCATGTTCACCCATCCGGGTGGCAGCAACGTGCCGGCGGCGCAGCCGGCGGCGAAGTCCGCCAGCGAGCCGAGCACACCGCCCTGGACGAAGCCGTCGTGCTGCGTGAGCTCTTCCCGGTACGGCTGAATGATCTCGACGTCCCCCGGCGCTATCCGGCCGAACTCGAAACCCAGGTGCCGCGCGGCCGGCATGTTCAGGACGGTATCCCGCACGAACTGTTCGAAGGCGGGGTTCGTCGCTTCCAGCACTGCCATGTCCGGAGTTCTCCCCCTGGTCGACGAGTTCTTCGAGCGAGTCCTTCAGGCGGCTGACGGTGCCGCCGGCGTCCAGGTATCGAAGCCGGCCTCCAGATAGCGTTTTCTGGCGGCGGCCCGCATGATCTTTCCGCTGCTGGTCTTCTGCAGCCGGCCGGGCAGGGTCAGTACCAGGTCACCCAGGGAAAGATCGTGCTCCCGTACCACCGCCGCCCGGATCGACGCGGTGACGTCCCGCACGTCCGCCTTCCGCCGTTGGTCGCCCCTGATTTCCTGCACGACGACGAGTTTCTCCCCGTCGGGGCCGAGAACCGAGAACGCGGCACATCCGCCGGATCTCAGCGCGTCGTGTGACGACTGGACGGTGTGTTCGATGTCCTGCGGGCAGTAGTTCCGCCCCCGAATGATCACGAGGTCCTTCAGCCTGCCCACCACGTACAACTCGCCGTCGACCACCAGGCCGAGATCGCCGGTACGCAGGTAGGTACGGCCGGGCTCACCGTCACAGGTGGCCCGGAACGTGTCGGTGGTCGCCTGCGGGCACCGCCAGTAGCCCTGCGCCACATGCTCCCCGGCGACCCAGATTTCTCCCACCCGGTCCGCCGGGCACGGGCGTTTCGTTTCGGGGTCCACGATCCGGAGCGTTTCTTCCGGGAGGATGAGCCCGGAGCCCGCGAGGGTCCGGGCGTGGCCGTTGGACGCCTCGGCATAGCGCCTGTCACCGAGCGCGTCGGCGTCCGCCTCGATGGTGCGCGGGCCGCGGCCCTTCTGGCTGCCGGTCACCAGCAGGGTCGCCTCGGCCAGCCCATAGCACGGGTAGAGCGTCTTCTCGCTGAATCCGTAGGACGCGAAGGTCTCGGCGAACCGCCGCAGTGTTTCGGGCCGAATGGGTTCGGCGCCGTTGAACGCGACCTTCCAGCAGCTCAGGTCAAGCTCCGGGATGTCTCCCCTGGCGGCCCGCGTGACGCAGGCGTCGAACGCGAAGTTCGGCCCGCCGCTGGTGTGGGCACGGTACCGAGAAATAGCCGACAGCCACAGAAGTGGCCACCGGATGAACGCCATCGGCGACATGAGGATGCTGGTCGCCCCGATCCAGAGGGGCTGCAGGACGTTTCCGATCAGCCCTTGGTCGTGGAAGAGCGGCGCCCAGCCGACGAACGTCGAGTTCCGGTCATGGCCGAATGCCTGACGTATCATCTCCTGGTTCGCGGCAAGGTTTCCGTGGGAGACCACGACCCCCTTCGGGTCGGATGTGGAACCCGACGTGTACTGCAGGAAGGCGATGGAGTCCGCCGAGCAGGGCGACGGGTCGAAACCCGTCTCCGCCATGTCGGTGATCCGGTCGACCGGAAGCCAGTGCGGGACCGTGTGGACCGGCTCCAGCGCGGATCGGGTGCTCTCGATCATGGCGTTGGCGGTGAGTACCGCGGAAGGCTCGCAGTCCCGCACGATGCGCAGCGTCGTGTCCTGCACCTGCTGCTTGCGCGGCGGGTTGACGGGTACCGCGACGACCTGCGCATAGAGACACCCGAAATATGCGACGATGAAATCCAGGCCTGGTGGGAAAACCAGCAGTGCCCGGTCGCCGGCACCGCAGCGCCGGCTCAGCCAGCCGGCCACGGCGAGCGCTCGCGCATGCAGCTCGCCATACGTCAGAACTTCTTTTTCTTTCTCGTACTCGTCCAGAAAGACATACGCTCTGCCGGTCGGCTCGAGGGCGGCGCGGCCGCGCAGGACATCCGGAAGCAACATTTTCTGCCGCGTCATTTTCCTTCCCCTGTCCGCGAGCGGATCCCGATCGGGCTCACCCCGGCGTCCCGGCGATTCAGACGATGCTTCTCGGCGCGACCCGGAGACTTGTCAGGCCGCGGACGATGAAACTGTGCTCCTGCCACTGGAGCTGCTCTGCCAGCGGTTCCAGGCGTTCGGTGCGTCGGTACAGGTGTTCGAAGGCAACCTCCGCCTGCAGCCGGGCCAGCAGCCCGCCCAGGCAGCCGTGCATTCCGTGGCCGAAGGCGAGATGCCCCTTCGCGTCACGGGTGATGTCGAACTCGTCCGGCCGGGCGAACACCGCGGGATCGCGGTTCGCGGCGCCGAGACACAGGAGAATCTGATCGCCTTCCCGCACCCGTTTCCCGCCGATGTCGACCTCACGCGTCGCGAGACGTTTGGTCATCTGCAGCGGGCTGTCGTAGCGCAACGCCTCCTCGACGGCTCCCGGCGCAAGCTCCGGCCGGCGGCGCAGGAGAGCGTCCTGCGCCGGATGCTGGAGCAGCGCGAGCAGACCGTTCCCTATCAGGGATTTCGTGGTCTCGTTGCCGGCGACAAAGCACATGATGCACACGAAGACGAGTTCTTCGTCGCTGAGCCTGTCGCCACCGGCGGTCCGCGCGGCGAGCAACTGGCTTATCAGGTCGTCACTCGGCCGGGACCGGCGTTCGGCAATAACGTCGTCCAGGGCCTGCGCGAACATTTCGACGACATCACACACCCGGGTGAAGTCCGTGGCCTTCATAAGCCCCGGCTCGAGCAGGAAGCGGATGTCGTGCGTCCACTGGCCGACGTGTGCACGCAGGCTGTCCGGGAGCAGCATCCAGTCGCACATGACCGTGACCGGCAGCGGCGCGGCGAAGTCGGCGATGGCGTCCATGCCACCGTCGTCCCAGGCCCGCTGTATCAGGTGCTCGACAGCCCGCGAGACACGGGGACGGAGTCTGGCTATTTCCGGTGCCGTGAACACTCGGTTCACCAGTCCGCGCAGCCGGGCGTGGTCCGGGTTGTCGGTGAAGACGAGCGACTTTCTGCCCAGCCGCTCGATTCGCGCCACGTTGTCCTGCGACAGCCGGCTCGCCTGCCGGCTGATCAGTTCAGGTATGAGCCCGGCGCTGAAGGTACGGTCGTGCAGGACGCCGCGCACGTCGGTGTGCCGCGTGAGCACCCACATGCCCAGCGCCCGGTGGACCGGCCGGGTGTCGCGAAGCTGCTGATAGAGCGGGTAGGGGGAGCTCCGGAACTCGGCGCTGAAGGGGTTGAACCGGACTGCCGCCGGCGTCGGACCGATGGTGGCGGCAACCGCCGCGCAGGGGGTCTCCACCGTCATTCCGCCCGCACCCCACGGCTGTCGAAGTATCCGCTCCGGAAGGGATGAAGAACAATTCTGAACAGGCAGATCTTGCCCATTCGGAAGCCGAGGGCGGACAGCTTCAGATAGCGCTCGTACCGGGCGACCACCTCCGGCCCGACGAGCCGGACGGCTTCGTCACGGCGCAGGCGCAGCCGGCGGGCCCACTCCTCGCACGTCCAGGCGTAGTCGAGCCGCCCGTTGCTCACCGACCGTATCTCGAAGACTCCCTCGGCGGCGGCCGTGATCTCCGCGAGTGTCGGTAGATCAGCGTCGGGAAATATCTCCTGCTGGATGAACCTGTTCGCGTCCGCGCGGGACATGTTCGCGTATGCGATCGTCTGCAGCGACAGCACACCGTCCCGGTTCAGCCAGCCGTGGCAGCGGGTGAAGAACTCCCGGTACAGACTGATCTTCTCGGTTGGCGAGTCGGTGGGCCGGGCAAAGTGCTCGAACGCACCGATGGATACGATTCCGTCGAAAGCGGCGTCCGGCTCGTAGTGCAGCCAGTTCTCCGTACGTACCTCCACACCCGGATATCCCTGGGAGCGGACGAAGGACGCCTGCTCCTCGCTGAGGGTGAGACCGACGGAGTGCTGAACCCGGTGTTCCTCCGCCAGCCGCCGCAGGACCGTGCCCCAGCCGCAGCCGATGTCCAGCGCGGTGCGGGCCCGGTCGGCCCGCACCGCGTCCAGGTGAAACCGCAGCTTCCTTTCCTGCGCGCTTTCGAGGGTGTCGTCCGAGCCATCCCGAAGCGCGCACGAATAGGTCAGCGAGTGGTCCAGCCAGAGGCTGTAGAACGCGTTTCCGACGTCGTAGTGGTGGCGGATGGCAGCCGCCGCCCCGGTCGTCCGGCCGATGTCGACTGATTCGACTGGTATGGTCATGACTACGCCACGCGCTGTTGGCTCTGCTCATACAGATACCCGGCGACCGCGTTGATGCTCGGGTTCTCGAACAGCGCCTCGGGAGCCAGATCGACGCCGTAGCGTTCCTCGACCTCGATCAGCAGGGAGACAGCGAGGGCGGAGTCGACACCCAGTCGGTCGAAGTCCGCGTCCGGGTCCACCGCGTCCACCGGTACCTCGAGGAGATGCGCGACATACTGCTGGCACCAGTCGGCAATCGCTTCCTTGCTCGGCTTCAACGTGCTCGCTCCTTATGCCGTGGTACTGGGGGCGGGCTTGCCGTTCCTGGATATACGGCTTGCTTTCATCCGCTCTTCGGACGGGCGCTTGACGTCCCATGCGAGACCACCGAGAGCAAGAATTTTTATGAGCCAGTAGCCCGGGTCGAGACGGTACCAGCTCAGCCCGAAAGAAGACGAGTCGGGAAAGGCATGATGGTTGTTGTGCCACGACTCGCCAAAGGTCAGCAGGGCAAAGATCCCGCCGTTCCTGCTGTTCTCCCTGGACTCGTACGGGTGGGTGCCGAACATGTGCAGGAAGGAGTTGATCGCCCAGATGATGTGTTCCAGGACGAACATCCGCACCAGGCCGCCCCAGAAGAGGCCGCTGACCGCCCCGGCCCAGCTCTGGTAGACGAGGCCGCCGACGAGCGCGGGGAGCGCGAGCCCGAGCGCGACCCAGTAGTAGTAGAGGCGGGCGACCCGGACCAGCGCACGATTCCTGATCAGATCAGGCGCGTAGTGGACGACGTTCGGGTACTCGTGACGACGCATCCACAGGAAATGGGAGTGGGCCAGGCCGCGTAGCCGGCCTTTCAGACCACCGCCGGCGAGATTCGGGGAGTGCGGGTCTCCCTCACGGTCACTGCACTCGTGGTGTCGCCGGTGCAGGGCGACCCAGGACACCACACCGCCCTGGCCGGCCATCGAGCCGAGGACCGCGAGCACGGCCACGACGGACGGCGCGGCCTTGAAGGTGCGATGCGTGAACAGCCGGTGATAACCGACGGTGACGCCCAAGCCGGTCACGACCCACATGGAAAAGAGCAGGGCGAGTTCGGTGACACCGATCGGGTGCACCGTGAGAAACGCGAGGGCGGCGGCGGTACCGGCAATCGGCAGGACGTCGAACAGCAGAAAATGGCGGCGCTGCAGGCGGTGCAGATAAGGACTACTGATCGTCTTCTTGCGAGGAGTGGATCCGACGGTCTCGAAATCGGACTCGGGAACATGGGTCGCGGGCCGTACGCCGACCATTCTCGACCGCCCCTCCTGGGTGCTGGACCTGAGGTTTCTTGAGTCGGGCCTCCTCGAATCGTAAGCTGCCGCGACCGGACACGAAAGGTGTACGGGAACCGCCGATCGCAGGATTGGAACTCGCTATCGGAGGACCGTCGGCGCCGAATCCGTGAGACGATCCGGCCGCTTGGAGTGTGGTCCGCCCTGGTGGGTCCCAAACAGGTCGAGCATGCTGGGAGGGCCGGCGGAAACCGGTGGGAGCATGCTGCTCCCCAGGTGCGCCAGGTATCGGGCTCAGGGTATCGGGCTCAGGCCTCCAGCGGCACCGACTCCAGCCGCTGCAGAAGTTCTTCGGCGAGCGATCGGAAGTCACGGTGGCATCGGCTGACGAGCGTCTGCGTACTGCCGAGCACGCCGTCCGCGGCCCGCAGATCGAACATAGGTTTGCGGGCGTCATGCGAGAGCGGCATCAGGCTCTGGTAGTTGCGTAGCGTTGCAATTTCATATGATTTTAGATTTATGTTTGCCGGCGGTTCATCCAGCACGTCCGACGCGAAGACCTGAGGAATACGGTCAAGTCACCGCTGATACGCCTTGACAGGGCGCTCCAGGCGCATCGTCGGCTGCATGATGACATCCGAGAAAGGCCGGTCGAGGATT
Source organism: Candidatus Protofrankia datiscae (assembly GCF_000177615.2). Classification (GTDB taxonomy): domain Bacteria; phylum Actinomycetota; class Actinomycetes; order Frankiales; family Frankiaceae; genus Protofrankia; species Protofrankia coriariae. The sequence continues at coordinate 3,583,587 of NC_015656.1, read as the reverse complement.
CTTCCCTCGTCCTGGATGCTGGTGAGCCCGAGCAGCGCCTGATCCGAGGTATCGATCTCCCTGACCGGTTTACCGGACTTGTCGACGCCAATGATCAGATGCCCGCCACCCATCCCCGGAAGATCGTTGGCCAGGGCGCAGATCGCCTCACGGATGGCGTTGTGATCCCTGCCCTCCCGCTTGAACTCCAGGTTAGCGGTCTCCCGGGTGCCCAGGGTCATCGCAAGATCTGTTCCCATGGCGTCGATCCTGTCCTGCCCGTCGCGGGAAAATGTCACCCGCGGTGGCTACGGACGTGACAGGTCACACCTCCGTCTCCCCGCACGGATCGGCCGCGTGGTTCGCGCGCCGCCCGCGCGGCTCGTCTGGCGACTGGTCACTGGTTGTGCCAGGTGGGTGGGGTAACGCAGTCTTCTTGTCGGCAGAAGGATGTAGCCTCGGTCAGGAGGCGGGCCGAGATCGGGTAACCGAGATCGGGTAGTCGGATCGGATAGTCGGATCGGGTGGTGGGCGGGTAACGGGGAAGGGTTCGACGTCGTCGGCCGAGGGGCTGTGGGGCGTCGGGGCGGATGCCGTCCTGGTAGGCCGTCCGGTACGGGTCGTTGGCCGGCCGTCACGGGCGACCGGCGTCGGTGACGGAGACCGGCACACACGGTGACGGTCGACGTCGAGGGGATGGCTGAAGTCGAGGGCGGTCGCCCGAGATGCGCCCGGACGTGACGGCCGGACCACTCGGTGGGCCGGATCGGAACCGGAGGGCACGGATGGTCCATATACGCCGCAGGTCGGACGGTCTGCCGGTGGTGTGGGTCGAAGTGGCCATGATCGTTGTCTTCTACTACACCTACACCGCAACCCGGTCCGTGGCGGGCGGTTCCGTCCACAACGCGCTCGCCGTCGGCTGGGACATCATGCGTATCCAGGCCGACCTGCACCTCGACATCGAGCTCGGGCTCAACCACTGGCTGCAGGGTGTCCCCGCCCTTGCCGTGGCGTGCTGCTACTACTACGCGACGCTCCACTTCATCGTCACGCCGGCCGTCCTCGTCTGGCTCTACCGCAAACGAGCCCGCAGTTACCTGGCGGCCCGGTGGACGATCGTGTGCACCACCGTGATCAGTCTTACCGGCTTCTTCCTGGTTCCCACGGCGCCGCCGCGCCTGCTTCCCAGCGCCGGTTTCATCGACACGATGGCGTCGTTCCACAACTGGGGTTGGTGGGCCGGTGACTCCAGCGCCGCGCCCAAGGGGCTCGCCGGCATCACCAACCAGTTCGCCGCCATGCCGTCCCTGCACTGCGCCTGGGCGCTGTGGTGCGGCTGGAACATCGCTCGGCTGGCCCGGCACCGCGTGACCAGGGTGCTCGGTGTCCTCTACCCGGGCGCGACCATCTTCGTGGTGATGGCCACCGCCAACCACTACGTGCTGGACGTGCTGGGAGGCTGGTTCGCGCTCGGTCTCGGGGCCGTGGCGGCTGCCGTCGTGATGCGGCTCGCGCACGGGCAGCGGCGGTCCTCCGGACGTCCGACCGGCCACGGCGATCAGCCCGCTGGCGGTCCGGCCGACCGGGGCGACGGCCAGGAAGAGCAGGCGGCGCAGGTGGCGCAGGCCGAACAGCAGGAGCAGCAGGAGGAGCAGGCCGACGAGCCGGCTGGCGGGGCGGCTGACCGGTGTCCCCGGCAGCAGCCGCACCTGCCCCAGCCGGCCGCGATCGTCCGTGCCGGTGTTCCCGTACGCCCGGCGCTGGTGTGGCCACCCCGGGGATAGGCGGCGACCCGGTACGGATCACAGGTGTGTCGGTGTGCGAGAGTTGACCAGTGGTGAGCTGTTCCGCATGCTCCCGTCGACTGCAGTTGGGTCGTTCCTCCGCTGGCGCTGGCGTTGGCGCGTCCCGAAGACGGCTTCGGTCACGATGCCCCCGGCCATGATGTTCCCAATCACCACGATGTTTCTGATCACGATGCCCCCGGCCGTGATGCAATGTCCACGGCCCTGATGCCACCGGCCACGATGTCCCCTGATGTTCCGGCCGGCAGTTCCCGGTCAGCAGTCCCCAGCCAGCAAAGCCGTCCAGCCAGAGTCCATGCGGAGAGCAGTCGATGTCCTTGGCCCAGATCGTCGCGCTGAAGCGGCCCCGTCCGGTTGTGTTCTCCGTGTCCCTCGTCGTCGCCTGGCTGTTGTTGGCGTTGCTGGCGTTCGGGCTGCGGCGTGAGCCCATCGAGGACGAGCTTGCCGACCGGGCCGTCCTGGCGGTGCGTTCGCATGGCCAGGACGGTGCGCAGGTGAGCTTCGACGGCCGGGACGCCACCGTGCACGGCACGTTCCCCAGCCTCACGGACGCCGAGGCGGCCCGTCAGGCGGTGGCGGGGGTGTCCGGGGCGCGGACGGCCTCGTTGGGCAGTGACATCCACATCGCGCCGGCGCTGCTCCTCGCCGCCGCCAGGCCCTTTGTGATCGCGGTCGACGGTGACTCGCTCACCGTCACCGCTACCGTGCCCGACCGGGTCGCCCGTGAGCAGGTGCTCGGCGCGGCCGCGGCGGCGAGCACCGGCACGCTGACCGGGAAGGTGACGGTCGACCCCGCTGCGGCCGCGCCGCCGGTCACCGCTCTCGCGGACCTGGCCCGTACGCTCACGACGGTCGCCGGCGAGCACAAGGCGACGATCGCTGGTTCCTCGGTGGTGCTGGAGGGGAGCGTGGCGGACGCCGGGGAGGCGACCCGGCTTGGCGTGACCGTCCTCGCCGAGGCTCGTAGGACACTGCCGGCCGCCACCGTCGACAACCGTCTCACCGTCCGGTCGGTCACCCCGGCCCTCCCGGCGGCCGGCGGGGCCGCGACAGCGCCGGCTGCCGGCGCGACCACGCCGCGGTCGGTGACCGACACGAGTGCACCGCAACCGGCGGCCGGTGCGACCACGCCGCAATCGGTGGCCGGTCGTCTCGCCAGCGTCGTCGCCACGGGACGGATCACCTTCGCGACGGACAGTTCGGAACTGACCGAGGCCGACCGCGTTCACCTCGACCGGATCGCGGCGGTGCTACGGGAGAGCGAGCTCAGCGTGCTGCTGGCGGGGCACGCCGACGCACGGGGGCCGGGTGTCCTCAACGAGACGTTGTCCCTGGCACGGGCGCGGGCCGCCGCCGCCTACCTGGCCGACCAGGGCGTGTCCGCGGACCATCTGCGGGCCGCCGGGTTCGCCTCGGAGCATCCGGTGGCGACGAATGCCACCGAGGCCGGGCGCGCCGCCAACCGCCGGGTGGAGATCTCCGCTCTCGTTCCGTAGCTCCCACAGACCCGCCCCGATGAACCGGCCGAATGGCCTGGACCTTTGGCCCGGCCTTTGTCTGGCGACCTGGCCTTTGTCCGGCTGCTCTGGCCTTTGCCCGACCGGGATCCCCGGCTTCTGGATCTCTGGCTCCTGGAACCTTGTCCGGGCCCTGCCCGTCAGCCGCCGCTGTCCCGTGGGCAGGGACAGGGCAGGGCAGGGCAGGGCGGGACGGTCGGCCGGGAGCGGTCAGGACGGTTACTGCGATCCGCAGGTGTCCGAGCGGCGGGTCACCATCGGGCGCATCACGGCGACTATCCGGGCCTGTAGGGCCAGCCTGGTGACCTGCACCGCCAGCAGGACGAGCAGGCCGCCGATGACGCCGTCCACCCAGTAGTGGTTGGCCGTGGCCACGACGACCGCGGTGGTGGCCACGGGCTGGGCGATGGCGAGATAACGCCATCGGCTGTGCAGGACGGTGACCACGACCCATGCCTCGATGATGGCCCAGCCGATGTGCAGGCTCGGCATGGCCGCGTACTCGTTCGCGAAACCGTCGCCCTGGGCGTAGGGCGACGGGCCGAATATCGCGCCGGTGTCGATCAGACCCGTCATCGCCATGGGCAGCAGGCGCGGTGGGGCGAGCGGATACAGGATGTGGATCACCAGGGCCATGCCTGTCGCGATGATGATCACATTGCGGACCCTGGGCCAGATGAAGCGGTGTCGGACGAAGACCCAGACGAGCAGCGCGATGGCCGCGGGGAAGTGGACCGCGTAGTAGAACTCGTTGATCAGGATCGTCGCGTAGTGGGAGTGCAGGACCAGTTGCTGGACGGCTGCCTCGTCAGGCAGGCGCAGACACCGTTCCATGTTCCAGACCGCGATCCCGTGCGACAGGGCTTCGGCCTGATGGCCGTCGACGATGTGTCGGCCGAAACGGTAGACCATGAATAACAGGCCGAGCAGGACGGTCTGGGTGGCCGCGTAGCCGGCGGTGCCGAGGGCGCGACGCCCTCGTCGTGCCCCACCGGTCGCGGACGGTGCGCCGGCTGTGGGCCGGGAGTCGGCCGTGGCGCTGGTCGCGGGCAGCGTGGGCTGGGCGTCGGCCGTCGTCACGGATAACGGGCCGATCGTGCGCGGAGAGAAGCGGTTATGCTCGTCACTGACCCGATCGTCGAATCTTCGGCCTATATTGGACAATGGCGGGCGATATCGGACAATATGGGCCTATCTGGTTGGTCCACAGCACATTGTGCCCCCCTTCACGAAACGAGACCGTACCGTACTGCAATACCGTATCCGGATGCCTGGTCGGGTCTGCCGTCGGGTGTGATCCGCGTCTCTCGGAAAATCGTGTTCCGCGGTGGGTGGCCGTTGTTTTCGGTGGTGCCGGGCGGGTCCGTATGTCAGGCCGGCTCCGCCACGGCCCTGATCGGCCCGTTGTGGTCGGCTGGTGACGTGGTGCTCACTCGTCCCTGCTTGCCTCCGATCTGTCCCTGTGGGATTCTTGTGTCAGGTCTTTATTAGGGAAGGTTTAACTTAGCTACGAGCACTCGCTGTCATTGATCCGACCGTATGCGGCAGTCGCGAGCTGCCGGTTCCGGAATATGGGACGGGGTGCTCTCTCCAGAGCGTGGTGAGGTGCGGTGCTGGTCTGTTCGTGCTTTGCTGTCTCCGAGCGGACGTTGCGCGGCGTGATTGAGTCGGGCGCGTGCGACACAGGCGAGGTGGGTGACGTCTGTGCCGCGGGCACCGGCTGCGGTGGATGCCTCGACGAGATCGAGGAACTGTTGACGGATTACCGCCGTGGCTGTCCGGTTGTGTCATCGGGCTGACATAGCGGAGGTTTTCACGTGAGGGGCGATCCGGAGATTGTCGAACTGCTCAACCGCGTCCTCACGAATGAGCTGACGGCCGTCAATCAGTACTTCCTGCACTCTCGGATGCAGCTCAACTGGGGTTACCGACGGTTGGGCAAGCATACCTACGACGAGTCGATCGACGAGATGCGCCACGCCGACAAGCTGGTGCATCGCGTGCTGTACCTGGGTGGGCTGCCCAACCTCCAGCGGCTGAATACGCTTCGTGTCGGTGAAACCGCTGTCGAGCAGCTCAATTCCGACCGTTCGCACGAGATCGAGGCATGCGGTCTGCTGCGGGAGGGGATTGTCCTGACCCGCTCGCGTGACGACGTCGGATCCGCTGTCCTCCTGGAGGACATTCTCACCTCCGAGGAGGAGCACATCGACTGGCTGGATGCCCAGCTCGAACTGGTCTCCCAGCTCGGCGAGGCGCACTATCTCGCCCAGCAGATCCACGACTGACGCCGCTGCCGACGCAACCACCACCGCGGGCCGAAGGCGGCGCGATCATGACTTTGCGCGCTGTCGGCGGCCCGCGATTGTCGATGGGCCGAATGGGGCGCGGATGATTCGATCATGGTTTTTCGTGCCGCTGGATGCCAGGAGTTCCCGGGCGTCGGAAGACACACCCGCTACCACGGCCTGACGTTCTGTACGCACCTGCCTGCCGCTACACTCGCCATGCGATCGGGAAGGCCATGCGATCCATGAAGATAGCGTGACCAGCCGAGATGTGCACCGGGCTGACAGGCGCGAGGAGATCCGTTGGTCGCTAGCATGGCCGGCTCCGTGGCTGACGTGGTATCCACTGGGCTACTGGTGGTAACGTCCGACAGTCGTGTGGTCTGGGCGAACCGAGCCCTGCTCGATCTGGTGGCCACCGGCGGTGGTGCCGCGTACGACGATGTCGCCGGTACCGTGCGTGATCACGTCGGGCGCGACAGCGCTGACGCCACCGAGCACAGTGGCGTGGGGCCGGCGGGCACGGCGGACGGCGGCTACCCGTGGGGTGAGTCGGACGCCGATCCGGTGTACTCCGCCCGCGTGGCGGTTGCCGAGGCCGGGCTGCCGCTGACCGGGGTCGTCCCCGACACCGGGTCCCGGCAGGCCCAGTGGCAGGCGCCGGACGGCACTACCCACTGGTTGGAGGTCCGGGCCCGGACCCTGATCGGCGGCCGTCCCGCCGGGTTCGGGCAGACGATTGCCGACAGTTTCGTCCTCTACGAGATCACTGATGTCACGGAGCGGCGCCACGAGGAGGAGACGCTGCGGCTGCGCGAGCGGTGGCTGCGTCATGTCGAGACGATCGCCCGTACCGGTATCTGGGAATGGGACCTCGTCACCAACGAGATGGAGTGGTCCGACGAGCTGCTGGCCATGCTCGGCTATCCGACGGACACCCGGATCGACTACGACGCCTTCCGGCTGTTGGTGCACCCCGACGACCGGGCGACGGTCGAGGACGCGTTCGACCAGGCGATCACCACCGTCACCCCGGTCGAGGTCACCCTTCGTATGTATCTGGCCGACCGGGTGACCGAGTGCGTGCTGGAATGGCGGGGGGACGTCCTCACCGGCGACTCCGGCACGCCGATCCGGATCATGGGTACGGCCCACGATGTCACCGAGCTGGTCCGGATACGCCACGAGCTCGCCCACGTGTCCGTGCACGAGCCGCTCACCGAGGTGCTCAACCGGCGGGCGGTGACAGTCCTGTTGACCGAGCGGCTGGCCACCGGGGTCGACCGCACCGGCGCGCTGCTGCTGGTCGACATCGACAACTTCAAGATCGTCAATGACCTGCGCGGCCACTCGGTCGGCGACACGGTGATGCGCTCGGTCGCCCAGCGTCTGGCGGAGACGCTCCCGGCCGCCGCCATCGGCAGGCTCGGTGACGACGAGTTCGCGGTGGTCCTGCACAGCGGCGACGGGCTGGAGGCGCTGGCCGTCGCGGACACCCTGCGTGAGCAGGTCGCCCGATATGCGATCATGGTGGACGGTTTCGCGGTACGGGTGACGGTCACTGTCGGCGTCGTGCCGCTGTCGGCCGTGGGCGACTGCGACACCGCGCTCGCCCATGCCGGGCTCGCCCTGACCGAGGCCAAGGAGGCCGGACGCAACTGCGCCAAGCTGTTCACCGCGGAACGGCACGAGTACCTCACCCGCCGTGCCCTGATGGTGCAGCGGGTCCGGGACGCCCTCGACGCCGGCCTGCTGACCCTTCAGGTGCAGCCCATCGTGGACCTGGCCTCGCACGAGGTGCAGGGATACGAGGTGCTGCTGCGGCTGCACGACGGCCAGCATCCCGAGATCGGTCCGGCCGAGTTCATGAGCGTGCTCGCGCACAGCGACCTGGTCCTGAGCCTGGACCGCTGGGTGGTGCAGCAGACGGTGGCCGCGCTCGCCTCCGTCGCCGCCCGGGGGGAGCGGCTGCGCCTGCACGTGAACATCTCCGGCCGGTCGGTCGAGGACGCAGGCTTCGCCGACTTCGTCCTGTCCGAGCTGCGCGCGGCCCGGGTCGACCCGTCCCAGCTCGGTATCGAGATCGCCGAGAGCGTGGCGGTCGCCGCCGCGGACGCGGTGCGCCAGCTCGCCGAAACCCTCACCGGCGCGGGCTGCCGGTTCACCCTGGACGACTTCGGGGTCGGGCTGGGATCGTTCGTCTACCTGCGGAACCTGCCCTTCACCAACGTCAAGATAGACGGCGACTTCCTGCGGCACGTCGACACCTCCCCGGCCGACGCGGTGCTGGTGGACGCGGTGGTCCGCGTCGCCCGCTGCCTGGGCATGTACACCATCGCCGAGAGCATCGACCGGGAGTCGCTGGCGCCGGCCCTGCGTGACCTCGGGGTGGACTACGCGCAGGGCTTCCACCTCGGGCCGCCCCGCCCGTTGACGGAGCTGCTGGCCGGGACGTCCGACGCGGATCCACAGACCCACGAGGCCGGTCTCAACAGCTTTCTCGGCTGACAGCAGGGCCTGCCCCGGCTGACGGCAGGCCTGGCCCGGCCTGGTGGGAAAGGATCCGGCTGGCCAGGACGCGCGTGGGGCCACAGCGGGGCGGAGTTACACCAGGAAGGCCGCCACGGCCAGCCCGGCCAGGGCCGCGAGCGCCGCTGCGTCCACCCGCCGCGGGCGCGCCGGCTGGTGCGCGACCGCGCCGAACCCGCCACGGGCGGCGATCGCCTCTGTCATCTCCGCGGCCCGGCGCAGGCAGGTGACGATCGCCGTGCACAACAGCTCGGTGATCGATCGCGCGTGCAGCGGCAACGCCGCGAGCCGGCCCGGCAGCCGGCGACAGGGTGGCCGCGCTCCGACCCGCAACCGCCGGACCGCGAGCAGCATGCGGATCTCGTCCACGAGCAGCGGCAGGCAGCGGATGGACAGTGCCACCGTCGCGACCCACTCGTCGATCGGCAGCCGCAGCCTGCGCAACGGCTCCAGCAGCCGGCCCAGGGCGGGCGCCAGCTCCGACAGCGGTGTGGTCCACCCCAGCAGCGCGGCCGCGGCGAACATCGTCATGGACGCCGACGTCAGCCGCAGCCAGTCCAGCATGCCGCCGACGGACAGCCGTACACCACCGACGGTGACGAACGGTGCCGCGTGCGACTGGGCGGTGAGCAGCACGCCGATCAGCAGGCCGTACCAGAACCAGCGGGGCAGGCGCGGGGCCGCACCGACCGGGATCCGGGCGATGATCATGGAGAGGCCGACGAATCCCACGATCATTCCGATCACCGGCCAGGACGGCCGCACGGCGACCAGCACGTCGAGCAGCGCCATGATGATCAGTTTCGTGCCGGCCCACAGGCGGTGCACCGGGGTGTCACCGGGGATGTAGCGCAACAGGTTCGGCTCGGTACGGCGTCCGTGTCTGGCCGGCCGCCGCTGGGAGAATCGGCCGCGGCAGCGGTCGGCCAGGCCACGCGCGCTCCTGTTTCCCGAGCTGCCCGATGGCGGCTGCGGGGCCGCGGCCGCCGGTCCCCGTGCTGGTACGCGACCCGGGCGCCCGGCATCGTCTACATGCCCGTCGCCGCTACCGCCACTGTCTGTACCGCTGTTGCCGGTACCGCTGGCGCCGACCTGGGCAGTGCTATCCTGGATGTGGAAAGCATCATCATGATTACTAAAAGTGTCGTCATTGAGGTCGTCGTCGAGATTGAGGTCGTCGTCGAGGAGGCAGGCCTCCGCGCCAGCCCCTGCCGGCCGCGGATGAGGCAGCGGCGCGAGCGGGCGGCACAGCGTGCCGTCGGTGATGCTGTCGGTGAACGGTCCGTCATGTACCAGTCGTCCGCCGTTCAGGACGAGCATCCGTTCGGTGAGACAGGCCATGTCGTCGAAGTCGTGGGAGACCACTACCAGCGTCAGGCCGGTCCGGATTCGCAGATTCACCAGGACGTCGATCAGAATCCGGCTGGACGAGGCGTCCAGGCCCGCCAGCGGCTCGTCGAGGATCATCAGCCGAGGCCGGCAGGCGATCAGCCCGGCGAGCGCGGCCCGGCGCATCTGCCCGCCGGAGAGGTCCTCCACCCGCCGGTCCCGGAAGAGCTCCGGGTCGAGCCCGACCGCGGCCAGGGCCTCGTCGGCGGCGGCCGCGTCCACGCCGGCCGCCGCGCACACGTCAGCGCCCACGGTGGGCGCCAACAGTTGCAGCCGGGAGTGCTGCACGGCAAACCCGATCTCGCCGGGGCAGGCGGTCAGCGGCCGGCCGGCGAGGTAGGCCGCGCCCTCCGAGGGGGTCAGCAGACCGGCGAGGACGGCGGCCAGCGTCGACTTGCCCGAGCCGTTGCGGCCGCGGACCAGCACCGCCTCACCGCTGTCCAGGCAGAAGGAGACGTCGCGCAGCGCCCGGCGGGCCCACGGTGACCGGGGCGAGTAGACCTGTCCCACCCCGTCGAGGCGGACCAGCGCGGCTGGCCGCGCGGGCTGCTGCCCGGCGGGTACGACCGGTGCCACCGATGCGACCGATGCCACTGGTGCGACGGACACGGCTGGCCTGTCCGGCCCGGTCGGTGAAGCCGGGGTGCTCGGCGGAGCCTGCGGCGTGGAGACAGCCGGCGGAACAGCGGCGGCCAGCGGCGGAACAGCGGCGGTCGGCGGAGCCGGTGGGGCGGGGATGACCGTGGCCGGATCCAGCGGGAGAGCCTGGCCCGCAGCCCGGTCCTCCGGCCTGCCGGGCGCGTCGGCCACGGTGGACGTGCCGCCCGCGCTGGGCGCATCGTCCATGGCGGACGCGGCGGGCATATCGGATGTGACGGGCGCGCCTGGCGTGTCGGGTGTGGCAGGCGCGCCGGGTGCGGTCGGTCTGCCAGCGGGGCCGGACGCCGAGCCGGCCGGCGGGGTGGGCGACGGGAGGGCTGCCGAGACGGACCGCAGCGGCCGGGCCCGCGGCGGGCGCCAGGGAGAGACGCACGGGATATCGCCCGTCGGAGCGCCCACCGAGGTCAGCCGGCCGGCGTCGAGGACGATTCGGCGGTGCGCCCGCCGTGCCTCCGCCGGGTGGTGGGTCACATGAACGACCGCGACCCCCTCCTCGTCGGGCAGCCGCGCCAGCAGGTCGGTGAGCTGGTCACGGCCTTCGGCGTCCACCATGGCGGTGGACTCGTCGGAGACGAGCAGCCGGGGCGCCCGCGCGAGCGCGGCCGCGACCGCCAGCCGTTGGAGCTGCCCACCGGAGAGTGTGGCGGTTTCGCGGTCGGCGACGTTCGCGAGCCCGACCCGCTTCAGCAGGGTCTCCACGTCGACCGTGGCGCCGCCGTCGGGCAGGCCCCAGACGACGTCGTCGCGGACCCGGACTCCCAGGACCTGTGACTCCGGCCGTTGGAAGATCATGGCGGTGCCGCCGGTGCGGCCCAGCGCGCAGTCGCCGGGCCGCAGTACCTGCCCGTCGGTGGGATGCCAGCCGCTGATGATCCGGGCGAGCGTCGACTTCCCCGAACCGTTGCCGCCGACGATCGCCACGAACTCGGCCGGCCGGATCGTCAGCGACACGTCCCGCAGCGCATCCCGCGTCACATGAGGGTAGCGGTAGGTGACGGATTCCAGGCGGACGGGCAGCGGATGTGGCGGCTGCTCTGCCGGCGGCGGTTCCGGATGCCCCTGACCTGCCGGCTTCCGGCGCGTCGACGCCGCTGCCGGCACCGGTGCCGGCGCCCATATGGGCGCGTTCGGGTGGTCGGACCGGGCTTCCGGAGCGCCGACGGCGAGCCGGCGCAGCACCGGGCGGGTGACCACGGCCGCGGCGAGCACATTGCCGGCGGTGTTGGCCAGCAGTGCGATTGGCAGCAGCACCCACCAGTGCACCGCACCCCACCGGACGAGCGCGTCCGCGGTACCCAGACCCAGACTGTCCGGGTCGACACCGACGCGGACGAGGCTGCTGCGGGCCCCGTCCCAGCTGTTGACGATTTCGGCGAGCACCAGCGCCCGTAGATCGGTGAGCACGCAGAACAGCGCGTTCATGCCGAGCGCCACCGGCGCCCACAGCGTGACGAGACCGATCGCCGTGGTGCGCACGAGACCCCAGCGACGGCGGTGCGCGATGCCCAGCAGCGTGCCGATCATCATGCAGGACGTGATCGTGATCGCGAAGCCGGTGCCGCCGATGAGGACGGCCACCGCCAGCGCCGCGGCCATCGCCGTCCAGGCCGCCCGCAGTCGCCATCGGGCGGCAAGCGTCGCCGCGGGAACCGTCGCGACGATCGTGAGCAGCCAGCCGAAGGGAAGAAAGCGCGTGACCAGACAGATCGCGATCACCAGATCGACCAGGAGCGCGGCTTCGACGATCTCCACCGTGCGCAGCCGTTGCCGGGCCCGCGGTGTCCCGGTTGGCTGCGTCACTCCGGCGGCAGCGGCGGGCACGGAGCCGGCAGGCACGGAGCCGGCAGGCGAGGAATCAATGGACGCTGAACCGATGGACGCTGAACCGATGGGCGCGGAACGGGTGGGTAGGGAGCCGGCCGTGGGCGGGTCGGACAAGGTGGTCACCGTCAGCTCTCCGGTCCGGTGGTGCTCTCGTCGGTGATCGTGACCGGGCAGGTGCGTCCGGTGGACAGTTGCGGCGTCACCGTGGTGAGCGGGGAACACGCCCGCTCCCCGCCTGGTCCCTGGCTGGTTCCCACGGGCCCACTTGCCGCTCCACTCATCCACCCGCCCCCATGCGTGCCGCACCGGACATCCAACTGTCGCATGGAACCTGCGGGGTGTCCGAACCGCCCGGCCTGAAGCCCGGGCCGCCTGCGACAAAGATCATGGATGCTCTGTGTCGTCCGCGCGGACGGCCGTGGATGGTAGGGAAACGTACGCCTGCGGGTAACCCGCCCACGGGCCGAACCGTCGACCGCTGACCGCCACCAGAGGACGCCCGGTCGGCACTGCCATCGGTACTGCCACATCAGCACTGCCAACGGCATCGTCAGCAGGCGGCCTGGCGACACGATACCCACCATCGGCCTCGACACCACATGCCCCGGGGCGGTCGGGATGCCCCGGGACACCGGACAGCGCCGAAGCTGGCCCGTGCCGCCGTGGCGCTTCTGCCGGGCGGCGCTTCCACCCGGAGATGGTCATTGCTGTCAGGAGATGACCATCTCCGGGTGGGCCCGGGCCGGACAGTCCGGGCGCGTGGCCACCGCACCGCTCACGTCAACTGCGGTGCTCCCATTTCAGGTGCTCATTTCAACGGACGGAAGGAGGGGGGTTGCAGGGCGGACGGCTGCGCTGTGTACACGGCCAGGGTCTGGGCGAGGTTGGTCGGGTCGACACCGATGGCGTGCATGCTGCGAGCGAGATCGTCCATCACCACCAGGGCGTGGTGCAACAGCACCTCGGCGATGCCCGCGGGCCGCTGGACCGCCTGCCGGAACGCGCTGGCGATTTCGGCGTCCCCGGTCAGCGCGGCCAGCGCGCCGACGCGGATCCGCTCACTGAGCGACTCCCACACATGTTCGGAAAGGGGTGCCTGCGCACCGCGCCACACCCCGCGGTAGGTCAACGACCGGATGACCATGTGGGGCTGTTCACCGGTTCGCAGATGCAGGGTCACCGCCCACATCGCCAGCAACCAGCCCAGCGACTGCAGGAGGCGCACGGCGTCGACCCGCAGGCGCGTGGCCAGGGCCGCCTCCGCCTCCTGGCGGGTGGTCGCGTTCACCCACGCCTGGACCAGGCGTTCGGCTTCCACGATGTCGGTGATGTCGAGTTCAGGGGTGCATGGTCGTACGACCGCGGCAGCTCGTTGCGAATCGGTGTCGACCAATGCGAGGGCACCGACATCGTGCAGCGTCTGCCAGGAAAGTCCCGCTGGCGCCATGGCCGATACGGTAATCGCCCGTTCGTCCGTTGAGTCCGTTTATAACGCAGCTCACCTAACTTTCTTCACTACTTCGGCTGCTTCCGGTCGCCAATGCTGCTGGTGTAACCGTATGAACCGTTCCAGGTCATTGAAACGTCTAACGTATTAATTTGAAATGTCAAAGTAGCAAAGGGCGGTACATCATAATTTTTGTGTTCGGAGCCGCGGGACGTGTCCCGGCCGGCCTCGCCCCACACCCCGGCCGGCCCGCCTGATTCCGTACCGGTGCCCGCCCGCCGCCGGTACGGGGTCTGGCGCGGGTATGGCCACGATGGCGGGGACGGCGCACGATGGACGTCGTGAGTCGGGGAACTCTGCGGGTCTACCTCGGTGCGGCGCCGGGCGTGGGCAAGACGTTCGCCGCCCTTGACGAGGCGCACCGGCGTCGGGACCGGGGCACCGACGTGGTCGTCGGCTTCGTCGAGACCCATGGCCGTCCCAGGACGGCCGCGCTGCTCGACGGGCTGGAGGTCGTCCCGCGCCAGGAGATCTCCTACCGTGGCTCGACGTTCACCGAGATGGACGTCGACGCCGTGCTCGCGCGCCGGCCCGCGGTCGCGGTCGTCGACGAACTCGCGCACACCAACGTCCCCGGCAGCCGTAACGCGAAGCGCTGGCAGGATGTCCAGGAGCTCCTCGACGCGGGCATCGACGTCATCTCCAACGTCAACATCCAGCACATGGAGTCGCTCAACGACGTGGTCGAGACGATCACCGGGGTGGCGCAGCGGGAGACGGTGCCCGACGAGGTCGTCCGCCAGGCAGATCAGGTGGAACTGGTCGACATGGCGCCGGAGGCGCTGCGCCGGCGGATGGCCCACGGCAACATCTACGCCCCTGAGAAGATCGACGCGGCGCTGTCGAACTACTTCCGGGTGGGAAACCTCACCGCACTGCGGGAGATCGCGTTACTGTGGGTAGCGGACAAGGTTGACGAACAGCTCGACCGGTACCGGGCCGAACACGGGATATCCGGCACCTGGGAGACCCGGGAGCGGGTCGTCGTCGCCCTCACCGGCGGGCCCGAGGGCGACACGCTGATCCGCCGGGCGGTCCGGATCGCCGACCGCGGCAAGGGCGCCGACCTGCTCGCGGTGCACGTCGCCCGCTCCGACGGGCTGACCGGGGCGAACCCCCGGGCGCTGGCCCGCCAGCGGGCGCTGGTGGAAGACCTCGGCGGCACCTACCACCACGTCATCGGCGACGACGTCCCGGCCGCACTGCTGGACTTCGCCCGCGCGGAGAACGCCACCCAGCTGGTGCTCGGGGCCAGTCGGCGGGGACGCTTCGCCCAGGTGCTCAGCCCCGGGATCGGCGTTACCACCACGAAACTGTCCGGGTCGATCGACGTCCACATGGTCACCCACGAGGAGGCCGGCCGGGGATGGCGCCTGCCGCGCCGTGCCCACGGGCTGCGGCCCCGGCGCCGGCTGATCGCGACCGCGATGGCCGCGATCGTCCTGCCGTTGCTGACGATCGGGCTCGCGAACTCCCGGGGCTCGCTCAACGTGACCACTGACGTCCTTGTCTACCTGCTGGCGGTGGTGATCACCGCGCTGGTGGGCGGGTTCTGGCCGGCGCTGCTCGCCGCGGTCGCCAGCTCTCTGCTGCTGAACTACTATTTCTTCGCCGCCCACCACCGCTGGACGATAGCGGAACGTAACAACGTCTTTGCGCTGGTCGCCTTCGTCCTCGTTGGGATCATGGTCAGCAGGGTGGTCGACCTTGCCGCCCGCCGGTACACCCAGGCGGTGCGGGCCTCCGCCGAGGCCGCCACCCTGTCGGTGCTCGCCGGCAGCGTCCTGCGTGGTGAGGACGCGCTGCCGGCCCTGCTCGAACGGGTCCGGGAGACGTTCGGGATGACGGCCGCGACCCTCCTCGAGCGCACGGACGACAGCAGGCAGAGCGGGCCCGGCACGCGGAACGAGCGGAACGGGCAGAACGCGCGGAGCGGCGGGGGAGTGGGTGTGGCGCGGACAGCCACCGCCGCGGACGCTGACAGGCCGCTGCTCCCGGGCGGCCGTGGCTGGCGTGCCGTCCACAGTGTGGGCCTCGACCCGTGTACGCGCCCCGAGGAGGGCGACGTGGACGTGCCGGTCGGCGACAACCTCGCCCTGGTGTTACGCGGACGCCCGCTGCCGGCCGCGGACCGCCGGATACTCGCCGCGTTCGCCGTGCAGGCCGCGCTCGCCCTTGAGCAGCGCCGGCTTGCCGAGGCCGCAGCCGAAGCCGGGCCGCTGGCCGAGGCGGACCGGGTGCGCACCGCTCTGCTGGCCGCGGTCAGCCACGACCTGCGCTCACCGCTGGCCTCGGCCCGGGCGGCCGTCACGAGCCTGCGCAGCCGGGACGTCACCTGGACGCCGGACGAACAGGCGGAGCTGCTGGCCACGGCCGACGAGTCCATGGACCGGCTCACCCGGCTCGTCGACAACCTGTTGGACATGAGCCGGCTGCAGGCCGGCGTGCTCAGCGTCTTCCCCCGCCAGACCGGTCTCGACGACGTCGTTCCGCACGCCTTGGACGAGCTCGGGCTGCCCGGGCGGACGGTGGAGATCCAGGTGCCGGACGGCCTGCCCGACATCTACGCCGACCCCGCGCTGCTGGAGCGGATCGTGGTCAACCTCGCAGCCAACGCCCTGCGCCACTCCCCGGCGGGGACCCATCCCGTCATCACTGCGAGCGCGTTGGAGGACAGGGTCGAGCTGCGGGTCATCGACCGTGGGCCCGGTATCCCGGTGGAGAACCGGGACCGGGTCTTCCAGCCGTTCCAGCGCCTCGGCGACCGGGACAACACCACCGGCGTCGGGCTCGGCCTCGCTCTCTCCCGCGGCCTGGCCGAGGCCATGGGCGGCTCCCTCGTCACCGACGACACCCCCGGCGGCGGGCTCACGATGGTTCTGACTCTGCCCGCCGCCTGGTCCGTCCAGCATCCGGTCCCCGCCGCTCCTCCCAGCGGGTGATCTGGGATTTCAGGTCGGTTCCAAACCGCCTCGCCGTGTGCGTGGGCAGTTGGCGCGGGTGTTTCCGTCAGGGGCTGGCCGGGCGGTTGAAGACGGGCGGACGGCGCTGCAGGAAGGCGTCGATGCCCTCGGACAGGTCGGGGCCGTGGTGCAGCGCCGCCACACTCCAGTAGCTGGTTGTCATCGCGGTGGCGAGATCGACCTGCCAGGTCGAGCGCAGCGCCTGCTTGGTCGCCTCGACGGCCCGCCAGGACTTCGCCGCGATCTTCGAGGCCAGCTCGACGGCGGCCGGGATCAGCTTGTCGGGCTCGACCACCCGGTTGACCAGTCCGATCTCGAGCGCGCGGGCGGCGTCGAGCAGCTCGCCGGTCAGGGCCAGTTCGGCCGCGAGGCCGGAGCCGAGGAGCCTGGGCAGGAACCACGTCCCGCCGTTGCCGGGCGGCAGCCCGATGTTGATGTAGGTCTCGCCCAGCCTGGCCGCTGTCGAGGCGATCCGCAGGTCGCAGGCCAGGGCGAGATCGAGCCCGCCCGCGGTGGCGCCGCCGTTGATCGCCGCTATCGTCGGCAGCCGCGAGGCGACGATCCGCTGGGTGACCGGGAACAGCACCCGGGCGTTGTAGGGCTCCTGCTCGACGGCGAGCCGGTGGTCGATGTACTCCCGCATCGCCTTCAGGTCGGCGCCGGCGGAGAACTGCCGGCCGGCACCGGTGAGGACCAGGCAGCGCACCGTGCGGTCGGCCTCGAGCGTCGTCAGCGCCGCCAGCAGGTCGCGGACGAGCTCCGGCACGACGCCGTTGCCGCGCTCCGGACGATTGAGCGTCACCACCACGACCCCGTCGGCCACCCGTTCGTGGAAAAGGGTCTCCAGATCGACTCGCTTGCCCATTGTCAGGCCGCCTTCTCAAGGATGGTCGCGACCACGGCCGCGTAGGTACCCGCCAGCCAGCCGCCGGCGTTCACAGCCATGCCCACCCGGGCCCCCTCGACCTGCCGGCCGCCGGCCCGTCCGGTGAGCTGGTCGTAGATCTCGACAAGCTGCGCGCAGCCCGTCGCCCCGATCGGGTGCCCGCGGCTGAGCAGCCCGCCGCTGACGTTCACCGGCAGCCGCCCCCCGAGGGCGGTGGCGCCGGAGCGCACGAGCAGGTGCCCCTCGCCGGGCGCGCACAGGCCGATGTCGGCGTACTGAAGGATCTCCGCGGGCGCGGCGGCGTCGTGCAGCTCGAGCACGTCGAGGTCGTCGGGCCCGAGGCCGGCGTCGTCGAACGCCGCGCCCGCGGCGACGGCCACCGGCTGCGAGCCGGGCCCGGCACCGGCGGCGAGGCGGGTCGCGCGTATCTCGCACCCGGCCCGATCCAGCCGCTGGGCGTAGCTGTCCGAGCACAGCACGACGGCGGCGGCTCCGTCCGTCGTCGGAGAGCACATCGGCAGGGTCAGCGGGTCGACGATCACGCGCCCGGCCAGCACCTCCTCGACCGTCTGCGGCTTCTGGAACTGGGCCAGCGGGTTGAGCGAGGCGTGTCGACGGTTCTTGACCGCGACCGCGGCGAGATCGGCGACCGTAGCGCCGTACTCGGCCAGGTACTTCCTGGCCTCCTGGGCGTAGACGTCGACGAACACGGAGTTCGTGGCCGGCCCGTCCGTCGCGGGGGAGACGGCCGACACGTCGGTGGCTCCCTGCAGGGCGTCGAAGGCCCGGGACCTCTCGGTGTGCGAGAGCTTCTCGACACCGATGACCAGCGCCACGTCGCAGCGACCGGACAGGATGGCCTCGAACGCCAGGTTGGCGGCCGAACTGCTGGACGCGCAGGCGTTCTCGACGTTGACCAGAGGAACCCCGGCCAGGTCGGTGCCCTGCAGCGCCACCTGCCCGCGGATCATCTCCTGCCCGGACACCAGGCCCGCGGCCGCGTTGCCGGAGAAGACGCGCCGCACGTCGGACGCGGTGATCCCCGCGTCCTTCAGCGCGAGATCGACGACCTCCTCGACCATGGCCCGCTCACCGCGGTGCACATCCCGTCCGAAGCGGATCATACCGACACCGATGATCCGTACCTTGCCCATGATGAGCGCACCCTTTCTCGCCGGTCAGGCTGGCCGGTCAGCCTCGCCGTCAGCGTCGCCGGTTCTGTCCAACGTCCGCGCCGGCGAAATACCGGCCCGCGGTTTCCGGACCGCCGCGGACCGGCACGGGGCGGGCGGAAATCCCGGATTCTCAGTCGGCCCGGCGGAACCAGGGAACGGGCCGGTGCGCGATTTCGGCGGCGTCCGCGCCGTGGAACTCGACCCGGCCGTCACAGGAATAGCCGCTCCACTCGCCGTCGGGGTCGGGCCACAGCCGGCCGAGCAGCTGAACACCGTCGTCGAGTTTGACGACCCCGACCGCGTAGGGAAGGTCGTTCTCGAATCCGCTGGGCGGCCCCAACCGCTGTACCGCGAAGCTGTGCAGTACACCCCTGCCGGACGACGGGACCCAGCTCAGATCTGTTTCGTAACAGAACGGGCAGAGATGGCGAGGGTACATGATGTTGTGATTGCACGCCTTACAGTGCTGGACGACGAGTTCACCGCGTTTCAGGGCCTCGTAGTACGGCTCCGTGAGCGCTTCCATGCCGGTCTCGGTCACCGGGCCACCCCCTCCAGCAGCAGTACCTGGCTGTCCATGTAGGTCCCGCCGGTGCCGCCGCAGACCGCCCGGGTGGCGCCGGCTACCTGGCGTTCGGGGCCTGCCCTGCCGAGCAGTTGGCGCACCCCTTCCGCCAGCAGCGCGCTGCCGCCGCCGACCCCGGTGTGGCCGGCGGACAGCAGCCCGCCGTTGGTGTTGACCGGCAGCCGTCCGCCAGGTGAGAACTCGCCGCTGGCGAACATCCGGGCCGCCGCGTGCTTCGGCGCGAGCCCGAGCCCTTCGAGGCCGCTGGTGAGCACCGCGGCGTAGGAGTCGTAGACCTCGGCGAGATCCGCGTCCGACGGGCCCCAGCCGGCCTGCTCGTACGCGTCCACCCCGGCCTTCGCCCAGCCGAGCACGGCGAGGTCGGCCTCCTGGCCGATGCTGTAGTGGGAGACGCAGCCGCCGGATCCGGCGATGCGCACCCATGCGTCCCTACCGGCGCGGCGGGCGTTCTCGGCACTGGTCATGACGAACGCGACGGCCCCGTCGGCGAGCATGGGGCACTCGAGTGCGTGCAGCGGGTCGGTCACCATCTTCGAGTTCAGTACCTGGTCGACGGTGAGCGTCCTGTCCCTGTACATCGCGTTGGGGTTCAGCCGGGACCACTCGCGCAGCGCCACGCAGACCGACGCCATGTCCGCCGCGGTGGAGCCGCTCGCGGCCATGTAACGACATGTGATGAGTGCTCCCACGGCGTTGAACGTCAGCCCGGAGAGCTTCTCCCACTCGCGGGGGATGCCGTTGGCGGTGAGCATGTCGATCATCTCGCCGACCGGCGCGGAACCCCACTTCTCGGACTGCACGATCAGGATGTTGCGCGCGTGCCCGCTGGCGATCAGCCCCGCGGCGGAACGGATCGTGTTGTCGCTGGTGGATCCGCCGGAGTGCAGCATGAAGCTGCTCTTGGCCCGCCCGTGCAGCCCCAGTTCCTCGACGAGCCGTGAGAAGATCAGATCAGCCTGGTCCGCGAAGGAGTGCAGGCACGGGATCAGCAGGATGGTGTCGATGTCGGGCACGGTGAGCCCGGCGTCGCGGACCGCGGCGACCGCGGCATGCACGAGCTGCCCCATGAACGGGCGGTCCGGGTAGCGCCCGGACGGCAGCTCACCGAGACCGACGAAAACGGCCTCCTCCGGCGAGCCGCGGTCGGGAAGGGCGCTCGGCGCGGCATCGGAAGCGGGATCACTGTCAGGCACCGTTGTTCTCCACGGGTGGCCGGCGGCGGGCGAGCAGGACCATGCGGAACTGCATGACCTCCTCGTCCTTCTGGTTGATGACGCTGTAGTCGAGGCGCAGCGTCCCGTATCTGGCGTTGTTGCCGGTCTCGCTCTCGACGACCTTCGCGTGCACCTGGAGCGTGTCGCCCGGATGCACGGGCGCCAGCGCACGCAGGTGCTGGCACTCCAGGAAGGCCACGATCGCTTCGCCGAGGAAGCCCGAGAGCGCGACGAGCCCCACCGCGAAGCCGAAGGTGAGCGGGCCGTGCGCGATACGGCCGCCGAAGCGGGTGGTACGGCCGTACTCCTCGTCGACGTGCAACGGGTAGTGGTCCCCGGTCAGACCGGCGAAGGTGGTGATGTCTCCGATGTCGACGGTGCGGCCGGGGGTGCGCACGGCATCCCCGACGGCGAAGTCCTCGAAGTACCGCCTGAGACGGTTGAAACCGGAGAGCGTCGTGCTGCTCATAGCGACAGCGCGGCGAGCGCCTCGTGGACGAGGCCCAGGCTGAGTTGTTCGTGCATGAGCCGCTTGAGCTCGCGGGTCAGCGCCACCCGGGTGTAGCGGCGGGCCAGCGGTGGCTTGGCCGCGATGTTCTCGGCGATCTCGCGCGCGCGGGGGAGGACCTGCTCGGCCGGGAGCACCTCGTTGACCACGCCGTAGTCCAGCGCCTGGTGGGCGTCGAGCTCCTGGCCGGTGAGCAGGAAGTAGCGGCCGCGCTGCGGCCCGAGCACGTGCGTCCATGTCACGTGCGCCCCGTCACCGGGGACGATGCCTGACGGGAAATGCGGGGAGTCCCGGAACGTGGTGGTGTCCGCGGCGATCGTGATGTTGGACAGGACCGGTATCTCCGGATGGATGGTGGCCGGGCCGTTGATAGCGGCGATCACCGGAACCTCGATGTCGAGCAGGTTGTTCAGCAGCCGCTGGCCCTCGAAGATTATCTGCGACCAGTCGATCGCGGTCGAGAGGCCGAAACTCGAGAAGTCGATCTCCGAGCAGAACGAGTCGCCGGCGCCGGTGATGATGACAACCTTGTTCTCGGGATCGCAGGCGACGTCGGCGAAGCAGTAGGCCAGCTCGTCGTGGGCATTGGACGTCCACACCAGGCTCTTTCCCTCGCTGTGGACGGTCAGTTCTAAGATTCCGTCTTTGCGTTCGAGGCGGATGTTCTGGTATTTCTTCGCGTAGTCGTCCAATAGCGGGTGATATATGCTATAATTTTTACCCTTTCCGAAACAATTGTTTGTTCAACATTAGCAGGGGTGTCGCGTGCCCACAAGCGAGGTGTTCCGTGAACCCGGATCCCGCACGGAGCGGAGCACGGGGCCTCCCTGCTGCGGCCGCGCCGGCCGGCGGTGCGCGGTGCGTCGTCGGGCGGTCCGTTTTCAGGGCGGGTGCGGCGAGCCCGGTGCCGGTTGCCGGCGGTCCGGCGTCCACAGTTGGGTCGTCGACACCGTGACCTCGACGGACTCGACGCCGGGCAGCGCGGTCAGGACATCGGTGATGTAACGCTTCAGGCCGGAGAAGTGCACACAGGAGGTGTCGGTGAGGACGAGCACCACCCGCACGTTCCCCGCGTGGCACTCGATCTCGTCGACCAGCCCCATCTCGCAGATGTCGATCGGCGTACGCATGAGCAGGCCGCACGGCTCGGGGACCGAGCGCAGCGCCTCGCGGATCCGCTCCTCGGTGGGTGCCGCCGTCTCCGTGCGGTTCACAGGGCCCCCGATCCGCTCCGTCGGTTCCGCGCCGCGCCGTCGTCCCCGTTCCTCGGAGGACGACTGTGCGCACGCCCTGCCCGGCGGCTCATCCCCGTACCGCTGTCGCGCCCGTGCGTAGCTGTCCCCAGGGCCGGGCCACACCGCGCAGGCGCTCGCGGGCGAACTCGTCGTCCGCGACGCGGCTGGTAACGGTGGCTGCGTCGAGGCCGAGCAGGCGCAGCGCGTTCCCGCCGAGGATCCTGCGGCGGTCCTCGGCGGTCCTCGGCGGTCCTCGGCGGTCCTCGGCGGTCCTCGGCGGTCCTCGGCGGTCAGCTGGGGATAGCCGTGCTCGGCCACCAGGTCGTCCGGCAGCTCATAACCGTCGAACGCGGCCAGCAGCGGAGCCGGGTGGGAGAGGTTGGAGCCGCTGCCGAACATCAGCTGGTCGGCGCCGCAGGCCCGCAGCAGGGTGCCGAGGATCTTGGCGAACACGAGCGGCCTGACCACCACGTAGGCGAATACGGACTCGAGGGTTGCGTAGAGGTTGCGGTGCCGGCGCAGCAGTGTCGCGGTCTCCTCGAGGAAGGCCGCGCCCGCGTGTACCACGTGGAAGTTGATGTCGGGGAACCGTTCCAGCGGGAGATCCAG
The DNA here is from genome assembly GCF_000177615.2 of Candidatus Protofrankia datiscae. GTDB lineage: Bacteria > Actinomycetota > Actinomycetes > Frankiales > Frankiaceae > Protofrankia > Protofrankia coriariae. The sequence continues at coordinate 3,560,910 of NC_015656.1, read as the reverse complement.
GTCGTCGAGGCTGAAGGCGCTGCGCGGGGCGGGTGGCAGCCACAGTGCCTTGTGCACCGCGACGTTGCGGATGCCGAGGTCGCGGGCGGCTTCCAGCAGCGGGGTGGCGTAGTCGGCGTCGTCGAGCCGCCAGCCCCTGCCGACATCGTCGTAGAAGAAGGCGGGATACAGCTTCAGCCCGTCGACGCCGAACTGGGTGACCTGCTGTTCCAGCTGGGTGATCGGGGTGTCGACCGTGGCGAACAGCCGGAACCGGTCGGGGTAGCGGTCCCGGAACGCCGCGGCGCGTTCGGGCGCGGTCACGTGGCCGCGGGCGAATCCGAGGTTGGGCAGCGCGTGGATGACCGCGAGGTCGACCGGGCTCTCGACGAACAGCGAGTCGGCGATCGCCTCGAAGGGGAAGTCGGAGAAGAACTCGTCGTGGGTGAGCAGGTACTCGGGACGGTTCTGGTCGGTCGCGAGGACGTGCGCGCCATAGACCGCCTCGAGCTGATCGCGGGCCTTGGGGTTCTGGTTCGCCGGGGCGAGGTTGTAGGGATGCACCACGGCATCCACCACGACGGCTCCGTCGATCATTGTCGCCCTCCGATACAAACAACTGTTTGTTGCAAAGTTTCCATGGTGGTGCCCGCCCGTCAACCAAGCGACCCTCGGACGCGGTCTACGCGCCGGGGCCCGTCGGCCGGATGCTGGCGTACTCCAGCGCCCACCAGACCTCGACGAGGGCGTCTGTGTCGGCGAGGTCGGCGCCGGTGATCGTCTGATACCGCTCCAGTCGGTAACGCACCGTGTTTTCGTGGATCGACAGCGCCCGTGCGACCGCTGCCACCGACCGGCGTTCGCGCAGGTAGGTCTGCACGGTCTCGAGTATCTCGGCCGACGCGCTTCCGCTCCGGCCGCTCAGGCGGGT